>JBJTPZ010000492.1:0-9992 GCA_046075365.1 Planctomycetaceae bacterium
CGGCCGGGCGGGATGAGGCGGAATTTCATGCCGATGGAGTTTGTGTATTCGACCGGTACCTGCAGGTGTTCGGCCCAGGCTTCCTGATACTGTCTGGCTGCCGCCGGGTCAAAGGGGGCGACAGCCGGTACCGCTGCTCCCTCTGCCGTTTTGGCCTGATTGCGTGCGGGCAAACGGAAGACCGACACTGCGGTATCAGGCAGGGGACCGGCCGGTCGTGCCTGCCCTTCAGGTTTTGTGATCAGTTCCTGCGCGATTCCCCTCCACACAACTCGGTAAACTGTTTCAGACGGCAGTACAAGTACCAGCGGACGCAGCTGGGTCTGTTGGGCATGCTGCAACAGTGTCTGCAGACCCTGTTCTGTGAGGTCTGTATGCAACTGCACAGCAGCTCAATATTGAAGTTCAGATGTCACTGCCGGCCGGAATGGCCCAAAGAATGGTTTTTTCTTCAGCCCAAACCTGGGTCAGGCAGCTTCGAGAAGGTCAGAACTACGATGCCTTGCGGCCTGCCATCAGCATTTGTGTTTTGGCGGGGGCCTTATACCGGGAACACGCACAGCTGCATCTTGATTTCCGGCTGCGTGAAAAATCACAGTCAACGACACTGACCGACGACCTGCAAAGACACTTTTTGCAGCTGAAACATCTTCAGGTCACGGCCGAGACACTGTATAACGCATCAGCCATCGAACGCTGGTGCTGGTTTCTTTGCAATGCTGAAAATTTGACCAGCCAGCAGATTGCTCAACTGCTTCCCGATCAGGAATTCTCTGAAGCTGCCAAAGTGCTGGAAATGATTGCTCGGACACCAGATCAGTTGTTGGCATACGATACCAGTCTCAAAGCACAGCGCGATGCCGAGGCGCGCATTTCGTATGCTCAACAGGCGGGTATCGAGATCGGTGAGGCTCGAGGTGAGGCTCGAGGTCTGTAACAATGTTTGCTGCGCGGGCAGATCATTCTGCTGCAGCAGCTCCTGCAACAGCCAGTGTGGACCGACGATCAGTTCGCCTCCTGCGATACGCAACAGCTCGATCAAATGATCGCGGACCTCAGGCAGCGTCTGAAGATTGGCGGTCGTTGACCTTTGCCTCGGTGGCTCTGTGAGCCCCCCCAAAAAAACACAACCGAAAACCTCAACAGCGTCCGGCGTCCAGCGTCCATGCCGGGCTCAGCACCCGGCTGACAGTGCTGTGTTTGTAACCGCTCCCTGACGGTCGCGGCTCCTGCTGACCACCGTCCACAGACTACCCCGCCCCACCTTTCCCCCTCGTACTCGTACTCAGTCCGCCCTGGCGGACGGTACTCGTACTCGTACTCGTACTCGAAAATCGCCCACCGCCCTTTTGGCGTCTTCCTTCGCGTCTTTGCGTCTTCGCGTGAGGCCAACTGTCTGCAGAGCCCCCGCCCCTTTCCCGCGAACTCCAGACGCACCAAACGCAGAGGGCAGATCTCGGGCTGGAAAGCCCGAGCTACGGAAATCGCAGCACTCGTGAGCTCCCGTCCGTGGCTCGCCCGACCACTGCCCACCGCCCTGCCGCGTTTCGCTTCGCGTCTTCGCGTCTTCGCGTGATGCCAACTGTCTGCAGAGCCCCCGCCCCATCACGGCGAGCTCCAGACGCACCAAACGCAGAGGACAGATCTCGGGCTGGAAAGCCCGAGCTACGGAAATCGCAGCACCCGTGGGCTTCCGTCCGTGGCTCGCCTGCCCACCGCCCACCGCCATGCTGCGTTTCTCTTCGCGTCTTCGCGTCTTCGCGTGAGGCCAACTGTCTGCAGAACCCCCGCCCCATTACAGCGAACTCCAGACGCACCAAACGCAGAGGGCAAATCTCGGGCTGGAAAGCCCGAGCTACGGAAATCGCAGCACTCGTCGGCTCCCGTCCGTGGCTCGCCTGCCCACTGCCCACCGCCCTGCTGCGTTTCGCTTCGCGGCTTCGCGTCTTCGCGTGAGTCCAACTGTCTGCAGAACCCCCGCCCCATTACGGCGATGCCCGGACGCGCCAAACGCAGAGGACAGATCTCGGGCTGGAAAGCCCGAGCTACGGAAATCACAGCACTCGTGAGCTCCCGTCCGTGGCTCGCCCGACCACTGCCCACTGGTCAGCCCGAGCGGCAATTTAGCGTCGAGCGTCGGATCGGCTGACTCTACCTGGGCTGCCGGCTTGCCGGGCGGTCCCCCAGTAACTGCTCGGCCATTCGCCGATGATGCTCGGCCCGATCGGCGATCCCGCGGTGCTCCCATGTCAGCTGCAGCCACTGGTGTGCCTGCACCAGCGAAGGATCAAGTTCCAGTGCCTGCTCGGCCGCCCGCACGCCGCGACTGTATTCCTGCAGTTGTCCCAGCACGTGAGCGTATCTTCCGTAATAACGCGATCGATGCGGATTGACCTCCAGCAGCTTTTCATAGGATGTGCGTGCCGAGCGAATGCGGCCGGATTCATGCTGGGCTGACGCCAGCACTTCCAGCGCCGTTTCATGCCGCGGCGACAGTTTCAGCAGGGCCTCCAGGGACTTCACTGCATCCGGAAGTCGTCCCAGCTGGATCAGAGCCCGGCCCCGCGCCAGCAGAGCATCCACGTCAGCAGCCTGCGCCGCCAGCGTCTGATCCAGCAGCAGCACCGCCCGTTCAGCCGCTTCATTGCTGCCTCCGAAATACGCCAGTTCCGACAGATAGATCCCGCGTGCCCGCGTTAATTCCTGCAGATCCTCGCTGACTCCCGGATCCTGATACGCCTCCAGCGATCGTTCATCCCGCTGCGGTGACTGCTGTGACCCCGCAGTCTCTGCTGCCAGTTGCTGAGCTGCGGGCGGCAGTGGCCGCCGCAGCACTCGATGATCGGTCTGTGCGGAATGCACGTCGGCCGCCGGGTACGCCGGCATGTGACAAACGACACAAGAATCCCCGCGGCCTTCACCAGCCCGCCGCTCAGGCTGCTCGCTGCACTCCACACGCCCTGCCGAATGACACTCCAGACACTTTGCCCGGTAGAACGCCACCTCGTTTTCCGCTGCCGGGACCTCGTGCGGGTCATGACAACTGATACAGCTTAAGTCGCCATCGCTTTGCTGATAGCAGCGACTGGCATGCATCTGTTCCACATGACTGACAGCGCCCGCTGGATCCTCAGTCCCGGCTGTGGTGCCCTTTGTCTTCACAAACACCGTCCACAGATCACTCACACGCATCCCCGGGCGAAAATCAAACTCAGAGTGTCCGTTTTTCAGCACGCGTCGCTGGCCGGCCAGATGACACTGATTGCAGACGGCGTCCAGCCGGGAATCCTGAAAATCGCCGGGATTCACGATTGGATCGACTGCAGTCATGCCGGCATTGTCGGCGGCAGGTGAATTTGTTCCGGCTCGCTCGCGCTGCCATGCAACGTGCTGTTCACCAGGACCGTGACAACGCTCACAGCCAATCGATTCCTCAGCAAACAGCGGATCTCGAAACCGATCGGGCTCGCCGGCCAGCGGGATCGCTCGACCCGCATGGCAGGACAGGCAGGCATGAGTCACCCGACGCTCAAAACGATCGTGAAACTCCGGTGAGTAGCCAGGCGACAGTCCCCAGTGTCCGTCCTCCGAGTACCACGTGATCGGTGACTGATAAAGTCGCCCCTCCACATTTCGCAGCCACGAACGTCCATGTGCTCCCGAACCCACGGCAATGTCAAACGGGACACGCTGGTCGTACAGGACGGCTCCGTCAGCAGCACGCCGCAATTCATGATGCCATTGCACTGAGTCAGAAGCGGCTGCGCGTTCAACCTGATACTCCAGCCCCGCCGGACCACTGAACTTCGTTTCAGAAAAATCCTCGATCGCCGTTGCCTTGTCCACCTTCGCCAGCGTGTGCCACATCGGGTGCCCTGTATAACGCTGGAAGATCTGGCTGTGACATTCACGGCAGGCCGCGCTGCCAAGCCAGCCGGATTCTGTGACGCTCTCGAGTGAATCTGCAGCAGCGGTCCCGGAGGTGGCGGCTGATTCGGAGGGCTGCGTGGAAGACTGCGCGGGGGAATCTGTCGTTCTGCCGCAGCCGCTGCACAGGCACACCAGCAGCAACAGCAAAAGTGCTGTCGCTGACCACTGTCGGTTTTGCAGACCCGCAGACATTCGTGGATGCTCCCTGTCAGTTCCCCGCCACCAGTCCCACACCTTCCAGCACATGCACCTGCTGCTGCCCGGCCGGAATTTCCAGGATCTGTTCAGTTCCGGACGGCCACAACACTGTTACTTGCAGCGGCCCTTGCAGGGTTCCAGGTCCGAAATGCAGCAGTCGCTCGTGAGAGGCCGCATAACTGGTTCCCCCGGGCAGCTCCTGCACCAGTTTTTCGCCGGCACAATGTACGGTCACCTGAGTATTCACGGCGTTGCGATTGCTGCTGCGTCCCGTCAGTCGCACCAGCAGGCTGCGACCGCCGGCCGATTCGTTCTGCAGCAAAGCGACCGGCGCATTGTGGTGCACAACGCACAAGTCCAGATCTCCGTCGCGATCCATGTCGGCCGTACCCACAGCTCGGCCAACCAACTCCTTCGTGAAGAACTCGCCGACAGCCGCCGGTCGTTCCCGCCACCGCTGGCCATCAAACGAAAACAGCTGGGGCACCATTTCGTAGCCTTCACTCTCTGCATAACGCGGGTCGATGTGCCCGTTGGTCACGAACAGGTCCATGTGTCCGTCGGAATTCAGGTCATCCATAATCGTACCGAAACCCAGCTTGGGCAATGACGGTTCTCGCAGACCCGTCAGATGGCTGACATCGTGCAGCCCCTGAGCACCGCGGTTCTGGTACAGAGTATTTGATTCACCCGTGAAATGGGTCAGCAGCAAATCGGGCCAGCCATTGCGATCATAATCGCCAAAGGCCACTCCCATGCTGGCCTGCGGTTCACCTGTGGCGCTGACCGATCCTCCCAGCAACTGAGCACTTTCGGTGAAAGCAGTCCCGGCACCATTGTTGATGAACAGAAAGTTGGCGGTGGTGTCATTGGCCACGTAGATGTCCGGCCAGTGATCGCCGTTCATGTCAGCAATGACAACTCCCAGTGCCTTGTTGCCGCGACCGAATAACCCCAGCTCCCGAGCACACTCGACCAGCCTGCCGTCCCCTTCATTACGAAAATACAAATCCGGTTCAGGTTCGACATTTCGCGGATGACAGATGGAAGGAATACCGTCCTTGTCAAGGCAGGGTACGGGATGACAGGGGTCGTAAATGGCGTAGTTGCACACGTACAGATCAAGGTCCCCGTCGCGATCCGGGTCACCCCATGCGGGGGTTGAGCTCCAGACTGGTTTTGCCCCGATCAGCGATGCCCCCGCATCTTCGAAGGTACCGTCCCCCAAATTCAAAAACAGCCGACTGACTCCGGCGTTCGCCACAAACAGGTCGTCAAAGCCGTCGTTGTTCCAGTCCCCGGCCGCGACCCCGTGACCGAAACCCTGATCCTGCAGTGCAGCCAGCCCGAAGACATCAGTGAACCCGCCACTGACAGTTTGCCGGAAGAGTGAGTCCGGCACCCACTGAGCCGCAGCGGGCGGACAGGGATCGCCGCCCTGAGTCAGGTAGAGATCAACGAGTCCATCATGGTCGAAATCGAACCAGCCACAGCCGCCACCAGTGGATTCCACCATCAGTGCACGCGGACTGGCACCGTTGTTGTAGACGTGGTGCACGCCCAGTGACTGTGCCACATCTTTAAGGCCGGGGAAGGTGATTTCTGTTGCGGCGACAGTGGCCGCCGGGACATCCGGGCGCGGTGACTGTTTAGGGCGAAACTCGAATTTGGGCCGAGCAGCAGTTTCCGCAGTGGTGGCGGCAGGCGTCGGCTGTGAATCACAACCACAGCTCAGCAGATGCAGCAGCAGCCCCGTAAGCAGCAGGCGGGATCGACTGGCTGAACCTGCGGCAGAGTGAATTGCGAGTGCAGCGAATGATCGCTGTGACTGACACTTCATTCCCGTCTCCGGCCAACTGGGCAACAAAAAACCGCATGGCAATGAATTGCCATGCGGTATCATACACAGAAACTGATCAGCAGCAGGTCGCGGAGCAAAAATTTAGTTCCGCGAAGACCGTTATCAGTATTCGCCGATCACGTTGCCGTCGCGGCGATGTGACAGGTTGTAGCGAATGTTGTTGTCGATGGTTTCGCTGAGGAAGCGAACAGAACCGTCGCACAACACGACCTGGCAGCCACCGGTGTGGTTGCTGGAGGGAGATGAGCAGCGAGGGTCCCACTCGTCGCCCGGCAACCACGCCCTGTTCAGCAGGTTGATCGGGTTCCGCATTGTGTTTACGGCAGCCAGCGGAGACGCCCAGTTGGCGTCGAACTTCGGTTCGCGGTTCAGACCGTTGCTGCTGGCACGCCAGTGCATCGATTCGAACAGCATGACAGTGTTTGAAGTACCGTCGGATACCTCATGGATGCCGCGGGAACCGCGGTACATGAACACACCGTTAATGTTCGGGTTGTCGTTGTTCCAGCGTTCGCTGATCCACGGAGTACCGACAGAGCCACGTACGAAACGGCCGTTGGTGCTGGGGAAGTCGGGCACAGTTGGGCAGTCTTTCCAGCCGCCCCAAATGTGCCCCATGTTGCCCACGTAATCCAGACCGCCAGCGGGGCCCTGATATGGGGCTGTGCCCCAGCCACCGTTGTCGATTTCGATCAGCTGGTCACGACGAACCTTGGTCTGGTCATTCGACGGGCAAATGAAGACCGGAATCACCAGCTCAGCCAGTTTGCGAGGCGAAGGCAGACCGTTCACGGAGCCGCTGTAGCCCATGCCAATATTAGGCAGAGTTCCGTTGGCAACGGTGAAGTAGGCCGAAATCTGCTGGTACAGCGGAGCCTGTTCCATGTAGGGCAGGGCCATCACTGTCCATGGCCATGAACCGTTCGGATACCGAGGATTGTTCGGGTCCGGCTGGTTCTGGTTGTCGCCGTTGAACCAGTTCATCGGGAACTGATTGTACGTGTCATGGTAGTTGTGACACGCCAGGCCCAGCTGTTTCAGGTTGTTCTTGCACTGCGTGCGACGGGCAGCTTCACGCGCCTGCTGGACGGCCGGCAGCAGCAATGCCACCAGAATCGCGATGATCGCGATCACCACCAGCAGTTCGATGAGCGTGAATCCGCGATTCAGCGAACTCTTCTTCATAATGAACTCCAAATCGGAAAAAGGACGAATAACACCAAAATGATCGAACCAGGTACCGCGCCTGCAGCGGCAACTGGCAAATTTCTTCAGTCAGATCAAGGAATAACGATGTCGAACTCATTTGATGCAGCAGTCACTTCGTACTGCAGCGGAGTCTTTGAGGCATCGCTATACTCTTTCGGGAAGGCTCCGCCGGACGGATCGTTCGAAGGAGCCGTATTTTTCTTGCCACTGCCACCACGCATCTTCATGTAGGCTTCCATCGCAGCCTTGGGGTCAGCATTGCTGTCAACTGCCGCTTCCTGAAAAGCCTGCAGCACGACCTTGTGCTTGCCCGGGACCGCGCCGGCTTTGCCATTTTGACAAATCAGTGCAAATTTACCGTCTGAATCCGTGCGGCCAGCTGATGACGGTCCACCGGCAGTCGGAGTGAATGTGACGTTGATGTTGGCCAGCGGCTTGCCACCTTTGGTGACTTTTCCGGAAACAGACGACAAAGCCGGACCAGAATCGCCACAGCCAGCCAGAACAAGCCCGCAGCACACGGCCAGCAGTGAAAGTGATCGATGAGTGAAGAAATAAGACATAGCGAATTTTCTGCAAGAATTCACGATTGTGAAACAAATCAACCGAGTTCACCCAACAGCGACGGCGTTTCAGCCGTACATCGGAGCATCAAACAAAACACATGGGACAAGAAACAAAACTCAGGCACTGCTGAGTCTTTGTTCAGTTGTTCCGACGTGAGCGCGCAGGCGTGCTGCAGGTCTGCCATGTTTGTAAGCGATGAATCGGCGACCTTCAAGTTGCATTTGATGAATTCATGGGAAAAGTTGGGGGTTGTTGCTGGAAACTTCATAAAATCGTTCCGCGTTGGCCTCAGTCCAGGCGAAATCACGCAATCTGCTGTACGGAAGTCCGTGTTTGAGGGTTTTTCCGTCCCCCTCGCTATTCCAGCCTTTTCGCCAGCCCGGCTGCCACCTGCTGATCCCCGCAGCTCTCGGCATAACTCTGCATCTTCACCAGCAATACCGGCGTCAGGTCCACCGCCGATGGCAGCAGCAGGATTTCACTGCGTAAATCCCGCCCGTAGGTTGCCAGCTGCTGTTCACGCGTCACTTCCGGACGCTGCTGCACCCGCAGCAGACTGGCATACTCGTGATGCGCCAGCGGACTGAGCGGATGAATCCGAATGGCCTCCTGCAGCGACTTCTCTGCCTCGACATATTCCTGCATCTGAATGTGATACCAGCCCCGATAAACCCACACCATGTGGTCTTCCGCCGCACTGTCATCCACACTCTGCAGCAGCCCCGACATGCCCTGGACGTCGCCCGTCCGGTATGCCTGATGCATCAGGTACGACAGCAGCACGGGATCGTGAGGGTACTGCTCCAGAAAAAAGCCCAGCTGCCGCTTCGCCTGCTGGTTCAGTTCCTGAATCTCCGGAGTCGGTGATGTGTCCTGATTCATCGCCAGCTGCATGGCCGTGTTGACCGCCAGACTGATCTTGAACTGCACCTGATCCGGGTCGCTTTGGATCCATTTTTCATTCAGTTCGCCGCCGTTCGAAAATGACAGAATATCGGCCATGACCAGATACGTGTAGGCTTCTCGTGGCTCAGCACCCGCCTGCAGTGCCGCCCGGATCGCTTTGAGCATCGCGATGCGCCGTCCGGTCATGGCATAAAACGAAATAATGCGGGAATGCGTGTCCGTGAGCCGCGGTTCCAGCTGCACCGCCTGTTCACTGGTCTGCAGGGCCAGCAGGGGCCTGTTCAGAGCCGTCCATTCGACATTCGCTTTTTCGGCCAGAGCAAACGCGTAATTCGGATCACTGGGAGGAATTTTTCCCAGGCAGTCTGCCAGGTCCTGGAATTCGTCCTGCTGCTGAGCGGCTTCGGCGGCCAGCCACCGCGGCTGCGGATCCAGACTGTCCCACTGCGACCATTCGTCGGCCGCCACTCGCAGCTCGGCCCACAGACCTTCCCGCTGCGCCTGTTCGCAGCGCGCCAGAAACTGGCTGCGCGTGCGGTTCTGGATCAGCCAGGCCGAGCCGATTCCGAGGCCTGCCAGCAACAGCAGCGCCGCGATCGCGCCGGCCACCCGCCGCCAGCGTTGACGTTGCCCGGTCCCGCCGGCTGCGGCTGATTCGGCTGCGACTGGGGCAGGCTGGGAAAACTGAGCATCCACGGTCATGACGGTCCAATTCGGCAGCGGGCGAGTGGCATTTATCAGAACGACGCTTTAATTTAAGACTAGCAGGCATCTGAGTAAAGCCGGGGGCTGCCCCAGGGCTCAGCAGATTCCTGTGATCTGTTCCCGGACTTCGTCTCTGCCCGCAGAAAACTTCGCCATGTTTTCCAGTTCGATCGGCCCGCTCCTGAACTCGCTGACAGCTCGCCAGTGCCGCCGGGCCCGAACGTTCATGACGCCGAGCATAAAAGTCCGGTTGTGCTGCAGGTCGACACGACTGGAGTACAAAAATGCCGTCAGGGCCCTTGCAGCACGCTGCGTTTCTCTTCGCGACTTCGCGGCCTCGCGTGAGACCAGCCTCCGGCACAGTATTCGTCATCCCAGTGCTGTGGCGTTCCGGCGTCCGCGGCGCCGAGGGCAGTGCTCGGGCTGGAAAGCCCGAGCTACGGAAGTTGCCGCCGGGCGAGCCGGGCACGGCAGTGCCCGAGTGCGTTGCGTGGATGCCGCCAGTTCCCCTGTGGCCCGCTGCGTTTCTCTTCCCGTCTTCGCGGCTTCGCGTGGGACCCAACAGTCGGCAGGGTACTGTTGTAGCTTCGTGGGCGGGATAAAGACACCCCTCACC
>JBJTPZ010000493.1:0-5252 GCA_046075365.1 Planctomycetaceae bacterium
CAAAAACATGCACCTGTGCAAAACCCGAACGAAAAGCCCGCTGGATAAGTATCACCCATTCGTCGTCAGTCAGTCAATCGAGCCACCCGCCCGGCCCCTTTTTTTATCCTGCCACCACTCTCACACCACCATCACCCCGCAGTCACATTTCGTTTTTGTCAAAACTGCTTAGCGGTCGCAACTGTGTGTTTTTTGACATCCTCAGCGGTCCAAACGGATGATAACCCGGGGCGATGTGAGAGTCCGCGAGGGGCGAGAGTTGTGTGGGAAATGGCGGCCGGGGGGTGGTTGGCGGGGCGGATGGTGATGTCGCGCTTTCTGCGGCGGCAGAGAGTCTGAGATCTCGGGTGTCGGCGGAAGTCGTTGCCAGGGTTGGCGTTGTGTTGCGGGGAGTGCGATGGCAGGGGAGTTGGCTGCGTCTCAAAACCCGGCGTTGGGTCGATTTCGATTTTGCCAAAACTGCTGGAGGGCTGCAGGTTCGCAGGCTGACTGCCGGGTTTTGAAGTACTGGCCTTGAGTTCGAAACGGTTCCTTTCGGTTTGGACACCGAAAGGGTCTCGAAATCTTTAAGATCCTTGCAATCAAGCACTTACGCCATTTGAAAAAGAGAGAGTTGTCACGAAGAGGGTTCCTTCCGGGGAGCTTTTTGAAAACAGCGAACTTTCGCTGCCCATCCAGTTAACAGAAAACGCCGAGAGTGTCCCTCTCGGCGTTTTCTTATTTTCCGCGTTCTTTGCGGGTGTTTGATCAATTCCGCCCGAGGCCAAAATCTCTCCGATTCAAAGCCGCCACAAAAGGTTGCAGAAGGAACCATTACGGTCCCCATCGCAGCCTCAAATTGTGCCCCAAAACTCTCTGAGTCTCTGGTTAATGGCTACCGTGGTGTTAACAGCCGCGTTCGTCTGCGGAGACACGCCTTCCCGAGAGCGCAACGAGACGCTGGCCCGTTTTCGTGGCGACAACCAGCAAAGCCTGCTGGAGACCAGTCCTCTGAAGTACCTTGCCAACTCCGATCTGCTGACCATCGGCTTCGATTCTCCGCGCATCGACTGCGTCGTCCTGTTGCGACCCACCATGTCGCCTGGCCTTTATTCGCAGATGGTCGGGAGAGGTTTTCGGCTGGCTCCCGGAAAATCAGACTGTCTCATCCTCGATTTTGGCGGCAACATTCTGCGGCACGGACCCGTGGATGCCATCAAGGCGGAAGCTCGGGAAACCGGCAGTGGTCAGGCTCCGGTCAAGGAATGTCCAGGCTGCCAGGCCGTCATCGTGGCAGGTTACAGCCAGTGCCCGCATTGTGCTTACATTTTTCCGCCGCCGGAAAAGCAGAAGCACGAGCATAAACCGAGCGAGGCTGGAATTCTGACTGGCCAGCACAGTGACGAACGCCACGAGGTGCTGGACGTGTTTTATCGCGTGCATCGGAAGAAAGACGCGCCGGCCACTGCTCCCAAAACTCTCCGAGTGGATTACCAGCTGGGACTTGACCACTGGCACTCTGAGTACGTCTGTGTTGAGCACGGAGGCTACGCAGGAAAGAAAGCAGAAGCGTGGTGGCAGGCTCGTAGTTCGATCCCGATGCCGACCACAGCGGAAGAAGCCAACGCTCTGGCCCGCGACGGCCAGCTGAAACCGACCCACGCGATCGTCATCCGCAAAGTTGCCGGCGAGCGATTTCCACGAATCATCAAATATGAACTCGGTGATTTTCTCGACACCCCACCAGATCCGCCATCCCAGTTCTCCGGTCTTGATGATGATGTTCCTTTCTGATGGAGTTGATGCCGGCCATGGACGAATTTCTGCACGAACTGTTCGGCGCCGGTCTCGCCTCCGGTTGTCAGGTGTCCCTTTTCACTGTGCCGGAAAAACGCGCACGTCGGTTCACCGACATTCCGACCGCTCTGCAGGTCGCTCAGACGCTGGCCACAACGCAGAATGTCTATTTCAATGTCGGGATGATTGCAGGGTCACCAAAGGGCCGTGGAAAGGCCGAGGACGTTGGCGCCCTCGTGGCACTCTGGGCCGACGTGGATTTTCAAAGCCCCGCTCACGCAAACCACAACCTGCCGGCTGACGCTGCCGACTTTGAACGCCTGATCCCCGAACTTCCGCTGCCGCCATCCGTCGTTGTGGACAGCGGAAACGGCCGACACCTGTACTGGCTGTTCCGCGACCCGTGGGTGTTTGCAGACACAGGCGATCGCAGCCGCGGCACCGTATTTGCCAAAGGCTGGCACGAGATGGTCTGCCGGGCCGCCAGCCGGCTGGGCTGGTCCCTCGAAAATCTCGGGGACATTACCCGCGTCCTCCGGCTGCCAGGCACCGTCAACCGCAAAGACCCCGAGCACACGAAACCGGTCACGATTGTCACCGCTGACTGGCAGCGCCGGTACAGCCTCGATGATTTCGAACCATTCCTGCCGATCACGGAAACATCACCCGACGATGCGCCGTCATCAACCGAAGCATCAGCAAAAATCAGAGAGTTACTGCTGCTGCCGGACGCTGAACCGCCCGGTGACAAACTGGTGGCAGCCATTCTGGACTGCCCGCTGTTTCGGGAAGCATGGGATCGGACCCGGGAAGACCTCGCTGACCAGTCGGCCAGTGCTTATGACCTGAGTCTGGCGACGATTGCCATGATGCGTGGCTGGAGCGATCAGGAAGTGGCACGGTTGATCATCGCATGGCGCCGGCGACATGGGGAATCGCCGGAAAAGGCTCTGCGACGCAACTACATGTCCAGGACGCTCCAGAAGGCCCGCAAAGCCACGGTGACAGAAGACCCGACTGTGGACCTGTCCGGGTTCATGGTGCGGCCACAGGCTCAGCCAGAGGCGTCTGCGGCACCACCGGACCCCGGTCCGATGCCGGAATCGCTGTGCCGTATCCCGGGGTTTGTTGCGGAAGTGATGGATCTTTGCCTGGAGACCGCACCGTATCCGAACGTGGCGCTGGCGTTCTGTGGAGCTTTGGCCTTGCAGGCAGTGCTTGCTGGACGCAAGGTCCGCGACGAGGCTGACAATCGCACGAATATTTATTTGCTCGCCCTCGCATTCTCCGCCGGCGGAAAGGACTGGCCGCGCAAATTGAATACGAAGATCCTGCACGAAGTGGGGATGCTGGGATCGCTGGGTGACAAATTTGCGTCCGGGGAAGGCATCCAGGATGCTCTGTTTTTGTCACCAGCATTGCTGTTCCAGACGGATGAAATCGACGGTATCGTCCAGTCTATCAACAAGTCCCGTGACGCTCGCTACGAAAACATCCTTGGCACACTGCTGACCATGTATTCCAGCGCAAACAGCATGTATCCCATGCGTCGAAAAGCTGGCAAGGAGCCTCCGGGTGTGATTGACCAGCCGTGTCTGGTGGTCTACGGCACGGCAGTCCCGACTCATTACTACAATGCACTCTCAGAACGCATGCTGACCAACGGATTTTTCGCCCGCATGCTGATTGTTGAAGCTGGATGCCGCAGTAACGGTCAGGATGCAAAGATCATCAAACCCTCCAGCCGCATTCTCGATACATCTCGCTGGTGGTCGGAATTTGCCCCAGGCAATGGAAATCTGCAGTCGTGGCATCCGGTGCCGCAGGTCGTGGATGCGACTCCTGATGCCCGCGACTTGCTCAGGCAGTCCAGAATTGCTGCTGAGGTTGAATACCGCGAAGCAGAGAGGCGGAACGATGCTGTTGGCACCACCGTCTGGGGACGAGTGCATGAGCAGGTGCGTAAGTTGTCGCTGATCCATGCCATCAGCGCTAACCACATTACGCCCCAGGTGGATGCCACAGCAGTTGAGTGGGCCAGCACATTCGTGACTCACCAGACCCGCCGCATGCTCTTCATGGCTCACGGACACGTCGCTGAGAATCCATTCCACAGCGAATGCCTGAAACTCGTCAGAAAACTTCAGGAATCTCCAGAGCAGCAATTGGAGCACAGCGTATTACTGAAACGAATGAAAGTGGACGCACGAACATTCGCAGAGTTGACCACAACGCTGGAACAACAGGGCGACATCTGCTCTATCATCCGCCCAACAACAGGGCGCCCTCAGCGAATGTATCGACTGCTGCGATCAGTGGAGCCAGTGAATGAAGAGGGGTGAAACAAGCAGAGGGTGAAAAGAGTTGAGGGAAAGAGCGTGAAAAAAAGTGAAGGAAGGAGAAAGAAGGGTGAAAGAAGAAAAAACAAAAAGACTGTATTTTTATTATATATATATCTTCTTTCTCTCTTTCACCCGTAGACACACACACACGCGTGCGTACGCGTACGCGAGGCCACACGCGAGAGGGGGTGAAAGAGGAAAGAAGTTTCCAGCTGCTGTTCCGAGCCCCCTGGCCATTAGGTACTCCGGGGGGTTTAGGCGCTCTCCCTACCACGGGGAACAGTAGCGCAAGTCAGCAGAGTTTGTTTTCCCAGTCCGAAGAAAACGAACCCGGATGCGAAATTCCTGAACACCCACCCAAACCAACATCCATCGAACCATCCAGCAAGCAATCCAGCGATCCAGCCAACCACCGAACGACCCCTTTCCATTTCCCTGTGTGTTCAGGAAAGGCAGAGTCATGAAAGTGGAACAATGGCAGCTCTCGAAGCTGCGGCCGTACGAACAGAACCCCCGCAACAACGACAGTGCCGTGGATACGGTCGCTGCGTCCATCCGGGAATTCGGCTTTCGCCAGCCGATCGTTGTGGACGAGAATGGCGTGATCATTGTGGGTCACACCCGGTTCAAAGCAGCGCAGAAGCTGCAGCTGGACAAAGTGCCAGTGCATGTGGCCACCGGCATGACCCCCGAGCAGATCCGGGCGTACCGGATCGCCGACAACAAAAGCTCCGAACTGGCGGAGTGGGATTTTGACCTGCTGCCTGTGGAACTCGCAGCGCTGAAGGACGCCAACTTCGATATTGGCCTTCTGGGCTTCGATGGCGACGAACTGGCCCGGATCATGGATCCGACACTCAAAGACGGCCTGACGGATCCTGACGACGTTCCAGCCCCACCGGACGCTGCGATCACCCAACCCGGCGACCTGTGGATTCTCGGTGACCACCGGCTGCTCTGCGGGGACAGCTCGAAGCCGGAAGATCTGGATCGCCTGCTCGGCGGTCAGGTGATCCACCTCGTGAACATGGATCCCCCGTACAACGTGAAGGTCGAGCCTCGATCAAACAACGCGATCGCTGCAGGCCTGTCTTCGTTTCAGGGGACGACCCACCATCAGTCGCTGGACGTGGC
>JBJTPZ010000494.1:0-7947 GCA_046075365.1 Planctomycetaceae bacterium
GGCATAGTCAGGCCACCCGCTTCGAAGACAATGGCAGCAGATCCACACCCGAAATCGGAACATCCGGCTCAGGAAATGGCAAACCCAGCTCAGCACACAACATCCGACATGAAATCCGCGCAGACTCGTAAATCACCGGCAGACCACTGCCTGGATGAGTCCCCCCGCCCGCCAAATACACCTGCTCAAGATCCTCAAAACGATTGTGCGGACGACGATGCAGCATCTGCCCAAGATTATGTGCCAGATTGAAGGTCGCACCGCGGTAAATGCGAAATCCATGCTGCCAGTCATCCGGAGTCAGCACCTTTTCAAATACGATCCGCTGCTCCAGATCACGCAAACCCACACGCTGCAACTGCTGCAGCACACGCTTACGAAACGCCTGCGAGTCCCTTGTCCAGTTCACCCGCGGCGACTCATGTGGCACCGGCACCAGCACATACAACGTACTGCGTCCCTCAGGAGCCAGAGTCCTGTCCGTGACACACGCATTCTGCACATAAAAAGAGGGATCACTCGGTAACACACCCTCCGCATCGATTTCCCGCAAATTCCTCTCATAGTCCTTCGAAATGTATATGGTGTGATGCGGCAGCTCCGGAAAATCGCCATCCATCCCCAAATACATCATCCAGGTTGAACATGAGTAACGACTGCGAGCCAGTCGCTGATCCGACCAGCGGCGACGCAGCCCATCAGGCACCAGCCGCTGCATGGCCGCTGCAAAATCCGCATTAATCACCAGCGCGTCAAAATTCTGACGCCGCCCCGCAGATGTCTCCAAAGCAACGGCACGACGCCCCTCAAAATGCAGCTTCGTCACTTCTTCATTCAATCGCACTTCCGCACCCAGCTGACCGGCAATCTCGGCCATCCGGTCGCTGACCGCCGCACACCCCCCCGTCGGATGCCACACGCCATACTCATACTCAAGGAATGCCAAAATCGTAAACAAACTGGGACACTGAAATGGCGACATCCCCAGATACTTCGACTGAAACGAAAACGCTGTAATCAGCCGAGGATCTGAAAAATGTGATAACAGGTCACCAGCCACAGAACGCCAGGGACGAACCATCGGCACGGCTTTCAAAACCGATGGTCGCACCAGATCCAGCAGCGAATTAAATGGCGACTCCAAAATCGGACGAAACAACTCCAGCTTCCGCCGATTCTCCTTCAGGAAACCCTCAAAAGCTTCCGCATCCTGCGCATTAATGCCGGCAATCTGCTGCTTCATCCGCTGAATATCCGGAGTCGCATCGATCCGACCACCAGCACCAAATTCCAGACGGTACTGTGGATCCAGTCGAGTCATCGGGCATTCGGCTCGCAGATCACGACCAACCGCCTGAAAAATCTCGTCCAGCACCCGAGGATACAAAAAGAAGGTCGGGCCATGATCAAATCGGAAACCATCAGCCTCAAGGGCCGAACAACGCCCCCCTGGCCGCGCAAGCCGATCTATCACCGTGACTTCCGCACCCGACTTCGCCAGCAGCATGGCAGAAGCCAGACCACCAGGACCGGCCCCGATCACGCAAACTCTGTTGCCCCGCTTCACCATCCCTGCCGCGCCCTTTTGCTGGTCTCCGACCGCCTCATTACGCTGCTCGAATTATGCCGATTCCCGAAATCACGTACAATGCCGAAAGACCGCAGGAAAGCCTCAGACAGAATCATGAGAACTGCTGACGGAATCCAAAATACTGAACACATCACTGCGACTCAGTTTCGCCCCCGCGCCTCGCTGCCGCAATGCCTCAAGTGACCCCGCCGCCAGACGGCTGATAAATCGACAAAACGCCAGCACATCCCCGGAAACTCCCAGCGATTCCAGCCGACCAATATACTCCCGCGCTGCCGTTCCACTTGATTCAGCCAGCAATATCACTGTGTCCCTCGACACTCCCGTCGGTATAAAGCAACGCCCCAAACGGACATCACCCTCCGAATCCTTCAGAATATTCACTAACTGCAGAAATTCGCCAAACCCAGCTGCCAACTCTCGCAGTTGCGGCATCTGCTCCACCGGAACTGCACTCTCCAGCAAAAACAACTCAGTCAGCATCTCCCCCACTATTCCCGCCACGAAATAACAGTACAAACGCAGTTCAGCGACCGTCTCCACACGGATTTCAGCTCCACGAGCCGGTCCGGCACTGAGAAAATCCAGCATGCCCCCAATCGTCCGATCCAGCGCACTACGAATGCAGCAGGCAGCTGCCGGCGACAACTGATGAAACAAACCCAGCAGCCTTGGAGCCGCCACCATCAGTTTCTCTGTGGCACTGCCCGCCGGCCACAAACCACCAAAATCGTCCGACACCGCCGACAGCCCCGATTTGCCATCACCCTCACCCGGCACCAGACAGGCTCGCAGCCGACACAGCAGCAAATGCCGATGATCCGCAGACACACCGGCAGCATCCTCAATACTGTCAGCAACTCGAAACAACAAATAAGCAATTCCCACCTGATACCGCAATTCTGCGCCCAGCAAAGGAATCGCCAGCGCGAACGTGCGACTTGTTCCCTGCAGGGAACTGGCCAGAAACTCCAGATCGTCCTCGCTGGTTTCAACCACAACAGCCCTCGATTCCACCACTGCACTCATTGCCTGCGCGGACCCTCAAAATCTTCCCCGAATCCTAATCCACCACCCCCAATCCTGACAAGCACCACGCCACAGTACGGCGATCTTCGATTCGGGAAACGTCGGCTGGTCTTCTGCCGCAAATGCCCTAAAATGACGCCTCCGGCACTGGCGTCATATTCCGCCGGATCAACGCCCACAAAGCAGCTGCGGCAAGCAAGAGCATCCACAACGTGACACCACCCGACGACAACACGCCCGGCAAGAATACTGCAGCCGGAGAACTGATCGTAATGGGAACAGGCACCAGCATCGGTGTCCCCGTGGTTGGCTGTCGCTGCAGTGTCTGCCTCTCTGACAATCCCCGCAATCGTCGCCTCCGCGCCGCAGCCCTCGTCCGCGCTCCAGCCGGAGAATTTGTCATCGATGCCGGCCCGGAACTCAGAATTCAGCTTGTACGGGAACGAGCCTCACTGGTCAGGGCTGCCGTCATGACTCACGCCCACGCCGACCACATCATGGGGATCGATGACCTGCGCATCTTCGGCTTTCGACTGCATGCCCCCGTCCCCATCTACTGCGAACAACCTGTCGAAGACCAAATTCGCCAGTCGTTCTCTTACGCCTTCACAGACCCCAGCACTCACTCGCACCAGTACGCAGCACCCCGGCTGACCTTTACCGGAATTACACCGGGCAAACCGTTCGAACTGCTGGGCCTTGAGATCCTGCCCGTCAGACTGCGGCACGGATCCCTCGATATTCTGGGTTTCCGCATCGGTAATGTCGCCTACTGCACCGACGTCTCTTCAATTCCGGCGGAAAGTCGAGCACTGCTGCAGGGACTGGATGCACTGGTCCTTTCAGTGCTCCGCCGCGAGCCACATCCCACTCATCTGCACCTCGATGCAGCACTCAGAGTCATTCGACAACTGCAGCCCGCACGCACATGGCTGACACACATGTCGCACGAACTGGACTACGATGAACTTTGCACTTCACTGCCCGATCAGATTCGCCCCGCATGGGACGGCCTGAAAATACCGATCAGTTGCCAATCAGCTTCAGCAGGTTGACCATCTCAATGGCCGCCAGCGTCGCCTCAGTCCCCTTGTTGCCGACCTTGCCACCAGCCCGATCCAGCGCCTGCTCCATCGACTGGCAGGTAATGACGCCAAAAGTCACCGGTACTCCAGTCTTCCGCATCGCACCCATAATACCCGCCGCCACCTGACTGTTGACATGCTCATGATGCGACGTGGCACCCTGAATCACAGCGCCCAGACAAATCACAGCATCAAATCGCCCGGATTCCGCCAGCCGCTCAGCAGCCAGAGGTATCTCAAACGAACCCGGCACCCACGCCACCGTAATCAGATCAGAAGTTCCACCGTGCCGAACGACCGTGTCAATGGCTCCCTCAAGCAGACGCCGAGTCACCAGATCGTTAAAGCGTGAAACCACGATGGCAAAACGACAGCCCGCCGCTATCAGTCCCGCAGAGAATTCCGTTGGCATAAAAGTTCCCATTCACAGATCAGGTTCACTGACTGTCAGAATCACGGCAGAGCGTCTCAGCTGAGATTCATGGACAGCAGAAATTCCTCGTTGGTCTTCGTGCGTCGCAATCGATTCACCAGCAGCTCCATCGCTTCGACAGGGTTCATATCGTTCAGCACCCGTCGCAGAACCCACATCAGCCTCAGCTCGTCCTCGTTCAGCAGCAGCTCCTCGCGACGAGTCCCCGAGCGATTGATGTCAATCGCCGGCCAGACACGCCGTTCCACAAGTCTGCGATCCAGATGCAGCTCTGTATTGCCCGTTCCTTTAAATTCCTCAAAGATCACTTCATCCATCCGGCTGCCCGTATCAATCAAAGCAGTCGCAATGATTGTCAGACTGCCACCTTCCTCGACACAGCGAGCAGCCCCGAAAAATCGCTTGGGATGCTGTAAGGCATTCGCATCAACGCCGCCGGACAAAGTCTTGCCTGAGTTCGGAATTTCGGTATTCCAGGCACGCGCCAGGCGAGTGATGCTGTCGAGAAAAATAATTACGTCATGACCGTATTCCACCATTCGCTTGGCTTTTTCAATCACCATCTCCGCCACCTGCACATGACGCGATGACGGCTCGTCAAACGTGCTGCTGACCACCTCACAGTTGCGCCCCTTCAGCCGACGCTCCATGTCGGTGACTTCCTCAGGCCGCTCATCAATCAGCAACACAATCACGTACGCATCCGGATGATTCTGCAGGGTGGCGCGAGCCATCTGCTGGAGCAGCACCGTTTTGCCGGCACGCGGCGGCGACACAATCAGACCACGCTGCCCCAGACCAATCGGGGCAATCAGATCAACGATTCGAGTACTGAGATGTTCGGAATTGTCCGCCAGTCGCAGCCTCTGCTCGGGATGCAGCGGCGTCAGATCGTCAAAAAACACCTTGTTCGTCAGCAGGTTCGGATCCTCGCCGTTGATCGCCTCCACACGCAACAGCGCAAAATACCGCTCGTTTTCCTTCGGTGGCCGAATCTGACCGGCCACTGTCGCTCCTGTACGCAGACCAAATCGACGTATCTGACTGGGACTGACGTAGATGTCGTCAGGGCAGGGCAGGTAGTGATAGTCAGGACTGCGGAGAAATCCGAAACCGTCCGGCAAAATCTCCAGTGTCCCCTCGCCAAACATCAGACCGTTCAGGCGAGTCCGTTCCTTCAGGATCCTAAAAATCAGATCCTGTTTCTTTAAGCCGTGATACTCGGTCAGCTGATCCCGCTCGGCAATCGCAATCAGATCCTTCATCGACATTCGCTGCAGCTCAGCGATGTTGATCTGATCCTCGACAGGCGGAGCAAACGTGTCGGAAACAGACTTTTCGGCATCATCAGCCGGCAGCCTGTCCTCAGGACGCGAACGCTGCAACCGTCGCAGCGGACCACGAGACTCTTCAGAACGGGGGGACTCAGTAGACATGGCCGCGAGGGGCCTCCAGGACAGGAATGGGGCGGAAGGTGCCGGACACTTGACAGGATCACTGACTGCAGTTTCCGGCGAAGCTGCAAGTCAGGGCAAAGCTTGAGCAGAATGACAGAGCAGAAATCAGCAGCAGATGTGAAAACAAAAAGATCTTGATGAAACGGAAACTTCAGCAACCAGCAGGCTTGTCACGGACTGCCGTTCGATCAGTCCGAGGCCCCCGCGAAATAATCAGTCGCAGGTACCCCCGCAACTGCAGCGCAGCCGCCTCCAGACTTCCCGAATTGTCCACTTCAAACTCACAGGCCGCCCGCTTACGGTCTGAATCCCACTGAGCAGCCTCACGTTCGGTGTGCTGCTGAACAGTCCAGCCACGAGCCTCAATAACTCGACGCTGACGCTGCGGCAAAGGAGCCTGAATCCAAACCAGCGCATCACAGTGATCCGCCCAGCCAGCCTCCAGCAGCAGGGCCGCATCCAGTATCACAGCGTCCACATCCTGCGGAACGACTTGCAAACTACGGTGAATCTCAGCCTGAATTCCCGGTCGCACGATTTCATTCAATCGCTGCAATCGCCGATCGGCATCAGGCGAATTCTGAAAAACCAGCGCCGCCAGCCGTACCCGGCTGATCACGCCACCCTCCAGAATTTGCTTGCCGAATTCCCGCAACAGACGATCAGCAACCACAGAATCCTGCAACTGCTGATGACCAATCTTGTCCGCATCAATCACCCACAACCTGACACCACTGACAGCCCGCACCACAGCAGACTTGCCAGAACCCACCCCGCCCACGATACCAACCACAGGCACAAAACCCGCAGCAGCACCAGGGCTGACAGCTTCAGCCAATGTTGTCAGGCTGGCAGATTCCACAAACAAGGCGCGATCAGGTCAGGCAAAGGCTGAATGTACAGCCAAAATCAGAGAAACATCGGCTGCAGATTGTCAGCCTGCAGGATCTCAATGTCAAACCAATGCCCCGCTGCAAATGCGTTTTCCGGGGGGAATTCCCAAGGCACCCGAAAAGAACACCCACAGCTTCAGCCAGACACCCACAGCAACAGCAGCCACGCCGTACACAGAAACAGCAGCGTTTTACCAAACATCACCAGCGCCGAACGCACAATCTTCTCAGGCAGCTCAAAACGCGTCGCACAATACACCAGACAGACGATTGCAGTCAGTGGCAGGGCCTGAGTAATCAAACTTAAGTCCATTTCAGATCAGCCTTTACACCGAAACAACAAAAGCCTCACGCGTTTACCGGCGGTGCCTCAGCATCTCCGGAACCCTCTCCGTCACGACGCCCCTCGTCGCCATACCCGTAAGCCGGCCCCTGAGCTGCATCCCAAATCGCCATCAGATTCAGCAATCCAGCAATCCACGTCAGCACTGCTGCCACGTCGTACTGGCGACTCAGACTGCCATGCAGCCGATCCAGCTCCGCGGAATCCAGCGGAGCCATATACCAGTTGAAAAAACTGCGGCTGATGGTGCCCTCAATCCGAGCACTCAGGAAGTTGCCGGTGTCATCCACAAGACGGCACTCAATCGACCGCCGCGGAGAACCAAACACCGCCCGCCCCAGCTGAATCTCGCCCCCCAGACGATAACTGGCCGTCCCCCCGTCCGCCGTCGACACCGAAATCTCTCCGGAAACCGTCCGACTGCCTTCCGGACGAGTCGGAGCAAGCTGCAGACTGCCGCTCACTGGCGTCCGCAAATCGCCCTGGCGAGTCGTTTCAATCAGGGCTCCGACAAAATCACTGCTGATCTCTGTATCCAAAAAACCTGTGGAATTGTCTGCACTGTTAAAACGAGCCTCCTGCAGCAATGCCGGAAATGCAGGAATCCCCACCAGCACCTGAGCCCAAAAGCCCCACGATGTCTTCGATGCCGGCGGCTTTACCGAAAACTGCGGCGAATCCGCACTTGTTCGCAACACCAGACGACTGTATGTCGCCTGCCCCTCGCCCAAAACCTGCCCCCAGCCAAAAAGAATCAAGATACCAACGGAAAAAACCGCTGCTTTAAACCGTCGCCCCTGGTACCAGTGCCCCAGACCAGGCAATAAAAAACCCAGCAGAGCTGCCAGCAGAGGCTGCCTCAGATTAACTCGAGAATCTGTCATGGAAAATCGCTGCCCACGAAAAACGCAGCAAACACGGGCTGAATCTGCACACAGACCCCCACGCCGCCAGCACTGCCCCCGAATGCTATCAGCAGGCGAAACATTTGTCAGGACACTTTCGCCCGGAACCCCAAAGCACCGCCAATTCCGGAATCGGGAATTCCAAAATATCCCGTCATTTCCTGAAACACACAGCAATCCGACCTGTGGCAACTGCCCTCAGGCAGGCTAT
>JBJTPZ010000495.1:0-4209 GCA_046075365.1 Planctomycetaceae bacterium
CAATCGCAAAAGGACAGATCTCGGGCTGGAAAGCCCGAGCTACAAAAGCCCCCCCCACACCCGCGGACTCCCGTCCGCGGCTCGCCCAATAATTCCCCCCCTCGCCCCAGTGAAACGGGGGAGAGGGGACGGGGGTGCGGGGGCCACACTCCCCACAAGCAAACCAAAACACCCAACTCACAGAAACACTCAGAACTGCGGCACAACTGCCGCCGGCCGCAGTGCAGCGCCCCCACACCCGCGGACTCCCGTCCGCGGCTCGCCCGAACACCGAATGCAACGGAAAATTCGAAGAAAACTTTTGACCGCTCTGTTTTAAGTGAGTATTCTATTACCACCCTCTAACAGCCACTTCCCATATCACTCTTCCGGATTTCGCCATGTTTGCCGCCATTGACCAACTCCGAAAAGCATGGAAAAACAAGAATCTAATCCCCGTTGTTGGTGCCGGCGTATCCATCGGTGCTGCAAATCTCCCGGACTGGTCACAATTGCTCGCACTTGGCAAAAACTTTGTCTGCACTCGCCCCAAACTGGCGGCACAACAACAACATATCTGCCAGGTCCTGGATGCACATTTGCAGACTGGCAACCTGATGATTGGCTTTTCCGCCCTCCGCGATGCACTGCTTCAAGACGGTCCGAACGCATATCACGCCTTCCTCGAATCCGTTTTTGGCAGCCCTGTCGTCTCAAATACTGCCATCCTCAACGCTATTCGCAGTCTTGGATCGCGGGTGATCGTAACGACGAATCTTGACACACTGCTCACTGATCATGGTGCAGTCTCCACCCCGTTGCTCGCAACATGGCAGCAGCCAGATCGGATTCTAAATCTGCTCCGAGGGGACACTGGAGTTATTCACCTGCACGGAGTGTATTCCGACCCGCCATCTGTCATTCTCACAGAATCCGACTACACCCGAATCAATCTGTCTCACAGCGATCAGCAGGCTGTGATTCGCTCGCTTTTCTACAGTGGAGTACTGATGTTTGTCGGCTGCAGCGCAGACGGCGTCGGTGATCCACACCTGCGTCCCATTCTGCAGCAGTTTGCCTCAATAGCCGGAAGCAGTCCCAGCGATCTGCAGCCGCATTTTTTTCTTCACAGGGGTCAGCTCAGTGCTGATGACAGGGTGCTGCTGCGTTCCGCCGGAATCACCCCCGTCTCCTATGGCGACCACTTCAGCAAGCTTCCTGCGTGGCTGGAAACAATCCCAGTACACACCCCCGTCATCAGTGTCACGCAAACGCGACACGCGGTGACGTCAATCCGTACCGCCAGGTCCCTCAGCGAGGTTCTCTCCATCATCCGCACAGTCATCGAACACATCTTTGCCGGAAGACAAATACGGGTGGCCTTCGCACAAAAGGTACAGACCAGTGGCCGAACTCAATTACGAATGGAAGGACTGATTCCCACCGGGGCCACTCACAACAACTTCAGCTATCCCCAGACCCTCGCATCATGGGCACTGATCGAAGGTCGCATTCTTGACTGGCAGGCTGCTCGCAACCCACAACTGCCAGGCCGCTGCGATTTCGAACGACTGAAACTACTGGGAAAATTCGAACTCGTTCGTCAGTTGCTGATGGACACAGACCCCGCCGACAGAGTCCTCCCTGCATATCTCGATCCACACGCCATCCGCTGCAAAACGGCGGACGAAAGCCTGGAACTGGCCGACATCTACCAGCATTGGGTTGGAAAACAGGCGATTCCACATTATTCTCAGTTCGTGTCTGTGCCGGTGCCGGTGATCGATCGAATTCAAAATCAGCCCGCCGACGGATGGCCTGAATACGGAGTCCTGAACATCGATTGCCTCGACCTGGATCCGCTGCTGACAACTGAAACGGCTCCACTGCTGGAACTTGCCTCCCACCTGACCGCACTCGGAATAGAGCATCTGCAGCTGAAAGGAATCCTGTGACGACCGAAAACTCAACTGTTGCCGGAAGCGGCCTGCACCGTGACATCAGCCTGATCTTTCAGGTCTACCGAACAACCACGCCACCGGCAGCCGGAAATTACCTCGCAGGCCCTATCTCAACCGGCAGGCGATACTACCTCGCGCTGGCTCGAACACGAACAACCTCGCTTGAACAACTCATCGCTCGTATCGGACAGTCCGGCTACTGGGATCAGGTCCGCGGCCCCAACGTAACAGAGGGAGAACTGCATGCAGAAAAACTCCGGATTTCCGGAGTCCCCCATGTGATCTTTACCGGTGCCATCCATATTGATTACTGGAGCGGTGAGGATTACATGGAACTGTGCTTTCAGTTAATTGAAACCAGGGTACGGCGGCTGTATTTCCACCCCGAATGGATGTTCAGTTCAGGAGCCGTCCGTGAATACATGTTCGCGCTGGAAAAAGGCTTCGAAACTCTCAATACAGACGGCAGCCCGCTGCTTCCTCAACAGGCGCTGCAGGCAATGCAGAGCTCCTGTGACGAAATTGAAAATCTGGGTCTCTCACCCTCCGCTCAATGGCATCGCACTGAGCGACTCAGAAGCATGCTCAACCAATCCTCCGGCCACACGCTCCCACAGCAACTCACACACACCTGAACAGCGACCTGTCGGCATCACAGCGCGGCTTCCCCACTGTGCACCGACCGCCCACCGCACACCAGCCCCCCCATCGCCCAGTAACCAGTGCCGCATTCCTCCGACGCCCCAAACGCCAAACGACAGATCTCGGGCTGGAAAGCCCGAGCTACAAAAGACCACCACCCGCGGACTCCCGTCCGCGGCTCACCCACAGTTCCCCCCTCGCCCCCGTGAAACGGGGGAGAGGGGACGGGGGTGAGGGGGCCACACTCCCCACAGAACACCAAAAGCAACGCACTCACAGAAACACCCCGAACTGCGCCACAGACGCCGCCGGCAGCAGTGCAGGGCACCCACACCCGCGGACTACCGTCCGCGGCTCGCCTGAACACTAACAACCGACCACGAATGCCCCCTCGTACTCGTACTCAGTCCGCCCTGGCGGACGGTACTCGTACTCGTACTCGAAAACAGGCCACCGCCACCGCCCCTTCGCGTCTTCCCTTCGCGTCTTCCCTTCGCGGCTTCGCGGCTTCGCGTGAGACTCCCCCTTCCCCCAGTGCCGCAAAAAGGGCAGATCTCGGGCTGGAAAGCCCGAGCTACAAAAGAGCACCACCCGCGGACTCCCGTCCGCAGCTCGCCTGAACACCGAACACTAATGCCCCCCTCGTACTCGTACTCAGTCCGCCCTGGCGGACGGTACTCGTACTCGTACTCGAAAACAGATCACCGTCCCCTGCCACCGCCACCATCCCTTCGCGGCTTCGCGGCTTCGCGGCTTCGCGTGAGACCAGTACCCCTCCCCCACAGTGCCGCAAAACGGGCAGAACTCGGGCTGGAAAGCCCGAGCTACAAAAGACCACCACCCGCGGACTCCCGTCCGCGGCTCGCCTGACCACTGATCACTGCCTCCCCCTGCCCCGCGCCCGCTGCTCGCCCACCGGGTGCTCCGGCAGACTGAAAGGCTGGCGACGAAAACTCTCCACAAATCGATAACGCCGCAGCCGCGCAAGATCCCCAAATGTCTGCACCGACAAACGCGAAATCTCATTCGCGTAAATCTGGTACAGATGAGCTGCTGCCAGAGCATCGTCGGCGGCGGCATGAGTCGCCAGGTAGCGGTGACCATGCGCCTGACACGCCTGCTCCAGACTGCACCGCACCCCCAGATCCAGCATCGGACGCAGATACATCAGGCAAAAAAACGGAGGCATTCCCCGCACCCCCGCCAGACCCAGCTCAAACTCCAGAAACCTCATATCAAAATATGCGTTGTAAGCCGCCACCACACACCCGGCAGTCGCACGCACCAGCTCGTCCGCAATCTCATGAAACCGCGGCGCGCTGCGAACATCCGCATCCCGAATCCCATGCACCTCAGTGGCACCCATCGGCCGCTCAGGATTGACCAGACTGTCCAGCACCAGCCGCGGCGGACCACCGCCCGGATCCACACGCACCACCGACACCTCCACAACACGATCGCCGCCCGGAGTCAACCCGGTGGTCTCAAAGTCCAGGACGGCCACCGGAGTCTCAGCGATCACCCGCCCCAGAATCCCCACATCCCCCCCAGCGTCCCGCTTCCTGTCTCCAGATCGCCCGTTCCCAGTACCCATTCAGCACTCCCGATTCAGCAGTCAGCAGTCAGC
>JBJTPZ010000496.1:0-2779 GCA_046075365.1 Planctomycetaceae bacterium
CCACCGTTCAGCGAATTTCCTGCGGTTTACCGCGGTCGCTGCTGCGCGGTGTGCAAACAGCTCCGGGCCGGTCTTCAAAGCCCTGCTGCTGGGCGTCATCCTGCTGCTCACGAAAGACGCAGCTGCAGAAACCTGCGGACATTATCTGTTCAAAAATGGCGTGCCTGTTGGCGTAACAGCTCCCAGGGTAACTCTGCCACTGCAGATGACCGCCGAACAGTCGGCGCCTTTGGCCCCGCTGGCTCCCTTGTGCAATGGCCCCGGCTGTCGCCGCCAGTCCGTGCCTCTTGCTCCCCCGGCCACTCCTGGAACACGACTGCTGACATCTGATCCGGCGGTATTGCTGCAGCATCTGTTGATTTCTCTATCAAAGTCCGGCTGGTTCCCGATCCCGCGTTCAGAACGCGTGGCTGCGGTTTCGAACGCCGAGATTTTCCGGCCGCCGACCGCCTAAGCATCCGCCGTGGTGTATCGCTGCGCCCGCACTGTGCCAGCTGCTTTTCGTTTTGCAGTGATTATTGCTGATTGCTGCTGAACTCGCTGTGACTGAAACAGTCTGACTGGACGCCGTGCCTAAGCGGTCTGCCACCTCCCCATTTCGCGCTGCGAAATTCGCCAGGACGATTCACGTCTGCATTTGACTTCTTTTTCCGGGCCTTGCTGCGCCCGCGTTTTCTGTTGCCTTTCTTCCGCATTGTCTTTGGAGTTTTCCCATGGTTCCGCATCGATTCCGCCGGGGCTTTACTTTGATCGAACTGCTGGTCGTGATTGCCATCATCGCCATCCTCGTGGCTCTGCTGCTGCCGGCAGTTCAGCAGGCCCGCGAAGCCGCACGCCGCACGCAGTGCAAGAACAACCTGAAGCAGCTGGGGCTGGCCATCCATAATTATCACGATGTCCACAGCTGCATCCCAATTGCCGATGTGGACGGGACGGTGAATGCTGTCTCGGCACATGCCCGACTTCTGCCGTCACTCGAGCAGGCAAACCTGTATGCTCTTGTCAATTTCAACGTCCCATATGACCATGCCAGCAACGCAGTGCCGCGTATGACTGAGATTCCGGCGTTTCGCTGTCCCTCAGATCCAACACCACTGCCGGCTGCCATTGGCGGTCGCAATAATTACTACTGGAACGCCGGTTCCGGCATTGTGATGTACGCCACCGGCGCTGCCGGGCAGCCACCTGCAAATGGGATCATCTTTCACAACCAGCGGATTCGATTCAATGACATCACGGATGGCCTGAGCAATACGGCCGGCATGAGCGAGAAACTGACGGGTGATGGATCCAACGGCATTTCCACTCCCCGCATCGACACCTATCGCCCGGGCACTTATCCGAATACACCGGACGAAGCGGTCACCCAGTGCAATGCTGCCAACGTCAGCGATTTGTCTCAGCAGGGCTATTCCAATGTCGGCGGGCCATGGCTGCAGCAGTATCACTCGACAAATCAGTACAACCATGTCCTGGCTCCCAACGGTCGTTCCTGCATGTTTCCGCCAGGTCGCATTGCCACGACTTCCAACAGCCGTCACACCGGTGGTGTGCAGACGCTGCTGTGCGATGGTTCGGTACGGTTCATCTCAGAGAACGTCGACCTGAGAACATGGCGGTCTTTGGGAAGTATCGGCGGAGGCGAGATCAATGGGGAATTCTAAGCAGCGCCGAACTGTTTGCTTCACACTGTGCTCTCTGCTGCTGTGTTTCGCAGCGGGCTGTGGCAGTGCGGAAACACCCGCTCATCCGCTGAATCCGGTTATCGCTCGAAGTTCCGTCGAGCGGGCTCTGCAGGCCTGGCGCGACGGACGCAAACCAGCCGACCTGAAGCCCGACATCATCATCGGCGACAGTGCCTGGGAGCAGGGACGCAGGCTGGTGGATTTCAGAGTTCTGACCGACGAAGAGACGACTGATGGGTCCAACCTGCACATTCGAGTGCTGCGAACATTCGAAGGCAATGGTGCCAAAAATGAATCAAAAATTACGTATATCGTGGGTACGCATCCCGTGGTCACGATCTTTCCGCAATAGGAGCACTCTGTGAGACTGTTTAATTTTCCGCTGCTGCCGGCGCTGATCCTGACTCTGCTGTGCGGTTGGGCGGTGCAGGCAGACGATCCGGCACTGACTCGACCCGAGCTGAAGGCTCGGCTGGAAGCGCTGAAGGAACGCACGTCGCGGATCCCGCTGCCTCCGCCCACTGCTGAGGAAGTGGCTGCCGGCAAATCACTGGTGAATAACGGCCGATTGCGCAGTTTGTACCTGCCGGCATCATGGACATCCTGGCTGATTTCCGGCTGGGGCGGCGCAAGACCTGCCGCCGGTGGCAGCGCAGCCACGCTCAATGCCCTGCAGCAGCAACCGGACTACGCCTTCAAGACTCGAGTGTTCTGGGTGGTGTCACGCACCAATGACTGCCAGTACTGTCTTGGGCATCAGGAGCTGAAACTTAAAAAAACGGGCATGACGGACAACCAGATTGCCGCGCTGGACGTGCAGTGGGATCTGTTTCCGGCAGCCGAGCAGGCGGCAATGCGAGCGGCCCGCAAGCTGACGATAGCACCGCACCGGTTCGGCGGCTCAGACCTGCAGGATCTGCGAGGTTATTTTGATGACGCGAAGACCATCGATTTGCTGTACACGATTGCGCGATATAACGCCGTGAACCGCTGGACGTCGGCGACCGGCATCCCGCAGGATGTGTCCTTCGGCGGGGAAGCGAAGACGGAACTGAACAGTCCGACGGCGGAAGAGTGGTCGGACCGCCAGTCTT
>JBJTPZ010000497.1:0-3238 GCA_046075365.1 Planctomycetaceae bacterium
CTGCGGCAGTCCAGCATCACCGAATTCTTTTTGGCCTATGTGTACAGCAACACAGACAACATTCAGGCCAACCTGCACTACCTTGACTACCTGCGTCTTAAAAAACAGGGCACAGGCGAACAGCCACCGGACGACAGCGCCGCGGACGATGACGCTGAATAATCCGCCAACCGCGGCAGCCGTGGGGCGAGTTCCGTGGGGCGTGTTCCGCTGGGCGAGCCGCGGACGGGAGTCCGCGGGTGTGGTCCCTTGGGCGAGCCGCGCACGGGAATCCGCGGGTGTGAGAGCTGTGGCCGTTCGGCGGCATCCATGCCGCACACCCGGGCACAGCCGCGCCCGGCTCGCCTGCCCGTGCGTCTGAACGTCCCTCTCCCGTAGCTCGGGCTTTCCAGCCCGAGATCTGCCCTGTAACGCACCGGCACCCCTCGCCTTTGGAAAGGGAGAGGGGACGGGGGTGAGGGGTATCGCCCGCCCTGCATTGTTCTCTCAGCAGCGCTACCCAGACTGCTGGCCTCACGCGAAGCCGCGAAGCCGCGAAGCCGCGAAGGGAATCGCAATCAGTGGTCAGTGAGGCGACCCGCGGACGGGAGTCCGCGGGTGTGCATTCCGGTGCCCGCTTGCGGCGGCTTTTCCGGGGGACACGCTCAGAACAGTTCTTTAGCCTCCCGCGCTGCCGTGTCAGCCAGGTCCCTGGCCAGCAGATAATCCAGAAAGTGCAGATTGCTTAAAACATCGTCTGTACCGCTCAGATTCGTGATCTCATAGAATCGCTGCATCATCGTGCGACGCTGCTGCAGCTCTTCCAGCAAACGCACCATCACATCCAGACGACCGCGATGCCGCTCCAGCAGTTTATTCCACCAGGCCCTGGCACCAGGACTCAGCTGCAGCCAGCCCTGCAGAACACGGAGCTTCTGCAGATGCTCCCGCAACTGCTCAGTGCTCCAGCCATCTGTGTTCGTCAGCACCGCCGGCGGCTCGGCCCCGTTCGGCCCGCTCCGCTGCCCCGGCATTTTTCTGCGCAGCCGCTCGTGCCCGGTGACTCGCTTCGCTGCCTGCACTGCCGGCTGCAGCCAGGGTAACTCAAACGCCTGCTGCAGGTATGCCTGACAGACTGAGCTGTCCAGAAACAGCGTGGCCGGACGTCCCAGTATCGGGTGTTCGCACGGCGGCTGGCGGATGTCGGCTGCTGACAGCAGCGGACGTTCGGTAAATGCGGGAGGCTGGCCTTCGCAGGTGGGCAGGGCCACAAATGCGCTGCCGCTGCAGTGGCTGAAGTAGTCGGCGTCCGGCTGCGCACACCCGGGCAACACCACCTTGTGCACGAACGCCTCCAGCAGGGCTCGAGACGCCCCGCCGTAAGCCAGCTCCAGCGATGCGATCGACTGCACACCCGCCACGATCCCAATCGCTCGTGAACGCAGTGTCAGCAGCCGCTCGACAGACAGCAGGTAACCCAGCGAAGGCATGTCGTCGAAGAACAGAGTCGCCGGTACCCGCCGCCCCTCACCACACCGCTCTGCCGTCGCAATCAGCGCATCGATGATGCAGCGGGCCAGCATCTGGATGAGCGGCCGGTGAGTTTCCAGCTGCGGCTCAGGAATCTCCACATGCACACACACCGGACGCCGAAATATGCTGCGCAGATTCAATTCGTTACCCGACAGCATGTCAACGGCATTCTGAGCCAGCATGCTGGTCAGCGTTCCCAAAATACTGGCCATCACCGTTTCCGCATTGTGCGAATTGCCGTTCAGGAAATCCGCCAGCCGGGCAGACCCCGGATTGTTGTGCTGTTGCAGCTGCTGGACCACCTGGCGATATGGCTGAGCAAAAAACTGCAGCATCTCAGGGAAAGATCGCAGACCCTGATGCCAGCAACCTTCCAGGCCGCACCGAATCCACTGCGCCCAGAATTCAGAATCATGCGCCTGCAAATTTCGCGAAGCATCCGAAAACCTGCGAATCAGATCCCGCGCTTCATCCGCATCCCCGGTCGCCAGCGGATTCCACGTCACACTGCGACAGGCATTGCCCGGATTTACCACCAGCAGCCGCTTGCCGCTGCGACGACACAACTCCCGCACCAGCCCATAGTCACCCGACTTCAGGGAAAATGAAACTACAGTCTGAGCCGGATCAGCAATCGCCGACGCTCGCAACGGATCAATCACCCGCTGGTTCTTGCCCGAACCCGTCAGACCCAGTACCAGCAGGTGAGTACTTCGTTCCTGCGACTGCAGCGTCAAATCCACGCCATGCACCGCAGCACGCTGTAACGGATTGCTCGCGTCCCGATTCAACAGCGGGATGGAACATGGCAGCGTCACACTGCCGGGCTCCGGTTTGGCCAGATACAGATTCAGACTCGCCAGATTCGGATGTCTGGTGCCAGAGATCCACGAAAACAGCTCAGACGGCGGATTCTCACGGCCGTCCACAGTCTGCAGCATGTCCAGCGATGTCGGATCATACAACGGCCGACCTGCACCGGACGCCGCGTAATCAGGATGTACCGACCGGACTGAACGGCGTCGCCGAACCCCGGTCACTGCACGACGTTGACCGGCCCCCGCCGAATCCCGCCGCCGCCGCTGGTGCGAATCTTCCGCATCTGAATCGAACAGTTCCCGAGGCATTGCCGACACTCCCTGAGGCGATGTCATTCGTCGCAGCACCGTTCTGAAGGCACTTCCTGGAACAGAATCGGGCAGCAGGCTCAGCAACACCGGCAATCAGCCTGACCTGCGCTGCTTTTGACAACCCTTCGTTGCCACTGCTGAAAAGGCAAGCTGTTTTTTAAGTTTTTCCTGAGGCAACCGGCGTACAACCGCCAACTCAGTCCGCAGCCGGCACCCGCCACTCCAGCACAGCTCATCGCTGCTCATATCAATCGTCGGTCTTAAACCTCCTGCTGCCCGCTGCCCTGCAATAACCGCCCGGTTTTGTTCGACAATACCCACTTTCGCTGCGCGAAGTCAAAATTGCCCCCGTTGCGCATCAGCAGCACATGAGTCGTTGCGGGGATGCCCTGCAAACATTCCGGCTGATCATAGAAAAAGAACGAAATCCCCTCACGCACGATCACCTCAGCCTTGCCGTCCAGCGACTTCACAAGAAATAACTGGTCATAGCGAATGCCGTATCTTGCCAGGTCCGCGACCGCCTTTTCGCGATTGCTGCGATACGACACCACACACACGCGGCCAGGCCAGATAGAAGTCAACGTGCGAAAAAA
>JBJTPZ010000498.1:0-4152 GCA_046075365.1 Planctomycetaceae bacterium
GACAGAGAGACAGAGAGACAGAGGTCACGGACGACTGACACGCGAGACTCCAGCAACCAACGCAACCCGAAAACCAAGGTCGGGGCGACGAGCGTGCGGGCCGAGGGTGATGCGATGGGCGGCTCGGGAGATGGACGCGTATTGGTTATAACCGCCTGCCCGGACCACACGCTGGGAACCGGCGGAAGATGGGCCGCCTGGATTGATCGCGGGCTTTTCCTGAAATTCTTCATGGTACGTCGGCTCCCACCAATCCTCGACCCACTCATGTACGTTGCCGTGAATGTCAAACAGCCCATACGGATTAACTTTCAACTCGCCAACCGCATGCGTCCGGCCACCCGAGTTCGTCCCGAACCATCCAGCACGCACAAGCTCTTCATCCTGATCACCAATCCAGAACTTCGTCGTGGTGCCAGCTCGGCAGGCGTATTCCCATTCGGCTTCGGTCGGAAGTCGATACCCCGTGCCGTCGAGCGGCGTGATCGACTCACCGGCTCTGACGTAGAATGGTTTCAACTCTTCCTGTTTGCTCAGCTTCGCACAGAATTCTGCCGCGTCGTTCCAACTCACCCATTCCACCGGGTGGCTGGTGGTGTCCAGGCCGGCAACGGCCTCTTTGTATTCCCCCATCGGAGCGAAGTAGGAGGGATTGACGCCCATCACCTTTTCGTATTCCGCCTGTGTGACTTCGTTGACGCCCATGTAGATCGGCTGCGTCAGGATCACTTTGTGCTGTGGAGCTTCGCTTTTGATCCACTCCGCCCATTGCACGACTTCGCCCACAAACTTGGATTGAAAATCCCTCAGGGCTTCATCAATCTCATCCGCAGTGCTGCCCATTGTGAACTCGCCGGGGGGAATCAGTCTGAATTTCATGCCGATCGAGTTGGTGTACTCGACATCGATCTTCAGGTACTTCGCCCAGGCGTCCTGATGCTGCCTGGCCTGCTCGGCGTTGAACGGTGCGATCGCCGGCTTCGGAGCATCCGCAGGCCAGCCGTGCCAGGAGGGATTTTCGATTTTCGATTTTTGATTGCCGATTTCAGTGATCGGGGCGTTGGTCGTGTCTTTGCCGCGGTTGATAACGATGGCCGTTATAATCGCAGCGGTGGCGAGAATGCCGCTGAGGAAAAGTATCGGGCGTTTGAATGTAGCCGTCTCGCTCCGTCGAGACGAGCCTTGTACGGTACCACTCGGTTGAGTGTTCGCAGGTGGCGACGCGGATTGATTGGTCGATGGGCGGTTGTTTATCGAAGGCTCCGCTGGGGAAGGCTCATCTCGCGGAGTGAGAAGGCTACTTTGAACGCACGTCACTTTCCCGCTGGTTTGCAGTTCTGCCAGGCAGCGGCCCAGCAGGTCGACCACTTCTTTCGCGGTCTGAAAACGATCGTCCGGGTTTTTAGCATGCAGCTTTGCGATGATCGTGCAAAGCCAGTCGGGAACCTCCGGCAGAATGTCCTCAATCGGACGAGCATCCTCATCAACAACTCGCTTCAGCACGGCGATGGCACTGGCACCACGAAACGGCGGTCGGCCGCAGGCCATCTGATACATCACACTGCCGAGACTGAACAAGTCGGCACGATGATCCAGTGTCTGTCCCATCGCCTGTTCCGGAGCCATGTACATCGGCGTTCCGGCGATGGTTCCCGTTCGCGTCATCGTGGCATCGTCGGCAGCTCGGGCCAGACCGAAGTCCGTGATCTTCACTTTCTGCTCGGCACCGACTTCGATCAGGATGTTGCCGGGCTTGATGTCGCGATGGATCAACCCCTTCTCATGGGCAGCAGCCAGTCCTGCTGCCATCTGACGGCCGATGTACAGAATCTCGGAGACATCCAGCGGCCCGGCGCTGTTAAGTTTATCAGCAAGAGTTCCGCCGTCGACGAACTCCATGGCCAGATACGGCAGAGGTTCTTCCTCGACGCTGTAGATTTGCACGACGTTTTCATGTTTCAGAGCGGCCACAGAACGGGCTTCTCTTAAAAACCGCTTCCGTGGTGGCGATGTCGACGCCAATTGCGGGTTCATCGCCTTAATTGCCACATGCCGATGCAGCTTCTCATCAAATGCCTTGAAGACGATGCCAAATGCACCCTGGCCCAGTACCCTCAGGATTTCATAATGCCCAAGTCGGCCGATGGAGCCTGGTTTGGACGAAGGATTGAGAAAACTGAGATCTGCTCGCTCGTCATCGCTGTCGTCGTCACCAGCCGCGGGGCTTCCCACAATCGTCTGGGCTGTCGTATCTGATCCTGGTCGTCCCATTTGGTCCATGGCGGGAACGTCCAAAAACGATCCGGCATTTTCAAGCGATTTCAGCAGCGATTCAACCTTCGCCCTCAGATCCGAATCCCCTCGACAGGCCTTGTCGAGGAACGCCAGACGAGCCTTCGGATCTGAGATTTCGAGGGCAGTTTCGAAGATTTCGCGTTCGTTCATCGCCATGCGATTCTCTCAGGAAAGAGGTTTGGTTTTCCCCGATTTCAGGGGCAATAGTGGCAACCGTAACGTTGCCGTTTGTGGATGGCTCCCGGCGCCATCTGGAGCCTTCTATTCTTCAGTGCGACGACACGGCAAAATTTACGCCACGGAATTTAAAAGAAAACTGATGGCAGCCCCGAATCTGTGTAAAATCCTCGCGAATTACCACTTATTCGGGGGCGGCAGCTACGCGAGTCACAGCATTGATCAGGAGCAAACGAAGCCAACAGAGGTGGTCAGTCCCGTTCCTCTGTGACCACTGTTTCCTCCTGTTCAAAAGAAATTCCGGTTTCCCGCCATGGCTCAGCGATCCGTGTCCGACAGTTCTCGATGTAGCCAGGCTTTGGCGAAGGCCCAGGTTCGGTCGGCGGTCCGAGGGGAGATATCCATCGCATCAGCAATCTCGGCGATGGTCAGTCCGGCAAAGTAACGGAGCTGAACGAGGTCGGCAGCAGTGCGATCTTCCTGAGCCAGGCGGACAAGGGCCGCATCAAGGGCAATCAGGTCCTCGCGAGGTTCCGCGGCTTCGATGTCCGGCAGGTCCACTTCTTCCCGCTGCAGGTCACCGCCATACTTGAGTCGACGTTTGCGACGAGCGGACTCAACCAGAATCCGTCGCATGGCTTCGGCGGCCGCACCAAAGAAATGTCCGCGAGTCTTCCAGTGCTGGATGGTGCTGGTATCCACAAGTCGCAGAAATGCCTCGTGAACAAGGGCGGTGGCCTGCAGTGTCTGCGGCGATCGCTCCATGCCGATACGGCGGGCGGCCAGTCGTCGCAATTCGTCATAAACCAGCGGCAGCAATTGCTCGGCAGCACATGTGTCACCTCGCTCAATCGCCGTCAGGAGTAGCGTGACATCAGACATGGCGTCGGGTGACTTCCTGGTGTGTGGCCGCGGCAGACGAACGCCCAAAACTCGGAACTATTTTCTATCGAAATCGATCCGGGTGTACAATCGTTTTCGCGACGTAGTCAGGCTGCGTTGCGAAAGAAAACTGATTCCGTCATTCAGTCGGTATTTTCAAAAAACATGACTGGATGACGTTCCCGAGCCCGAGGTAACTGTGCGGTCGTTGCACGATTGGTTTCCCCAACACAAAGGGCACACAGATGAGCACGACAGACGACCTTGCCGACAGCCTGCAGATCACAAAAAGCGAAGGCCGCAAACCGAACGCCCCGGGCACCTGGGTTCACGGTGGAAACAGCGCATTCGCTGCCGCCAGAATCAGCAGGTTCGAGGTCACCGGAGCGGCGGCGTCAGGGTATTGACGCAGTTCCCACGGGCTCGGCGCAGCCTGTTTTTGCGTGCGGAGTTCTGATTCTGCTCAATTGTCGTCATGGGCTGTGCTGCACAGCAGAGTGGTGGCGTCGCGAGTGCGTGGGAAAGGCAGGTCGGAGTCGCCGTCCACGGCAGTGGCGTCTCTCGAGTGCCGCCTCAACTCGGTTTCACCAGAAGAAGACGGTGCGGCCCGCCGCTGGGGCCGCAACCACAGTACGTTGGTCAGTGCGGTGACCAGGCGTGAGACTGTACCACCTGCCGAATGAACCACGAATGAACGCCAATCGAGGTAGCTCGGGCTTTCCAGCCCGAGCACTGTCCTCTGCGTTTGCCGCGTCCGTCGACCGCCGCACTGTGGCGAGTGCGTTGCGCGCCGTTGGC
>JBJTPZ010000499.1:0-5352 GCA_046075365.1 Planctomycetaceae bacterium
CATGCGGGTCGCTTTCAGGTAGTTGCTGACCTGCGCGTGGTGTTCACCGGCAAGCTGTGACAGGGCTTTTATTTCTACAAGTATGCTGCCGTAGCAGCAAAAATCAGGGATGTAAACCGGGCGCAGCGTGTGGCCCTTGTACTGAATAGTGCACGGCTGCTGAGCGACGAACGGGATCCCTCGCATCTCCAGTTCCAATGCCAGCGACTCCTGATACACCGATTCAAGAAACCCACAACCGTGCTCCCGATATACCTCGAAGCAGGCCCCCATGATCGCGTAAGCTTCATCTTTCAACAACAATTCTGTCACCTGAAGACTCCCGTTGAAACAATCAAGTCCTCTGCTGAACGACTGGCCGCGAGTACTCGTTTGCCCCTCGCGTTTCCAGGATCGCGGACAAATTCACCACAAAGCCTCGCCTTCTTACCTTACTCGCAACTTCAACACCCATCACAAAACTTGCCTGCACTCCCGCCCATAACAACTTCCGAGCACCTTCTACACTGCCTTCCCCTATCTCTCGTACTTCGCAGACTCTCCCCCCCACCTCACCCCACCTCTTTCGTGCATTTCGTGGACCCACTCACCACTTCCGCCAAACCCTCACCTCACCCTCACCTCACCCTCACTCCCACCTCTTTCGTGTATTTCGTGCATTTCGTGGACCTACTCACCACCTCCGCCAAACCCTCACCCTCACCTCACTCCCACCTCTTTCGTGCATTTCGTGCATTTCGTGGACGCACTCACCACCTCCGCAAAACCCCCACCTCACCCCACCTTTTTCGTGTCTTTCGTGGACCCCCTCACCCCTCCCCGCGGTGCAAATTATCAATCCACGGTTCACTCATCCTTGTTCTCTGACTCGGCGAAATCAACGGTATCGTCACCCCGTCCAGTACCGGCATGTCGCTCTGCTCGTCCGCCGCGACCAGCACCCAAATCCCCGGACAGTCTGCATCATGCCCAACACGATCCCGCAGACTTTCCAGCAGGGACATCATGTCATAGCGAGCGATCAGGCCGGGATGAACCAGCAGCTGATGTGCGGATGTCTGCAGCAGCGTTTGCTCGACGCTGCGCTGCGCCAGCGATGACAGCTGCAGCAGGTTCTGCCAGTCCTGACTGCCCGGGGCACAGGCGTCCGCCCGCTGGACCACTCGCCAGTCCACGTCCAGCTCCTTCGCTTCGCGGCGCAGTGCTGTCAGGAACACGTCGTCAAACGACACGCGCTGCAACGGGAAACGTTTCAGCAGGCTGGCTTCGCAGGCGCGCATCCGGCTGGGACGCACGGTCAGCACCAGAAACCCGCCTTCCTGCCACGCGGACTGCAGCCGCTGCTCAAACTGCCGAGCGGCTGCGATGTCCGGAGTGATTTCCAGCTGCCGCGGGGCTGTGGCGGTCGATCGGCGGCGCGGGATGCTGGATCCGGATGTGAACAGCGGATGCAGTTCACGGCGATGCCACGTCTCAGTCTCCGCGTTCCACCTGACATCCAGTCCGGCCTGTTCCAGCAGCCGATCCAGTTCCGGGCGATCGGGCAAGCGTTCGGCTTCGGGGTAGCGAGTTTCCACGCGTCCGCGCAGCTGAGCGATGGAGAAGCCTGGCTCGTTGTCTACGAGGCCCAGGCCGGTTAAGGCGCCCAGGCCCAGCCGGAGTGCTCGTTCGGCCGGCATGCCGCGCGGATACAATTCCTGGCGGGCTGACACGGCCGCAGCGGTGCTCATGGCGGCCGACAACCGCAGCAGCCGTTCGTTGTTCAGGGGCTGGCAGCCTTCCGGCAGGACGGGAGCGACCACGCTGAACAGTTCCTGAAAAATTCGCATGGGGGGCAGCAGCGGGTCAGCCTGGGCCAGGCGATCAGCCACTGCGCCCAGTGTTTCTGCATACACGGCCAGTTCGCGGGTGCAGGCGATGACCGCTGAGCTGCGTGGGCGGCGGAGCTGAAAGCGGGGTTCCGCCAGCCCCGATTCGGTTTCGACCAGTGCCCGAGCGACAGCGGTGGCGAACTGCTGCTGCTGACCTGGGTCGAGACTGTCGCGAGCGGGGCGTCGCAGCAGCACGAATTCCGTGACCTCCGCCACCGTCATGATTCCGCCCAGCCGCAGCAGCTCGTCTGCCAGCTCGGTCCGCAGCAGGTTCAGGGAGGCATCTTTGGCCCAGCGTTTGCGGTCGACACTGAGCACGTTATTGACGGCGACGGGCGTTGCAGCGAGGGCGGCGGCGACGTCGGTCTGACTGGGCCAGACGGTGACGCGGGCTGCGGGAGTGTCGGCTGCAGGCGTGCTGACAGCGGGAGCCAGCAGGGCCGCACGAATGCCCCACTCCGCTTCTTTCCGGGGATTTCGCGAGCCGAAGACGCGCTGCTTCAGGGTCTCGAGCGATGGTATGTGGGTCTCGTCGTCTTCCGATTCGAGTTTTCGTGGCGGACTGTCTTCGGTGATGTCAGGAAACCGCTGTCGCAGGCGTGCCACGAATTCGGTGATTTCGCGGCGAGTCTGATTTCCGACACCGCGCATCATGTGCAGCTGCATGATGGGAGTCAGCAGCAGTTCGCGAGCGGTCAGGATGCTGGCGCGTTCCAGCGCATTGGTGGCGCGGGAACCGAGTCCGAGTGCGGCGATGGGAGTCCGCAGTTCCACTTCGTGCAGGGCCAGTCCCAGCTTGACGGCGGTACCGCTGGCGGTCTGGACGCGACGATCTTCGGCGTCCCGGAAGACCTTTTGCCATGCCCACTTCATTTCGTCAGCATTGTCGAACCGTTTTTCGGGGTCTCGGTGGAGTGCCTTGCGGAAGAATTCGACGAGTCCCAGTCGGACTGCCGGGTCGAATTTTTCGGCATCCAGCTGCAGTTCGGCGTCGGTGAGTGACGGATCTGATTTGCCGTCTCCCCAGGTGGGCAGCAGGGCGAGTCCGGCGGACATTTCAAACAGCACGATGGTGGCGGAATAACGATCGGCGGCTGAGTCCCAGCTGACGCGTTTGCGAGCGGGCAGGAACGGATCGATGTAGCCTGCCGTTCCGACTCGGATATTGTCCAGTGGAGCGGCAGTCAGGGAGAAGTCGAACAGGATCAGCTGGTTGCGTTGTTTGGTGAGGGAGCGAATGCCGATATTGTCGGGCTTGATGTCGCGGTGCGGGACGCCGTGTCGTTCGAGCGATCCGACGGCGTTCAGCAGGTCTTCGCCGTAGCGTCCCAGCAGCTCCAGTCCTGGGACGCCATCGCGACGCAGCAGGCTGGCGAGGGTTTCTTCGCCGGCTTTCTGCAGCACGAGGACGGTGCGTCCGGCCATTTCGAGTTCGTCGAAGATGGCCACGATGAATTCGCTCTGCAGTCGCCGCAGTGCTTCGGCCTCTTCGTGCAGCCGCTGATTGTCTTCGGCGGTCAGCGCGACTTTGAGGACAAACTGCTGTTCTTCGCGGGACACGAGCAGTGCGCGGGCGGTGGCGCCCTGGCCAAGTTCTTTTTCGACGGTGTAGCCGCCTTCCAGACGGTCTCCGCGACGCGCTTCCAGCGGGTCTGAGACGAATGCTTCTTCCGGGGCCGAAAATTCGTCCTCGACGCCGTCCAGCAGCCGCAGGAAATCTTCGACTGAGCCGACGCGGGTGTGGACGTCCGGATGAGTACACCAGTGAATGAGTTCTTCCAGTCGGGGTCCGACACCGTCCACAACGGACGACAGGCTGAGGCCTTTGTTATCGCGGAGAATGCGGATCAGTTCTGCCGCACTGCCGGCGGGCGGGCGGTTGGCAAACAGGTGAAACGCGAGTGCTCCGAGGGAAAACACGTCGGACGCTTCCGAGACATGGCGTGCGTCCGAGAGTGCTTCGGGGGCCATATACACGAGCGAATGGCATTCCACCTGATCTTCGACATGAGTCATCAGGCCGGACATGTTGCTGGTTTGCCGGACGCCCAGCTGCCAGTTGAAGACCTGAGTATAGAGTTTGGCGGGATCGCGGAAGTCTGTGACATCTTCGGCGATGAGTTCATTGCTGGCCGCCAGTTCCGCTTCCGGTCGGGGGCGACCGCCTTCATCGCGGAGTACCAGGATGCTTTGCGGTGACAGTGCCCGATGAATGACTCGCTGCCGATGTGCGTAGCGGATGGCGTCGGCGATCTCGCGCAGCATGCGGAGTCGGCGGTCACTGGGCAGGCGGTGGCCGTGTGATGCGAGGTAATGGTCCAGTCGGACAGCCTGGGGATCGGGGTAGCGGAACAGCAGAGCAGGGCCCTGATCATGTTCGCGGTAATCGGTTACCGGCAGGATTCCGGGGTGGTGCAGCGTCTGCAGGATCTGGAATTCGCGTTTGGCGACGCGACGTCGGCGCTGTCGTTCTTCGTCGGAATCCGCCTGGGAAACGGTATACTGTCGCACGCGGCAGAAGACGTTGTCGAAGCTGGAATGTCGAGCCAGTCGATCCTGGAACCCGGGGCCTTCTCCCAGCAGGTCTGCCAGCTGGTAGTCGCCGATGCGTCGCGACTTGAGGGAGGGTCGGATGCCGGCCTGTTCGATGGCACGGGAGATGGCGCGAGCGACGCTGGCGTCGATATGTCCGCGAGCTTCGGGTGAAATTCCCGGTCCCTGTCGATTCAGCAGCGCGGCCATGATGCCGGGGCGTTCGGGCTGAGTCTCAGTGGCGGGCAGATCCCGCAGCAGCACTCGATTGAGTGCAGTGCCGTGGAGTTCGCATTTGAGATCTGTGGCGGAGAGGAACACGACGGCTTCGAGGAATGGCAGTCGGATTCCGCGTGTGGCCGACTGTGACTTCAGCACAGCGGCGAGTGCTTTTGCCTTGCGATTTGCGAGGAGTACGGGGTTGTCATCGGTGAGGGTTCGTCCATCATGTTTCCATGACCATGTGGCGACATCCCCCTGCAGGAGCCCGGGGCGACTTTTGATTTCGACGAGCCAGAGTCCCTGTCGGGTGAGCGTCAGCAGGTCAATTTCGTAGACGGCACCATCAGCGGTCATGAATTCAAAATTCGACCATGCTCGATACGGTTCGTGGTCCGGCAGATTGACTCGCAGGAATTCGAGGGCCTCACGTTCCCACTCGTACTGCGACGGGGTGATGATCTTCCAGAGTGGCTGTTCCATGGAAACGCGTACCGTGAGGGACCAGACGGGGCCGGGAAAGTGGGGGAATGGGGAATGGGGAATGGGGAATGGGGAGTGGCTGAGTTTGGAAGGCCGTCATGGTACTGGTGAACGTGTGTGAATTCGAGCGAACCGGTGGGATTTCCGGGTGCCTGGGGGCAGGATTGTGGGGGATTTGTGGGCCAGTGAGCGGCGGCGGGAGGGCGAAGCTGGGATGGTGAAACGGTGGTAAAACTGACAACTCGGG
>JBJTPZ010000500.1:0-12632 GCA_046075365.1 Planctomycetaceae bacterium
TGCCCGCTGTTCAGCAGGCCCGTGAAGCTGCCCGCCGCACCCAGTGCAAGAACAATCTCAAACAGATTGCCCTCGCCTGCCACAACCACCATGACGTCTACAACGCCATGCCACGCGGATGCTACGGACCAGACATCACTGTCGCATGGGGCGGGGCAGGTCCCCTGAACCTGACTTTCAATGACCACCAGTTCATGGGCATCCTCCCACAGCTGCTGCCATTCATCGAACAGGACAACCTCTACCAGCAGATCGCAATCTGGAAGGGTGTCGATTTTCGACCAGGCACATCACCAAACACCTATCTGCCGGAAGTTCGTTACTCTGTTGATGCTACCACATGGAACCTCGCTCGGTTCACTATCCCCGCATTCCTCTGCCCCTCTGACCCGCAGAAAAGCACCAGCGGTAACACTCCGTCACGCATGCACCTGAACGAAAGTGCTACAGGCGGATCATTTACTCTCGGTCTGTTCGCCGGCGAACAGGGCACCGGCGCTACCAACTACATGGGCGTCGCGGGTTTCCTCGGCAACATTCAGCGCTGGGCCAGCTGGGCTCAGTACAAAGGCGTCTTCGGTACCCGTGATTTCAAAGTCAACTTCCGCGACATCACAGATGGTACCAGCAACACGTTCCTCTTCGGTGAAATCACCGGCGGTGACGACTACAACTGGCGCTGGATGATGGCCGGTGGATTCCCCGCGGCATGGGGTCTCAACACCACCGCCACTCAGGCATGGTACCAGTTCGAAAGCTTCCACACCGGAATTGTTCAGTTCGCTATGGCTGACGGTGCGGTTCGCGCCATCAGCAAGAACATCAACGGCGGCAATGGTGCACTCGGACAGACCTTTATGAACCTCGCCTCAATGGCTGACGGAAACGTCATCGGGGAATTCTGATCAGGTCGACTTTTAATCAGCGTTTCTGCATAATGTCAACTGGTCGTGATGAGTGCCGGAAGCAGCCGTTTCCGGCTCTCACACAAAATCAGCCGTTTTAACAGGATCCTGAAAGGATCGATCCATGCGTCTTGCCCTCTGCTTTCTCATGCTGACAACATTTGCTGTCGGCTGCGGTGGTGGTGGCGGTGAACCCACCGCTCCTGCAACTCAGACCGAAGCTCCTAAAGATGAAGTGCAGAACACTGCACCTGCGCCCCCGCCGCTGCCGGCTCCGCAGTAGTACCCTCCCACGGTTCCTTGTGAACCGACGGAAAACAGCCGAGGAATCCACAATGTGGATTCCTCTTTTTATTTCCGCCTCAGCAGCGGCATATCCCCGCGACATCGTCCAGCTGCACTGCAGGCAACTGCTGCAAGCCGCCATCATCCGCTCGCCCCAGCAACACCAGCTGGCCCCGAATACTCTGCCGAGCATCCGGATAACCACGCAGCCTGCGTCCATCGCGCAGCTCCACCAGCAGTTCGTAGGTCTCGTCAAGTCCCGGCATTTCCCCATGCACCGCCTCCGGAAATCGCTCCCACGCCCACTTCCACAATGTCCCCCCGGCATCGGCTCGACCCGCCAGATCAAACCACTCCAGCTCCGCCTTCCGCAGCTCCTTCACGCTCGCCCGACGACACCACTCCCGCAACACCGACTGAATCCAGTCGCGACGACTGGCCGCCAGCTCATCAAATGTCACCACCCTGCCGCCCGCCACTTCACTCATCTGTCACCCGCCAATACACTGCACCGGTTATCAAACTGGCCTCACCCCCGCAGACAGCATTATAGTTTCATCTCGCAGCGAACCAATCCGCCGTCCTCGGAGGCTCCATGAAAACTGCTGCCAGTCGCACTCTGATGCTTGCCGCACTGCTGCTGACAATCGCCGTCGCAGCCGTCCTGCTGAACCGCAGCCCCGCTGCCCAGCCACCCACACCACCCGATCTTACAAATACCGCTCCCGCAGCTCGCACTGCCATCTCACAGGCACTCAACGCTGCCACCGCAGAACCCACAACTGCCGAACGCCGCGGTGACCTCGGAAAAGTTCTGCTCGCTCACCAGTTCGACGCCGCCGCTGCCACGGAATTCCGCGTCGCCGCACAACTCGCACCACTCGACTTCCGCTGGAAATACCTGCAGGGACTCGCCGAAACACCCTTCAGCCGCGCAGCAGCTTTAGATTGCTTCCAGATCGCCGCTTCCCTGAACCCCGCCAGCTGGCTGCCACCGTCGCGCATGGCTGAACTGCTGCTTGCAGAAAATCGACTCGCTGAAGCCGCCACACAAATCCAGATCGCACGCCGGCTGGCTCCCGACGAACTGCGACCCGCTCTCGCCGAAATCCGACTGCTGCTGCTGCAAAAACAACCGCAGGCCGCCAAAAGCTCAGCCGAATCACTCAGAGCCCGCGGAATCACCGTTCGCGAACTCGTCGAACTGCATGCACAGGCCCTCTTCCAGATGCAGCAAACCACCGCCGCCCGCAACGCCTCCCAGGAACTGCAAAATGAAGAACTCACCCCCGCCGGCTGGAACGATCCCCTCGCCGCTGCAGTGCTGGTCTGGAGCACCGATCCGCAAGATATCCTGACCGAAGCCCGCTCACTCGCCGCCAGCGGCAGATTGCCACAGGCCGAACAACTGCTGCTCAACTCAGCCAGCCGCCTCAGTACTCACCCCGAATACTGCACCACACTCTCACGCATTCAGCTGGAATCCGGCAAACCCGACGCGGCCCTGCAAACCGCAGAAACCGCACTGAAAAATACCCCCAATGCACCCGCCATCCTCATGGCGAAGGGCAATGCACTCTTCCTGCTCAACCGCCCGCAGGACGCCGCACACAGCTATTCACTGGCTCTGCAGCATAAACCCGACCTCGCTCGCGCACGGTACAATCTCGCCCGCTGCCAAATGCAGTCCGGACAAATCACCGACGCCATCAGCTCACTCCACGAAACACTCCGCACAACTCCCGAAATGACAGCAGCCCGGCTTGTACTGGCCGAGCTGCTGCTGAAGCAAAATCAAACTTCCGAGGCCACAAAACAGATCCGGATTCTGGCAGCTCAGCTGCCAGAATCAGATCCAAACCTCGCCGCACTGCACAAACAACTGCTGTCCCGGCAGACTACAGATTGAAATCCACGCCGCTGGAACCTTCCGCTGACACATCAAAGGTCAGCTTCGTCGTGGCCGGGTCAGCATAATCTGACGGCACCAGCTGCTTCGGACCCGTCTGCTTCTTCTCGTTGCCCCAGCCCATCTGAGCCGCAGCCATCTGACCAGCATCCATGCCGTCACCGCTGGGAGCACCTGTGGGCGTCGGAGCCTTGCCACCCTCGTACTTCGAGAGACTGACACGGTTCTGACCAGGTAACGCCCCCTGCACCAAACGGTAATTACCCTCGGCGTCCGTTTTGCCAAAACCCACAAAGGTGTCATTTGTAAATAACACGTCTGCGTCCGCCAGTGGCTTGCCACCCAGCGTGATCTTGCCGGACACCGGGACGCCCCGGCCAGGCTTCACCGAATCACCACAGCCCGCCAGCAGCAGCAGCGATAACAAACACGTCAACCGATACATCACCATCTCCATCCCGAAACCGAAATGCCGCAGAGCTGTCAGAAATCACCGATGACGGCACCGTCGTGCAGATACGTCAGACGCCAGAATGTCAGTGCATCAATGTTCTCACTCAAAAATCGCACCGAACCATCCCCCAGCACAACCTGACAACCACCCGTGTGACCACTGCCGTAACCCCACGCGTACTGACGCTTCTGAGCATCATTCTGGTAAGCCGCATTAATACGGAAGTCATTCACGTAAGCCGCTACTGTCGTTGCATCCAGTACTGTGGAACTGGCAGAAGGAGTATACAGGTGGCAGCATGTGTGAGTACCGCTCAGACCCCAGGGACCAAAACTGCCGCTGGTCTTGTACCGAGCACCACCCCACGCTTCACCAATCGCAATCGTCATGCTCGTCCCGTCCGTAAAGTCCCGCATCCGAGCACCACCGCTGTTGCCAAACACTCCCTGTCGGATGTCGCCGCTGTATGCCGTGTACGCGAGGCTGTAATCCGTCATGCTGCCCGTCGCAAAGGCATAGCTGGCTCGCCGAGCATTCTCGCGGCTGTAGAAGTCCGTCTGAGTCGTAATGCCGGACGAAGAAACTTCACCGCCGTTCGGATGCGATGGACACTGCAAACCCGGCATCGCCATCGAAGTCACCTGCACGTTCGGATTCGCTGTCGTAATGCCGGCGATCGGCTGCCCGTAAGGATTGCTCAGACTGCCCGTCTGATTGAAATCATACAACGCATAGGCATTCGACTGCTCCATATACGGCAACAGAAACACAAACCCCGAAGTGTTCTGCACTCGGTTCGTCGCTGTGTAGAACGCAGTACTGTTGTAACGACCCGAGTTGTTCAGAGCAGGCGGAAAAATGTTGTAAGTGTCGTGGTAATTGTGCAGCGCCAACCCCCACTGCTTCAGATTGTTCTTGCACTGGGTTCTGCGAGCTGCCTCGCGAGCCTGCTGGACTGCCGGCAGCAGCAGCGCCACCAGAATGGCAATGATCGCAATCACTACCAGCAACTCAATCAACGTAAACGCGCGACGACGCACCATGGAACTCTCCTGACGGGATAACAGAACGGTAAAAGACCGAACCAGGACAAGTCCGCTGCAGGCCACAGACGGAATTTATCGAGACCAATAGACAGGGGGTCTCGCTGATTCTCAGCAACGTCACGCAGGCATCCGCAAAAAATATGCCTGAGTTCTCGACAGGTCAACTCTCAGTGGCTGGAAAACTGATCGAAAATTCAGGAAAAACATGGAAACGCGGCCGGATTTTGAATCAGTATTTTTTTCCGCCGGCCTCCGCACAGCCCGTTCACCGATCACAAATTCAGCAAACCCGACGAATCCGCAGGCGATGATTCCCTCACACACAGCAACTTGCCTCCTGCTTTCTCCCCTGCTCTGCATCTTCGCACTCAGCGGCTGCCAGCCCGACCCGCCACAATCCCTGCCCGCCACAAACCCCGCCAGCACTCCCGCACACCTGCACCGGTTCCAGATCATCACACTGCCCCCCGCCAGCCAGTCTGAAACTCCCCCCTCTGCCACTCCACCCAGTACATGGCTGTTCCCATTCATCATGGCCGGCGGCTCCGCCATCGCAGACTTTAATAATGATGACCTCCCGGACCTGCTCATCACAGGACTCACCCCCGCCGACTCCCCCGCACACGCCGCCCCGCTGCTGCAGCTGATGCAGCAAAACCCCGATGGCACCTTCAGTGACGTCTCCGCCACAGCCCAACTGAAATTCAAGGGAATCCCCAACGGTATTGCCACCGGCGACTTTAACAACGATGGACTGCTCGACCTCTGCCTCACCGGTTACGGCGACTGCCGACTGTTCCGCAATCTCGGCAGTTTCCAGTTCGACGATATCACCGATCAAACCGAACTCAACAGTGGTCGCTGGAGCACTTCAGCGGCCTTCCTCGACTACGATCGCGATGGCTGGCTGGACCTGTTCATCACAAACTACGTTGACTACGACCCGACACACGAATGTCGCGATGCGGCCGGACGCCCCGATTTCTGCAGCCCCGCTGTCTTCCCCCGCACCACCGATCGACTCTTCCACAATTCCGGCACTCCAGCAACCTCCGACTCCCCCAACAACAAAACTCCACCGCCACTGTTCACCGATACGTCCGCCATCTCCGGAATCGCCAGCCACCGCGGTGCCGGACTGGGAGTCGCCACGTGCGACTGGAACAGTGATGGCTGGACAGACATTTTCGTCGCCAACGACGGACACCCAAACTTCCTCTGGATCAATCAGCAGAATGGCACCTTCACCGAAGAAGCCGTGCTCCGCGGAACCGCTGCTGATGCCGCCGGACAAAGCCAGGGCAGCATGGGCATCGCCGTCGCAGACCTCGACAACAACCTGCTGCCAGACCTCGTCATCACAAATCTCGACGGCGAATCCAATGCGGTCTGCCTCAACCACTCCGGCAGCTTCCAGGAACTCTCAACTGCATGGCAAATGGACAGCGCCTCCTTTCCCTGCACAGGATTCGGCACTGCCCTGCCCGATCTGAATCATGACGGAAAACCCGATTTCGTGGCTGCCAACGGTCGAGTTCGACAACACTCAATGAACAACACCGCCCATATGAACAATACCGCCCAACAGCTCAACCCAGACTCCTTCTGGGATCGCTACCGCGAAAAACAACTGCTGCTGCTAAGCCAGGGAAACAATTTCGCTCAGCCCGACTCCACTGACGAATTCAGCTCGCTCAACGCCGTTGCACGAGGCCTGGCGACCGGTGATGTCGATCGCGATGGTGATCTTGACCTGCTCGTCTCCTGCCTCGATCAGCCCGCTGTCCTGCTGAAAAACGAAATGGCCACTGGCCACTGGCTGCAAATTCGCCCGCTGCTGCCCGCATCCGGACAGCGAACCGCCATCGGCGCGGTCGTTACTGTCTCCGCTGCCGATTTCCAGCAGGTCGCCTTCCTCAGCGGAGGCGGCAGCTACCAGTCTGCCAGCGAACACACCCTGCACTTCGGACTCGGTAACCGCCAGCAGATCGATCAAATCACAATTGACTGGCCCGACGGCACACGCGAAATCTTCCCCGGCTGCAGCTCAGATCAGCTCCTGATCCTCCACAAAGGCACTTTCAGTCATACTCAAAAGCGATCCGCTGACCCTCAGAATTCTTCTGCCACTGCCCCTGAATCGGATCCCACCACGACTCGTCAGTCGATACCCCCAAATGCCCCAGTAAAGTCGCCGTAAGATCCGCCGGAGAAACCGGATTGTCCCGCACCTGACCAGCCTGATGATCCGTAGACCCAAATACCTGACCACCCCGAATCCCTCCACCCGCCAGCAGCGCTGTAAACGCATGCGGCCAATGGTCCCGCCCCGACTTCTCTGTCATCGCATTTTGAGTGAACTGGCCAATTCTGGGAGTCCTGCCGAATTCACCGGCAGCCGCTACCATCGTCGTCGACAACAATCCTCGCTCACCCAGATCCCCCACAAACGCCGCCATCGCCCGATCAAAAATCGGCAGCATGCGATCCTTCAACGACGCAAAAATATGGTTGTGCTGATCCCAGTGAGGCGACACCTTGTCGTGAAATGAATCGTCATACCAGTTCACCGTAATCAGCGGTACGCCAGCCTCCACAAGACGCCGCGCCGCCAGCAAACTGCGCCCAAACACCGAACCGCCGTAACGCGCCAGCACCTCCGGACGCTCCCGCTCCAGATCCACAGCCACACCCAGCTGACCGCCGGACAACAGCGAAACAGCCGAGTCGTGCTGCTGCTGCCAGCGAACATGAGCCGCTGCAGACCCCACACCCTGTCCACCCGACTCCGACACACCCCGCCCCGCGATCCGTGGTTCCTGCAGTCGCTGCAGCAGCGCTGTCCGGCGCTGCAGCCGCTGCCCCGCTGACGCATCCGGCAACTGCAGCTCCGCAGCATCAAACTGACCGCCGTCAAGACCAGCCCGCAACAGAAACGGATTAAACTGCTCACCCATCCGACCACCACTCTGACCCGCGATCCGCTCAGACTGACCCATAAACTGAGAATGCCACGGCAACACTATCGCCGGCGGCAGACCTGATGCCGACAGCGATGAACGAGTCAGCAGCGCGGCCAGCGATGGCCAGTCCTCCCGACGAGCCTGATCAGTCACCGGAGGCAACGGATACGGTCGACCACTGTACAACTCACTGCACGCCGGACCATGCACCGGCATCCGATGATTCATCGACCGCACCAGACACACTCGGTGCATCTGACCCGCCAGCTGCGGCAAATGCTCGCAAATCTGCACACCCGGAGCCGATGTGGAAATCGGCTGAAACTGACCGCGAATCTCCACAGGAGCCGCCGGTTTCATGTCCCACATGTCCAGCTGACTGGGACCGCCAAACAAAAAGATAAACACGGCTGAACGCTGCTGGCCTCGCTGCCCTGTCACTGCCGGCAGACCCCGACCAGCCAGCGACAAACCACCCAGCGCACCCACGCGGATCAGCTCACGACGGCCAGCTGCAGCATTTGTGCGAAACAGCACTGACAGCATGGCCAGCCTCTCTGAGCTTACAGAACAGGCAAAAACGTTGCATCCGGAACACCCAATGCAGACAAATACAAAGAATACCAGAAGAATCGTGGAAAATCCCAGTGAAATTCCAAAGATAAAATCCGGTGACACTTTCACTTGCATAGGCCCCTTCACCCGCGTATCGTCTCCAACAGACCTCTGGCAGCTCTGTCTGCAGCAAAACAAGTTGACCCTACAGATAAACCCAATAGGGAACCCGGTCAGATCCCGGCCGACTGTCACGCCGACCATGTCTCGGATCACATGACCCGGGCATCGGGTGCCCACTTTTTATTCTGATCAATGGGCGTCAACAGCGTTTGCTCAGCACACCTGGCAGAGGTTTTTTCACGCGCCGTTCCTGCGCTGCACTGATGGACCTGTAACAGCAGTTCGGAAACCTATGACCAGCCCGGCACAGAACCCCGAAAACGCCACCTCCGCCCACGCCGACACCGATGCCGTCATCGATTACCCGGCACGGGATATGACAATCACCGTCGGTGCCGACATGGCCTTCAGCCGGCTGCTGCAGATTCTGCAGCAGGAAGGTCAGACACTCCCCATCGATGCCCATACCAGTCTGGCCACCGTTGGCGAACTGGTGCTGCAGGACCACTGCGGACCACGACAGTACGGCTATGGCACACTCCGCGACTACGTCATCGGCATCGCCGCCCTCGATGGACACGGAAGACAGTTCCATGCCGGCGGGCGAGTCGTCAAGAATGTTGCCGGTTACGACCTGTGCCGACTGCTGACAGGCTCAAATGGCACACTCGGTAAACTCCTGCACGTCACATTCAAAGTGCGACCACTGCCCGCCACACAACAGCTCATCATCGCCGGCTTTCGCAGCCTGCAAAACCTCGAAAAAGCACTCAGCATACTTAACACCACCGCTACCACTCCCGTCATCCTCGATGTCGCCGGAAAATCAGCCCTCCCCACACTCCTCAACCCTCAGACTCTCCTGACCGATCGAAACACCACACACCTCGACTCTGCCGCAATACTGCTGATCGGGTTTGACGGACCAGCCGAAGCCTGCCACTGGCAGGTCTCCACAATCACTGACGAACTGCGCGATCTGCCAGCATGGATCCGCACAGAACTCCCGGCCGACGCGCCGCAGCAGTGGCTGCACCTCGCCCAGCAGCACAGCCATCCCGCTGCCAAACCCGCATGGCTGGCCGCCGTTACAATCCCGCCCTCCCAGGTGTGCGCAGTAATCGATGCCATGAATCGACTGCACTGCTGCACCTTCGGACGCGCAGGCAACGGACGACTGTGGTGCTGGCCCGCACCCCCAGACGAACAACACCCCGCCACAGATGAACTCACCGGAATTTCAGCACTGCAGCAACTCATCAATGACGGCCCCGGCAGCCTGCAGGTCCTGCACGCCCGCACCGCTGTCCCGGCACCAATCAACTCCACAGTACGCACCTATACAGCACGCCTGCAACAGGCCCTGGGAACCAGCTGAATTCCCACAGCAAAAGGCTGGCAAATCGTTTTCCGAACACGCCCCCAGTCGCAATAATCAGAGAATCGCCAATCCCCGACAACAGATCGCCTCCGTCAGGATCCCCCAGTGTCCGCACAGCAGCACAACTCCCCCGGCTCGCTCCCGGTCCTCGGACAGTCCATCCCCTACGACCGCTTTCTCGACTGTGTCCACTGCGGACTCTGCACCGCATCCTGCCCCACCTATGTCGAAACCGGCAATGAAAATGATGGCCCGCGCGGTCGCATCTACCTCATGCGCGCCGTCGTCGACGGAAGACTACAGCTGACGCCCGCCGTCCAGGGACACCTCGATTCCTGCCTCGACTGCCGCAGCTGCGAAACCGCCTGCCCCAGTGGAGTTCAGTACGGCAGACTGCTGGAACCCTTCCGCGTCGAAATGCAGCAAACTCCCGCCGCAAAACAAGCCGCCAATAACTGGTTCCACCGCTGGATACTCTACGGACTCTTCCCCTGGCGCAATCGACTGCGCTGGGCACTGCTGCCCGCAAGACTCCTGCAATCCCTCGGACTCGACAAACTGCTCCGAAACAGCGGACTCACTCGACTGCTTCCCGCCAAAATTCAGCGATTGCACAACCAGCTTCCCAGACTGCGCCCCAGCGAACCACCACTGCCAGCCTTCCTGCCCGCAATCGGACAGCGACGCGCCAAAGTCGGATTGTTCATCGGCTGCGTCGCCGATGCCATGTTCCGCCATGTACACTGGGCTACAGCCCGAGTCCTGCAGCAAAATGGCTGTGACGTCGTTATCCCCGCCGCACAGTCCTGCTGCGGCGCCATCCACTATCACTCAGGTGCCGCAGAACCGGCCGTAAGCCTCATGCACCAAAACGCCGCCGCCTTCTCTGACCAGCAGCTGGACGCAATCGTTGTCAATGTTGCCGGCTGCGGCTCAATGCTGAAAGACTACGGTCACATCGCTGAAGAACTGCAGCACAACACCACTGACCCCCATAATAAGGCACTCAGCTCAGCATCCGACTTCGCCGCAAAAGTCATGGATATTCACGAATTCCTGATGAAACTGGGACCCGTTCGCCCCACCGGACACATCAGCGCCGTTGTGGCAGTCCAGGATGCCTGCCACCTGCAGCACGCCCAGAAAATCCGCCAGCAACCACGCGACCTGCTCAAAATGATTCCCGGCATCACCCTGAAAAACATCGCTGAAGCCGAACTCTGCTGCGGCGCCGCCGGAACATACAACCTCACTCAACCCGATATGGCCGATCGTCTCGGTACCCGCAAACTGGATTGCCTCCTCGACGCCAAACCAGATGTTATCGTTTCCGGAAATGCCGGATGCTCGCTGCAACTCCAGGCACACCTGCAGCAGCGAGGACTCACAACAAGTGTCCTGCACCCCATCGAACTGCTGGATCTCAGCTACAGAAATCAGCCACTCGCCTCAGGCTGACTTCCCTCTCCGCCCCCAAACACAGGAAACGAAACGCCATGTTGCGAACTCTGCTGCCACTCCTGCTCGTTGCCAGTCTGCTTCTCACCGCCGACGCCGACGAAACCACAAAGAAAAATCTGCCCCAACAAACGCCCTCTGCAAAAACACCCACGAAAACCAAACAAAAAAACGCAAAAAAAGATGCTCCAGCACCCACACCAACAATCGAATCCGTCAGCTACGGCCCACACCCAAAACAAGTTCTGACTTTCTGGAAAACCGAATCCAGCACTCCCACTCCCTGCCTGGTCTACATCCACGGAGGCGGCTGGCAGAACGGAAATCGCATGTCCGGCATGGCCACATGGGTTCCCGCCATGCGCAAACACGGAATCTCTGTCGTCTCCATCGAATATCGTTTTATCGAAGAAGCAATCGCCGACGGTGTACAGCCTCCCGTCAAAGCCTGCCTGCACGATGCAGCTCGCGCACTGCAGTTCGTTCGCAGCAAAGCCAGCGAATGGAATCTCGATAAGCAGAAAATCGCTGCCGCCGGCGGATCAGCCGGAGCCTGCACCAGTCTGTGGCTCGCTTTCCACGATGATCTCGCTGATCCCAACAACACAGATCCAGTCGCTCGAGAATCCAGCAGACCAAACTGCGCCGCTGTTACCGGTGCTCAAACCACCCTCGATCCACGCCAAATGCAGGAATGGACCCCCAACAGCAACTACGGCAGCCACGCATTCGGCATCTTCAAACTCGTCGCAGGCAAAAAACAACGCGACTTCGATGCGTTCCTCGCCCGACGCGATGAAATTATGCCCTGGATCCAGGAATACTCCCCGTTCCACCTCGTGTCCGCCGGAGATCCACCCGTCTACCTCAACTACAACGCCCCGCCGGCAAAAGGCAAAGAAGCAAAAGACCCCACACACTCAGCGAACTTCGGAGTCCTGCTGCAGGAGAAACTCACAGAATTTCAGGTGCCATGCGAACTGGTCTATCCCGGAGCCGAGAATGTCGTACACAAAACGCCCCAGGAATACGTCGCGGCAATGCTGAAAAAGTGAAACCGACGGCACCGCAGCCGAAACCAACGCACCCCCAAAAAAAGGTCCATCCGGGAATCTTGTGGGGCGAGGCGTTGAGGAGCAGGCAGATGAGGCTCAGCATTCAAGTGAGAAAGACGCCTGGGCGGACCATCGCGTTCCACGACTTTTAGCGATATGAAGTTGTTCAAGGCCCGGGGTTTTCTGCCTTCGTTGAAGCCAGCCAGCGGTCGCTCGCAAGAGCTGGCCACCGATGGCTGGTGCAGACGAACAGCAGAACTGCCTTTGTTGGTGGAGCCGGAGAAAGCGGCCTGCCCACACAAATACCGAAAGGGCCCCAAAAAGACCGCCACGCTAACGCATCTGCTCCGCCAGCAGAAACGCAACCTCCATCGACTGCTCATAATTCAGACGCGGATCCACCGTACTGCGATAATCCCGAGATAAATCTGATTCCGTCAGATTCCCAGGTCCCCCCGTACACTCCGTCACATCCTCCCCCGTCAACTCCAAATGAAT
>JBJTPZ010000501.1:0-6662 GCA_046075365.1 Planctomycetaceae bacterium
GTTTCACGGCTGGGGCCGGATGCGTCTGAAATCGAGGCATCAGAAGGACGTGATTCAGAAGAACGTGAAGCTGACATTGAGGGGAGCCCGAGTAGAGCGCAGAGCACTGAAAGATTTTCGTACGGCCACTTGTGGTCACCAACTGAATACTGAAAGAAAGCTTCAATTTCAATAAAAATCTGAGAAAACAAGCAGGAGGCTGAGAGTTCCATGCGTCTCAGAATTACGTGCTGCTGCAAATGCTGAATCTGCAAACTTTGAGACTGTCATACGGCTCCACAAACCTGCCAACGACGTACATGTCGCCGGCGAATCACGCAGCTTAGGCAAGACGGGAAAGCCCGGACGCACGACGAGGCTCTTAGTGTTTTGAATCGAAAACCAGATCACCGGCCGAATTTCGCGTGAACTGATAAATATCCCATTGGCTCGCAGGGCTACGCGGGTTTTCAATGCGATATGCAAAAACCACATTCTTGCCATCCGTGCGCAGATTTATCGCTCCAAAGGTCGTTACGCTGCGCTCAATCTGTTCCAGCAGCTTCGAAAATCTCTTCTCAGCTGCATCGATGCTTCTCTGATTTCCTCCATTGCCGGCAACTTCAACAGCCTTCGCCGCGGCCCGCAAACGCTCACGAAAAAGAGCTGCGTTTTTGACTGTTTCTCTCGTCGATCGTGCCAGTTCCGTCGAAAAAATCAGCGATCTCCTGCCACGACTGTATTTTCCGACAGTCCCGAGCGTATCAGCGCGAGGGTGGGCGAAAGATTCGTCATCACCTGATGAAATAACTGTTCCCAGTGCATTGACGGCCTGCAGAAACACTTCTGTGAAATCCGCCGATCCGTGGTGACAGGCCTTGGCAAAATCACTTTGGAAGACGCGACGGCCCGCGGTCACAATCTTTGCTTCTTCTTCGCTGTCTGCTGCTGGAAGCTTGTAACCAGTATAATGTTCCAGCAGATACTCCTCAGCCGGAATATTCAGATCGCCACCCAGCAACAGACTCACCTGCCCGTAAACCAGGCGAAGCACCACGGAGTGTCCATTTTTCGTCTTGCCGACATCTCCGAACCAGCGATATGCCGGCTTGCCCCCGGCCACAGCCTCCGGAATCGGTGCCAAAACCTGAATTGTAACATTGTCAGATGGCCCGCAACCCGGCAAGTATCCGTCGTTCACACTGAGCATGCGAATATCGCCCACCCGACCCGATGCTGCAGCCTGATCCATCAGTCCAAGATACCGCGACAGCTTCGATCCGACTGCCGCCTTTTGGGCTGCCAGCAGATCCTGCAACTGCGTTTTTGTCTCAGTCACCTCGGTCAAATAGTGTTTTCCATTAATCCACAACTTCTTGCCAAGGCCTCCGGCAGTCCCTGAAGAGCCCCGGTCTGTAATACCCGAATGGTAGATCGTGTCGACATTGAATGACTCGCTCTGCAGCAAAGGAGAAAAGCCCGCATAGTGATCCTCATCCGGGTGGGTAATGATGAATGCTTCAAAACTCACCGCAGATCCCGGCAATCGATATTTGTGATTCAGAAAGCGTATGAGATTATCAGAGCCGCCAGCATCTATGATGAACTTTCGCGGCTGCGGCCCGGCCGTCGGCAGACTGACCAGACAACTGTCGCCCTGACCAATATCGAGGAACATCACTTCAAGCACAGGGTGCGTTTGAGTTGCCTTGCGATCAACCCACAGTCGCCTTCTGCCTGCTTTCACCTCCAGCTGATTTCCGGCTGTGTTGCCCGTCAATTCAAGACGGCTGCCCCACAGCTTTTGACTGACAGCCTTCTGCCCGTCAGCCGAATAAAGCACCGCAGCCGGGTAACCCGCAAAACAGAAAGAAGAACTCATGCTGAATGCTCCCCGACAGATCTCATCGTGAATTCCGGCACACCACCCCTCAGTGCCCTTGTAAGCTGCCCCTTATCCGCTTATAAGTGATGCTCAGCCGCCGTGCCCCGATTGGGGCAAACAAAACCGAAAATCGCCGCATTTTTCTAAATCCAGGTGCGGTTGTTCCTGAAGATTTGCAGTTTCCGGCGACATGATACAGGACCGTTGTCACTGTTCTGATGCTTTTTAGCACCATGGCAGTGCGGACCAAATGGGGGCTAACACTGTGGATGACAATCTGACCGGCACAAATTTGCCTGAACGGCTCCGCTCAGCTTCCAGCATAAGACCGCAGCCGTTGCTCCCGGACACCGCAATCGAACCTGAGACAAAGAATCGACTCACCCAGAGAGCGCCCAAACTTGAACAGCTGCAGAAATCCCTGGCGCAGGTCTTTCATGGCCTTCCAGAATCCTGGCAGCCTGTCGCCCCGGAAAGTCGCTGCGCCTGGGAAATTTATATCGAATTGCGGACACGCACCGTCATGCAGCGACGGCGGTATCTCGACGCAGATGAGGCAACAGCACTCAGCGACCTCGTCCGACTCACTGAGACTATCAGAAACGCCTGCCGAAACGCCGGTCCGGAAGCCGTGGTCTCAACGGCAGTGGCAGATCTTCTGCTGACTCAGGTGTTGCTCCCTTTGACTGCTCGCTGGGAAAGTCGGTCGCGCGAATTAAGGTTGAATCCAGAGAATTTACGCCGTGAATTTCGAGGGGAACTCGCAGCGACCCAGGAGCGGCTGCAGATCTTCTGCGCTGTGCTCTACGAACTGGCAACCGGGCAGACATGGCCAATGAACAACGGCCCGGCCCCACTGTTCACCGCCGTACCGCAGACACCACACCAACCGACGAACCTCGAAGAATCGCCGTGTTTCACGCAAATCCTCGGCGTCAACTGCACACCCGAACACCGCGATACTGGTGACGCAAGTGTTGGCCAGCAGGACATCCTGCGGTATGAATCGCAGGAAATACGCTGGCGGCGACAGGCGATCGGGCAGCCAGTGCCGGAACAAGATCCGCTCAGGGATCTGGTCGGACTGGCAATCTCCGGCGGACGCATACGGTCCGCCACATTTTCACTGGGGGTGATTCAGGCCCTCGCGCATCACGGCATTCTGAAGCAGGTGGATTTCCTGTCGACCGTTTCCGGTGGCGGGTATACGGGTTGTTTCCTGAGCACTTACCTCGACTCCGACAAGCCCGGAGTCGGCCCCGGGCGTGGCGAAAGACCACTCAGTTCAGAAAACGGGGTGGATTCACATGCGATACGCCATATTCGTGATCGCAGCCGCTACATTCAGCCCCGAGGTTTCCGCAACTGGGTGCTTACTCTGGCGCATGGCGCCTACGGCATCGTCAGCAATCTGCTGATCCTGATGGCCTGGGTGTTTCTGGCTGTGGCGGCGACCGACTGCATCCTCGGCCCTCAGCTGCAAAGCTATCAGACTGAGGCCGCCAGGCTGCTGGGATTCGCAAAACAACACGGCCTGCACCCCGCCCATCTGCCAGCGGCCCCGGCCGCCAGCGATTCCGCGACAGTCGCCGCCACCGATCTCCTGAGCCGCCTCGCGGAAACCTCGGCACTCTGGTGGTCGAATTTTTATGAGCGATTGCCAGAAGCTTTAACAATGCGTAATCTGGCAGGGTTGTCATACGCACTCCTCGCTCTCTCGCTGCTTGTTCTGCCCACAAGCCAGCGTTTGCTCAGAGCCTGCGGACGTCGCTTTAAGAAACCACTGCTTCCGGAAAAAATTCTGCTGCTGCTGCTCGGCCTCTCTCTCGCAGGCTTCCTGATCCTCAGTTTCCCGCGATTCCACTTCGGATATGCCGTGGTCATGCAGGTGATTGGACACTATCTGAAAATTGGCACAGCTCCCGGTGAGGGCTGGTCTGTCACCGCCACACTGGTCACGCTTGCAAATGCTGCGGGTTTGCTGGTGGCTCAGGGCCCAAAAGTACGAAGCCTGGCCGGTCGGTTACCAATTGCTGGTGGAGCCATGTTTTTGCTGCTGTGTGCCACAGGACCGATACTGATCCTGTACACCTATTTCGAGCTGTGTCGAGTCTATGTCGCCAGCCCAAATTTGGTACCGATTTTTACAATTCCGGTCGTTGGGCTGCCGTTGTATTCGAGAGCATGGTTCCTGCTGTTGTCTTTTTGCTGTTTTCTGTACTCTCTGCAGTGCAATGTCAACTTCTTTTCCCTCCATCGATTCTACAGAAATCGGCTGGCTGATACATTTCTGCTGACAGAGGAAGCCGCTTGTGACAAAAAGAACTCAAGCGAACCAACCGGCGTTCGCGTATGCGAACAGCAGAAACTCAGCAACCTGCGCAGCAAGAACGAAAAATCAAAGGCTCCGTACCATCTGATAAATGCAGCAGTGAACCTGCCCGGTTCGGAAAGGCCAGAGCTGCGGGGCAGAGACTGTGATTTCTTCCTGATGTCCAGACACTTCTGTGGCGGGCCTGTCGTGGGTTACCGACGCACAAAGGATTTTGAACCTCTTGACAGTCATTTTGATCTTGCTGCAGCAATGGCAATCTCGGGAGCCGCCGCGGCACCACAGATGGGCGTCGGTACGGTCAGGGGAGCCAGTTTTCTGATGACCCTGCTCAATGTCCGACTTGGTTACTGGCTTAAATGGCTACCTGGACCTCGGTGGCCGGCTTACCTGCATGAGATGTTCGGCGGTCCAGGGCCGCTCTATCTGTGGCAGGAAGCCATGAACGCGATGAATGAACAGTCACCCTTCCTGAATCTCAGCGATGGAGGACACATTGAAAATCTGGCGGTCATGGAACTGCTCAGACGACGCTGCCGACTCATTATAGCAATTGATGGTGAACACGACCCGAAACTTGAATTCAACAGCCTGCGCATGCTGCAGCGATACGCATCGATCGATCTGGGCGTGGAAATCTGCATCGATTGTTCTCGTATCGAGTGGACTTCAATGCCGATCCCTGCTGACCTCCCGGAGCACCTCGGCCGCAACAGCCAGGCTCATTTTGCCTTCGGAAAAATTCTGTATCCCTGTCCGAAAGATGACAGTAAGACTCAGCCAGTCGGCTGGCTGGTCTACGTGAAGCTGTCCGTGACCGGCAATGAGGCTGATACCATCCATCACTACCGCCTTAAAAACGCGCAGTTTCCTCACGACCCGACGCTCACGGATCAGGTGTTCGAGGAGGATCAGTTTGAGGCCTACAGGGCCCTTGGCGAGCACGCCGGGAATGACCTGTTCTCGGAGGAATTGCTTGAGGAACTGGTCGCAGGCAGTCAATCGGCAGTATCAGCCAGACTGCAGGCAGACTGGTCTGCCGGAAATCTGCAGGCAGCTGACTGGGTCGATGCCCTCAAAGCGGCCTTCGGATTTGCCGCTTCCACGTAGAAACCGCCGCAAATTCCTTAGAGCACAGCCCCACCCGCAGCCCCCGTTGCCGTCCGCAGGCCGCATTCCCTGCCCTCAAACTGCCCTCAGTCCTCGCGGACAATCGAATGCGGAGTCGTCCAGAAACCGCTGAGTCGCTGGGCAAACGTGGCGTCCCCAACAGCGTCAGCACCGCGCTGTGCTCCAGGATACTCGTGCCACCACCGCATCGTCTGCCAAATGGCCTCCGGACAGCTCGCTCGACTGGCCAGGCCTGGAGTAATGTCCAGACCCGCACCCGACAACGCATACTCTGCCATCACAGCCGACGGAATCCCAATCTCATCCAGCAGCGGATTGGCCGCGCGAGTCGCCCCCCAGACATAAGGCAGCCAGGCCACCAGACCATCCACCCCGCTGACCACATGCCGCATCCCCCGCATCTGCCGCAACTGCGACTCTACCTGCGATCGAACTGCATCCAGCTTCAGAATCGCAATGTTGGGATACCGCTCTGCATCATCGTAAGCACTCAGTCGCCCCGTCTGAATCGCATTCTCCCTCGCCGGGTTTCCAAATCCATTCGGCGGATCCAGACGAATTTCGTGCAGTTGCGTATTGCGAAACGAACGGGCTGCAGTCTTCAGAATCGCCACATGGGACCAGTAGCTGGGCAGCAGATCATGCCGCGCCTGGGACTGAGCGATCCTGAGCCGAATGGAAATCAGGTCGGCCCCGCCTGTCAGCAGCAAAACTGCTCGATCGCTGCCCTGCGGATAATGACGCTCCAGCCACTGCAGATTCGTCTCGCCATGCTCACGCACAGATTCTGTAAAGCTGCTGTTCGCAGACTTCGCCCCGGACTGATGTACACTCAGCATGTTGACTGGCCTTTTCTGAAAGTTCAGCGAGAATACTCAAACAGTGGCACCCGCGCGCCACGCGAGCGATTGTTCCTGACAATATTCCAGTACACCACCTCGGCACTCACACGCCCTGATGCCGCACTGCGCAGCTCCAGCATCGAAACCATGTTGCCGCGAAACTGAAACATCATCGACGTGTCGAAAATACGGCCTCCTGCGCGCTCTATGCCAGGCACGACTCCATTGGCAAATCCCTGCTGCAGCCGAGCAGGATCTGAATCCGCATCGTTATGGCGTGGCCACTCATCACCACCGCCGAACCAGCCGGCTACGGATTTCAGCCCCCGCCTGATCTGGTCTCGAACCACGGTGCTTACCAGCGAAGACGGCGACGTGATCACCTCGTAGACATTCCCCCGCCGACCCGGTCGAAGGTCAATCGAACGCAGTACTCGACCCCAGTGAACATCACCCGTCAGGCAAATCAGCGGCGGTTCGACACGCACGAGCT
>JBJTPZ010000502.1:0-4888 GCA_046075365.1 Planctomycetaceae bacterium
CGATCAGGATGGTTCGCTGTCTCCGGCTGAAATCGAAAATGCCGCCAAAGCACTCGCTAAACTCGACAAAAACGGGGACGGAACGATCAGCACGGACGAGCTGCGGCCAGCCGGTCTGCCGGAAGGGCTCGGGCGACAGCCTGGTGCACCGGGACGTCCTGGACAGCCTGGTCGGCCGGGGCAGGGCGGTGCCCCCGGCGGCGGTGCCCCCAGCGGCGAAATGCTCACCCGCATGTTCGAAACTCGCGATGCCAACAAGGACGGCAAGCTGACGGGCGAAGAAATTCCGGAACGCATGCGGCAGAATCTGGAACGCGTCGATACCAATAAGGATGGCGGTATCGACAAAACCGAACTGCAGCAGGCTATGTCCCGACTGCAGCAGGGCGGTGGTCGCCCAGGCGGTCAGCCGGGGGGCCGGCCGGAAGGTCAGCGTCGTCGTCCGGATGGTGATGGTGGTGACGCAGTTCGCCCGAATCGTCCGGACGGCGAGTAGTCGGTCTGGCTGCAGGAGCGGTTTGTGACAAAACGCAGCTCGGGCTTTCCAGCCCGAGCACAGCTTCGTGTAAACGGCCCGTTTTTGCGGAAATGTTTTGCTTTGTCACAATACACTCAGACTTCTGTTCTAAAGGCCTGCAGAAACAGTCAGATCAGGTATGATCAGTCCGGGCAGGGCAACCGCAATTTGTTGCGGATGCCCTGTCGGCTTCAAGGCGATTCCACGTTTCCAGGATCCCAGACATGCGGCGCTTCCTTTTCATTGACTCAGCCTGCTGCCTGTTGTTTTTGCTCGCCGGACCAGTCAGTGCCGGGGCGGCCAGTGCCGGACCAGCCAGTGCCGGGGCGGCCGTCACGCTGCAGGCGGACGAACAGCAGCCTTCGCAGCAAATCACAGCCGAGCAGGAAAAGTTCTTCGAAGCGAAGATTCGCCCGGTGCTGCTGGAAAGCTGCGGTCGCTGTCATTCCACCGAGGGCGGGCAGGGCATTCGCGGTGGCCTTTCGATTTCCAGCCGAGAATCGCTGCTGGTGGGTGGTGAATCCGGGCCGGCGGTCGTGCCGGGTGATCTGGATGCCAGTATGCTCTGGGAAGCCATCAATTACCGTGGTCTGCGGATGCCGCCCAGCGGGCAGCTGCCGCCGGCAGTGATCGCAGATTTTCGCCAGTGGATCGAAATGGGGGCTCCTGATCCGCGAGTTCCGACAGAGCAGGTGATACTGTCTAAAGTCACGCCGGAAAAGATTGCTGAGGGTCGCCGCTTCTGGGCTTTTCAGCCACCGCAGTCTCCCGAGCTTCCGCCGGCGACCGCCTGGTCGGCTGCTCCGATTGACCGTCTGCTGGCCCGACAGCATGCTGCTCATCAGCTGCAGCCTGCGCCTGACGCAGATCCGCTGACTCTGCTGCGACGGCTGTCTCTGGATCTCATCGGTCTGCCCCCGGAACCTGATCGGCAGCAGCAGTTTCTGACAGCATGGCAGCGTGATCCGCAGCAGGCTGTTGAGGCCGCTGCTGATCAGCTGTTGTCCTTGCCGCAGTTCGGTGAACGCTGGGGGCGTCACTGGCTGGACGTCGTTCGTTATGCCGAATCCACAGGCAAAGAAGTTGATGTGTCTGCGCCCAACGCCTGGCGATACCGCGACTACGTTATTGACTCATTCAACAGCGACAAGCCTTATGATCGTTTTGTGCGTGAGCAGCTGGCGGGTGATCTGCTGCCGGCGAAGACCGATGAACAGTGGGCCAGTCAGCTCATCGCTACCGGCTTTCTGGCGCTCGGACCCAAGGCGCTGATTGAACAGAATCCGCGTCAGTTTCAGGCCGATCTGATTGACGAACAGATCGACGTCACGACGCGTGTCTTTCTCGGAGTGTCAGTTGCCTGTGCTCGCTGTCATGATCACAAGTTTGATCCAATTCCGCAGTCTGACTACTACGCACTTGCCGGGATCTTTCAAAGTACTGAGACCTGTTATGGCGGAGTGCGCAGTCAGCGAAATCGGCATCCGGCCAACTTGCTGATTCTGCCTGTTAATGACCCGAATCCCGTTGATACTCCATTGACCAAGGACGAACTGACCGAGCTGAGACGGCGACGGGACGAGGTGCAGCAGCAGGCGGCCGAAGCACGCCGCGCGGCCTTCCGCCCTCAGCCCGGCGGTACCAGTCCTCAGCCTAACCTCGCCAATCAGTTCATCCTGGATCAGCAGGCCACACAGCTCACCACACGTATTAATAGTGTTGATGAAAACGGGCAGCCGCTGACGGTTTGTATGGGTGTCCAGGATCGACCGCAGCCGCAGGATGCAAGACTGCTGATTCGCGGCGAGATTGACCAGCAGGCTCAGACGGTAGCTCGCGGGTTTGTGCAGGTGCTGGGCGGACAGACGTCGCCGCTGCCGAAAAATGGCTCCGGCAGACTGCAGCTGGCACGCTGGATCGGTGATTCGTCCAACCCGCTGACGGCTCGAGTGATGGTCAATCGCATCTGGCTGCATCTGTTTGGAGACGCGATTGTGCGTGAGACTGAAAACTTTGGGGCATCCGGTCCTGGCCCCACTGATCAGCAGCTGCTGGACTATCTGGCTGTTCGTTTTGTGGACAATGGCTGGTCAGTGAAAAGCCTGATTCGCGAAATTGTTGCCAGTCGAGCTTACCGGCAAAGCAGTGCGTGGGATCAGGGGCGATTTGAGCAGGATCCGGACAACTTATACTTCGCCCGTGCTCAACCGCGGCGACTGCAGGCCGAGTTGCTGCGGGACTGTATGCTGGCAGCAAGTGGTCGGCTGGATCTGCAGCGGCCCCGCGGATCCATGCTGGCACAATTTCCATCCTCCATCCTTGGGCCGAACGGACCTGTGGGGGCAGTGATGGCGACGGGCGGAACTCGACCTGGTGCGGCCCCCGGAATGTCGGGCGGCGCTGCGTCAGAGAACGACAGCCGCGGCCCTCTCGCTCGACGCCTGCAGCAGATGAACGGGGCCGCCGGCAGATTTCGTCCTGGCATGGCTCAGGCTAATCCGTTTGACGCCAGCGTTGCTTATCGTTCGGTGTATCTGCCGGTTGCCCGCGGGCTGCTGCCTCGCTCACTTGAGGTGTTTGACTTCGCCGAGCCCAGCATGGTGATTGGCCAGCGTGAAGCGTCGAATACTCCGGCTCAGGCTCTGTACCTGATGAACAACCCATTCGTGATCGAACAGTCGGAAGCTTTGTCCAGCCGACTGCTGCAGGAGGCTGAAACGGCGGCTGCTCAGGTGCAGCTGGCGTTTCAGCTGGTCTTTAGTCGGTTGCCCACGGAGGCTGAATTGCAGAGCAGTCTGCAGTATCTGCAGGCGGGCAGCTCCGCGGATTCCGCGGTGAACCTGGCAAAATTTTGTCAGGCCTTGTTTGCCACAGCCGAGTTCCGTTATCTCAATTAAGCGTCAGGGATCAGTCATGACTACTGTCTTTGGTGGATCGCGTCGGCAGATGCTGCAGACTGCATCGGCTGGTTTTGGGTATCTGGCACTGGCTGGGCTGGTGGCCCGGGCGGCTGATGAAGCCGGTGGCGCCGCTGCACCTGATGCGCCGACGGCAGTCCAGCCGCTGGCCCCCAAATCCACCCATTTTGCGGCTCGCGCAAAGCGAGTCATTTTTCTTTGCATGCAGGGCGGACCTTCGCATGTGGACACGTTTGACTATAAGCCACAGCTGATTGCTGATGCCGGGAAAACCCTGGTAGCCGGTCGTCGCTCGCTGATGGCTCCGGTGTCACCGTTTCGCCAGCGGGGACAGAGCGGGCTCTGGATTTCGGATCTGTTTCCTGCTCTGGCCGAACAGGCTGACAAGCTGTGCCTGCTGCGTTCGCTGCACTGTGATCAGCCGACGCACCCGCGTGCGGTGACGCAGATGCACACAGGCAATGCGCAGTTTGTGCGGCCATCGCTGGGTGCCTGGACCTTGTACGGACTGGGGACCGAGAATGACAGTTTGCCCGGTTTCGTGGCACTCAATGCGCCGCCGGCTTCGGCACAGAATTATGGCAGTGCATTTCTGCCGGCCGTCTATTCGGGCAGTCGTGTCGGTCCGTCCGTGCAGCGAGGCCCGGCTCAGGGGCGGATGGCCGGTAATGCACCGGCTTTACCCGACATTCGCAATCAGCGATTGTCACGCACAGAACAGCGCAGACAGCTTGATTTTATTCAGGAGCTGAATCGACAGAAACTGCAGCGTGAGCAGGTGCAGCCGGGGATTGAAGGCGTCATTGAATCGTACGAGCTGGCCTTTCGGATGCAGGACAGTCTGCCCGATCTGATGGATTTATCAGCGGAAACTCAGGCAACTCAGGACCTTTATGGTCTGGGCGATAATCAGACTGCCGGCTTTGGTCGCCAGTGTCTGCTGGCGCGGCGATTTGTGGAAGCCGGGGTTCGCTTTGTCGAGATTAATCATGGGAACTGGGATCATCACACTCGGCTTGAAGCTGACCTGCAGGCTCGCAGTCAGGAAATTGACCGGCCGATTGCCGGACTGCTGGCAGATCTGGATCAGCGCGGACTGCTGAAGGACACGCTGGTGATGTGGGGCGGCGAATTTGGGCGCACGCCTGATGCTCAGAACGGCAGCGGCCGCGATCACAATCATCGCGGTTACACTTACTGGATGGCGGGTGGCGGTGTCAAAGGCGGAATCAGCTACGGCAGTACCGACGAGCACGGCGCTGTTGCTGTCGAGAACAAATGTCATGTGCATGACTGGCACGCCACCATTCTGCATCTGCTGGGACTGGATCACACAAAACTGACGTATCGCTATGCAGGCCGCAATTTTCGACTGACGGACGTGTACGGCAACGTGGTGCACGACATTGTGTCATGAGCGAAATTCGCTGATGGAATTCCGGCCCGCGGCTGC
>JBJTPZ010000503.1:0-2015 GCA_046075365.1 Planctomycetaceae bacterium
CTACGTATTAAACAGGAAGTGGCAGATGTCACCGTCCTGCATGACGTAAGCCTTGCCCTCAACCCGCAGTTTACCAGCGGCACGGATTTCTTTTTCCGACTTGTAAGTCTCAAGGTCCGTCAGCGAATAAACTTCGCAGCGAATAAATCCTTTTTCAAAATCGCTGTGAATGACTCCGGCGGCCTGCGGTGCCGTTGCGCCGACCGGGATCGTCCACGCTCGCACTTCCTTCTCGCCCGCCGTGAAGTAACTCTGCAGCCCCAGCGTTCGGTAAATGGCACGCGCCAGCGGACCAAGACCCGGTTCGGTCAGACCCACCGACTGCAGCATCTCGCCGCGATCCGCTTCGTCCAGTTCTGCCAGCTCAGCCTCAAGCCTGGCACAGATCGGCACCACATTCGCCCCGTTCGCGACAGCATACTGACGCACCTGCTGCACCAGCGCTCCCTGCCCCTCCAGATCGTCCTCAGCCACATTGGCCACGAACAGTACGGGCTTGGCAGTCATCAGACCGATCGCCCGAACCACAGCTCGCTCTTCATCAGTGAAGTCGCAGGTTCGCAGCGGTTTGCCGTCGTTGACCCACGCCTGACATTTCTCCATGACGGTCGCCCGCAATTTGGCTTCTTTGTCGCCGCTTTTGGCGGAACGCTGCGCCTTCGGCAGTGAGTTTTCCAAAGTCTGCATGTCGGCCAGCAGCAGCTCGGTCTCAATCGTGTCAATGTCAGACAGAGGATTCACGCCGCCGCCAACGTGAGTAATGTCGTCGTCGACAAAACAGCGAACCACCTGCATGATGGCGTCCACTTCGCGGATGTGGCTGAGAAACTTATTTCCCAGCCCCTCGCCCTCGCTGGCACCCTTCACAATGCCAGCGATGTCCACCAGCTTCAAAGCCGCCGGGATCACCTTCTGCGGCGGAATGTACTTCGTGATCCGCTGCAGACGCTGGTCCGGAACACTGACAATCCCCTCGTTCGGTTCAATCGTACAGAACGGGTAGTTGGCACTTTGAGCAGCCGTTGAGCAGGTCAAAGCATTGAACAGAGTACTTTTGCCGACATTCGGCAGGCCGACAATTCCGGCTTCCATGAATCAGTTTCCAGCAATGCGGAGGTAACAGAGACCCCGAAAGAACCGGGGCGCGGGGCAAAAGTGTAGCAGATTTCTGCTCGATCGCAGGGCAGAATCCGTGAGGATTTTCGCTGTTGTCGGTTCAGAAAATATGCCCCAGGCCGAACACCGCCAGTTCACCGGCCGACAAAACTGGTCTTGCCGATCGGCAGAAATTGCTGGTAGTCTGCCGGCAGGAGATACCTTTGTGAGCACGAACCGGCACAGAAATCCTGCAGCGTCCCCGCTCAGCAGCACCACCTGGTGCACTGCCGCGGCCGTCGCTGCATGCCTCTGCCTCGGCGGCTGCCTGAACCCAAACTACGCCCGACTGCCACAATGCCTCGCCGCCCAGCCCAGCCAGGAAAGTCGCGCCTGGGAACACCACTACCCGTTCTCTGAACCCGATCTGGGCCCCGCATCCGAATCCGTACCCCGCGGCTTTGATCGACCACGCTCAGGCCCGCGCCGCGCGGCCGAACAACGCGTCTTTCAGGGACTGCCCGCCGGACCGGAATCGCAACCCGCCGGACCAGAAGCCCGCAACTACAGCCGCTCAATCAACTGACACCTGTCAACGCCCCTCTCCCCCAACTCAACTCAGCTCAAATGTAGCTCGGGCTTTCCAGCCCGAGCACTGCCCGGCCACGCACCCAAATCGTAGCTCGGGCTTTCCAGCCCGAGCACTGCACTCAGGCACACATCAGCCCGGAGATGCGGCTCAGCAGGCGCTTCGCCCTCCCGGTGGCAAGCCCTGGCGGAAAGACACGGGCCGTTTGGCTTGTTCCGACTCCCTCACGGTCGCGGCTCGCAGAGGACTGCGGGCCAATCGCAGGGCAGTTCTCTCGCAGCCACTGAAAGCCACTCAGCAACCTCGGGAGAGCGAGGCTCCCGCCGAGCTG
>JBJTPZ010000504.1:0-13894 GCA_046075365.1 Planctomycetaceae bacterium
CCAATGATCAGCGCGGAAACTGTGCAGACTACGCCACTGGAAATCGCACGCGGATAACGCCGCACAAACTTCGGAACTGTGCCCCGCCAAAAAGACTCAGAAGCATGCAGCAATGGCAAACTGGATGCTTCACGCTCTAAATCAGCCAGCAACTCGGCCGCTGTGGGATAGATCTGAGCAACCCTGGGCGACAGACAGGCTGCTATAATCGCCCGTAATCCAATACTGCCGACTCCACTGGAAAACACCGGAACCTCACCGTGGCTGGCAATCGCCGCCTCCAGCTCTTCCACCGCTGTACTGGCAGGAGCCCGAAAGGGCAGCTTACCCTCCAGTACCTCAAACATAATCACGCCCAGCGAATGCACGTCAAATTCCGGACGAGCCGCACCAGGGGTTTTCAACAGCAACTGCCGCAGCTGCTCACATGACAAATACGGCAATGTCCCCCCCACCCAGACTCGCTCCCGGTTCTCCGTATGCTGCGATAGATTGAAATCAATCAGTGCCGGCTCGCCGTCATTCCTGATCAAAATATTGGCCGGCTTCAAATCACCGTGAACCATGCCCCGCTGATGAGCATGTGTCAGAGCACTGGCCAGCCTGCGAAACATCCACAAAGCCAGATTGCCCGCATCCATCTTCGACAGCTGCTGCAACGGACCGGAAGCCGCAGCATGCCAGCGATGCAAGGACTTCAGAACTTCACCAGCCGCAGGTAACTCGGTCTGCATCGAATCCGTATCAGGCCCAGCTGCAAAACCAGCTGCCGGAAGACGCGTCAGCTTCTCCTGAGCCCTCTTTACTACGCCAGTCAGACTGCCACCAGTTCGCTCAGTCGGCTCACGGATTTCCCGCAGCCAGCGAGCTACAGTCGTGGCACCACTGTAGGGCATGCACAGCACCCACCGACCCTGAACCTCATGACACGAATATAACGGCACAATCCCCGTGTGCTGCAAACGAGCCAGATGAAACTGCTCCTGCATCGGACGGTCAACAACCTTGACCGCCACATACCGACGCCCCAGAGACATCTGACGAGCCAAATAGACCCGACTGAATGCCCCCTCACCCAAAAGTGACATCAGCTCAAAATCACCAATTCGCTCAGCCTTCGAGTCACCAGACAGCGAATCCCCGGCAACAGCAAAATCCGCACCGGCAGGCTCAACCTGCACACTCAAAAAAGAAGCCGTCGAAGGAAATTCACCCGGGACCGCACTGCTGCGAGCCATCTGCGTCTGAGACAACAGCTCCTGATACCACCCCTGCGACTCAACACCGGCAAAGCCCGACCAGCGACTGGGAGGACAAGAACGACGACGCGACCGACGCTCACGAAAATCCTCGAAACAAATCGCCGCCACATGCTCCTGATGCTGACGAATCACCGGAAAACGATCGAAATAGTCACCCACCGATAACTCGGCACCCACCGCATAACGCCGGTCAATGTCCACACGTATCAGTTCCGCCAGCAACTCAGCATCACCCGCAAGCTGCGACTCTGAAACAATCTCCTCTATCAAACCGCGATGATCCACACGCCAGCTGCGCTCAAACAGCTCGATCGCCTCGTCTATCACAGCTGCTCTGGAGGACTCAAGACTCATGCCAATACCACCCGCTGGTTCCTAAACACAAAATCCCAGGAAACCTTTCCGAAAAACACCCTCCAATGCAGGCTTACCCGCATCCCCAACAGCCATAACGCCAACAACTTCCAACAACTGCCCGCTGGCAGACTGCCTGGACCCCCGCCAGCAAAGGCCACACACGATCAAATAACCGCCAAACAAGTCCCCATTTTCGCCAGGTGCCAAAAAACAACCGAAAACAAACAGAACCAAAACCAATCAAAAAAACGAAATACTGATCAAAAGATCACTACTCTTCGCCGTCCGCCAGCCAGTCCGCCTCCAGCTTCTCCGAAAGCTTCTCACGAATGCGCTGCAGCGTCCGCTCCACCGTGCGACAACTGCGGTCCACCCGAGCACTGATTTCCTCCACCGTAAATCCCTGCACTCGCAGCCCCACAATTTCACGCTCCTGAGGCTGCAAAAACTCAATCGCCTCACTCAAAGAACACTCGAACTGCTGCTCCGAAATCGCCCCCGCTATCTCCTGAGATGACGACGGCTCGCCGTCCGGCTGTACAAACGATGTCGCCGAAACACTGCGGTCGCGTGACGCCTTGCGACGCACCTTGTGGATCGCTATCACCGCCAGCAGACTCCACAGGGAATTTCCCTCAGGAGCATCATAGGAACCTGAGGAAACACCCCGAAAAAGACTGCGAAATGCACTCTGCACAATGTCGTCAGGCTCATGAGTACGACGAATTCCCGCTGACATCTGACGATCGGCAAGACCATGCAGTCGACCCGCATAACGACGGTAAAGCTCGCTGGCCGCCGACTCATCTCCTCCACGCAGACGAGCCACCAAAGATCTGTCCGTAACATCGTCCTCAGCGGAATATTCCGGCCCGTTTGCTGCCCCAGCCATGATTTTCCCCCTCAAAACACCCGCCGGCTTTCAACCTTCAGGCCAGCACACTGCCCGTTCACCCGCATTCCAGCAGGAAAACATGGGAAAATCACGCTTTGGCGTTCAATAACGACGGTTTTTTGGACAGATTGCAAAAAAGAAACAGATTAAGCGGACGAAGACTCAATTCAGAAATCCTCAGATATGTGCGGTTGTCTTCAACGGAAACAGCCGCACTCACCTGCCGGCAGAGGCACCAAATACCCGAATCACTCGCTCGTCCTCCAGATCCAGCATGTACAGCAACTGGTTGTAGTTGTAACGTGGCACCGCTGCTGACTTTGTGAACGTATTCGTGTAGGTGCCCTCAAACAGAATGCGCTGCCCGCCCCCTGCATCAAACTCCGGATGCTGACACGGATTGTAAAAACTCTGGCCAGGATGAGTCGCCACCTTCAGAGCCCGGCGAAAGGGCCCCTGAGCACTCTCAGACTCCGAATAATACACCTCCCCCAAAAATGACGGACTTTCCGCAGCCCACGCCTGCTCATTGGCAATCATCACCCAGCGTCTCCGCCACTGATTAAAATACACACTGCCAGCATGCAGCAGCACTCGCCGTTCAGGCTGCTCAGCATCCAGCGGCAAAAAACAGGTTTCTTCCGCCTGCATCAGCCCGGCTCGCAGCCAACGCTGCTCGTCCTGCTGAGTCGTCGGTGCCGCACGCCTCCAGCCCCACTGCAAACGACCGTCAGACCCCCGCAGCGGCACCGATTGACCATCAGCACCCGTCTGCTCAGCTGCACAGGTCCAGGACTCCCACAACCGCGGATCTGACAGCGATTCAAGTCGAGCAGGAACTCGAGTCACAGGAAACGGAGCACCAAAGCAGAGATATTCCACACCGTCCATCGTCTGCTTCACCGGATGGTCACGCAGCAGTCGCCAGCGCTCCTGCAAATCAATCTCCTGCAGCACCTCAAACAACTCACGCTGATCGTTCCACAGCAAATGCCCCTGCTGCAGCGGCTCTGCAAGACCGCGACGCCTTGAAAAACTGCACACCATCCGCTCGCGACCGGCGTCATCCCGCACCACACTCACGCCCTGGATCCAGACAACACCCGCCGGATCCGGCACATCCACCATCGCGCGAGCAAACCCGTCAGGGCCCGCATAGTACTTCAGACCGATGCCCGCAGCAGGTTCAGGACCCGCCGCACCCGGCAGCTCACTGACAGCTCCCGCCGTACGAAACAAACCCAGCGGATACGACAGCCGACTGGTATCACCCCAAAACCAGAACAGTCGCCCCTGATACACCGCAGTCTGCACAGAATCCTGCCCGACCACACCAGCATTTAACAGCGGTGCTGAAATTCCAGGCGTCTCACCCAGCCTGACTGTGTCCAGCCAGATGTCTCGGCCTGTCACACGATACAGTCGCTGTGCGGGCTGCGTACGAGTCATTTCGATGCGATGACGACTGCCGGACTGCAGCTGCAGTCGCACTCCATCCATCCCAAAACCATCTTTGGCCACGGCATACCCCGGCGAACGGACGCTAAAAAATACTGTCTGCCCATTCAGCTCCGGCTCGTTCAGCGCCACTCGACCGCCACTGTCCGACAGATACACCACACCATCGACAGTCGTCAGCTCCACCAGCGGAATTCCGCGTCCCGTCGCCCGGTCAACAATCTGCACACCTGACGGCTGCTGGCCCCGGACGGTGCCACCCGGAAACTGCAGGATTGCCAGTCCCGTCAGGCAAAACACGGCTAAACGCCGGAACAGTGAACACCAGCTCATTTATGATCTTTCCTGCTGCAGTCCGATGTTTTCACGAGACGACTCTGTCAGGTGATGACGGCGACCGATAGTATACAGAACTATGCCGGGACACATGACGATCGCGGCGGAATCCAGCAGAGAGTTCTCATGACAACCTTCCCACAGCCAGCCCATCGTCCCTCCCGTCGCGGCTGCCTGCAGTCAGCTCAGGGGTTCGGAGCACTGGCTGCAGCCGTGCTGCTGGCCGAACAGCAGACCTCCGCAGATACTCAGCCAGGCAGCGGCGCCAAACTGACGCAGCTGCATCATCCGGCCCGCGCAAAACGAGTGATTCAGCTGTTCATGGGCGGAGCAGCCAGCCACCTCGACCTGTGGGATTACAAACCGCAACTGGAAAAGCACCACGGTCAGCCTTCACAGTTCGGTGAACATGTCGAAGCGTTTCAAAACGGACTCGGCCCCTGGATGAAATCTCCGTTTCAGTTTCGTCCGCATGGCGACTGCGGCAAACTGCTCAGCAGTGTCGTGGAACCACTGGGACACTGTGTCGATGACATGGCATTCATCCACAACATGGTCGGGCGCACCGGCGTCCACAGCCAGGCCACCTATCTGCAGTCCACAGGCTTTGATCGCCCTGGATTCCCCGGCATGGGTGCGTGGGTCACATACGCGCTGGGCAGCCTGAACGAAAACTTGCCGGCCTTCGTCGTGCTGCCGGACCACCGCGGCTATGCCAGTAATGGTCCCCGCAACTGGAGCTCTGCATTCCTGCCGGCCAGCAATCAGGGCACCACCATTTTTCCGCAGCGGGAATCACCCGTGGAAGATCTGCAGGCCAGTGCAGACTTCATTACACCGGCCGGCGAAGCCGACGGTCGCCGACTGCTCCAGTCGCTGAATCAGCGCTACAATCGGCAGCATCCCGGCGATTCTCGGCTCGAATCGCGGCTGCGCTCCTACGAACTGGCCGCCCGTATGCAGCTCAGTGCACCCGAGGCCTTCGATCTGTCGCAGGAAACCGCCGCCACCCTGAAAATGTACGGTCTCGCCGATACCGGCAACACCTGGCCAACAGACATTAATGTACCGGAAGAAGCAGACTGCTTTGGCCGCAAATGCCTGATCGCTCGCAGACTGGTGGAACGAGGCGTCCGATTCATTCAGATCTGGAGCGGAAACGACAACAGTTTCCCGCGCCGCAACTGGGACAGCCACGAAGACATTGAACGCGATCACGCTCCGCTGGCCATGGGTATGGCCATCGGCACAGCCGCACTCATTCAGGACCTGAAACAACGCGGCCTGCTGGAAGACACCATCATTCTGTGGACCACCGAATTCGGTCGCATGCCATCAACTCAGGGCAGCAAAGGCCGCGATCACAATCCCTATGTTTTCACCAACTGGCTGTGCGGCGGCGGAATCCGCAAAGGCATAACTTACGGACCTTCCGATGAATGGGGCTACAAACCACTCGATCGCAGCCACCCGACTCAGGTGTATGACGTCCATGCCACAATTCTGCATCTGCTGGGCATCGATCACACTCGACTGACTGTCCGCCAGGATGGCATTGACCGCCGGCTGACGGATGTCCACGGGCATGTGCTGCAGGATCTGCTGGCCTGATCACCAGCCACGCCGACACACTTTACCGCACCACTGCCGGGCTCTACCATCCCCACAGCGTACTCGAATCCCCGCATTTGTTTCACCGAAAGGACCCGCCATGTCTGTCAACCGTGTTTTGCTCAGTCTTGCCCTTGCTGCAGCAACTCTGCTTCCTGCCGTCGCCACGGCGGCCGAAGAGTATGTCTATGATGCTGTCCACTCGTCAGTCAGTTTCAAGGCCCGACACCTTGACATCAGCTGGATTCACGGCCGCTTCAATGAAGTCGATGGAAAGTTTTCAATCGATCGCCAGGACCCCTCAAAATCAAGTTTTCAGCTGACTGTGAAAGCCGACAGCGTCGACACAGCAAATGCGGCTCGTGACGAGCATCTGCGGCAGCCGGATTACTTCGACACAAAACAGTTTCCAACGATTGAATTCCGCAGCACGAAAGTCAAAGCCATCGAAGGTGGCTTCGAAGTCACCGGCGACTTCACCATGCACGGTACAACTCGCTCAATCACCATCCAGCTGATGGGTGGCAAACAGATTGAATCGCGCGGCGTTCGCCGAGTCGGTTTTGCAACCGAACTGCGTCTGAAACGCAGTGATTACAACTTCGACAAAAACGCCATCGGCCCGATCGGTGATGAAGCCGTTATCATCATCGACTGCGAAGGCATGAGCAAGTAATTCCATGCCGGACGCACTGCTGTGTCTGCTGGCCTTTCTGACTGCAACCGCAGCGGCTGCCCCACGGGCAGCACTGCGGCTGCACTCGGCCCCAATGCTGGCAGCCACCGCACTCGGCATGCTGGTCCTTAAAATCCTGCCTGGACTGCCGCCCACTTCCGCCGCTGACCGCTTTCTCTGCCTGCTTCCCGTACTCGCACTCGCCGACCTCACGGAACTCGTCACTTCCCCGCGAACCCACAGGCTGCTGCTGCAGATCGCCCTGCTGACCATCGTTCCGGTCGTGCTGCATCAATCCGTTTGGCTGACTCAGCCCGCCCCGGCAACCATCCTCGGGTATACCCCAAACGGCTGGCTCCTGCTGATCTGCCTCTCGCCGCTGCCACCGGCAGGCGCAATGCTGCTGCGGCGATTGACTGCTGATTCCCGGCAGCCCTCAGCCGCCGCCTGCCTGCCCGCATCCCTCGTCTGCTGCCTGCTGTGCAGCGGGATCGTGATCATGCTGGGAGGCTACCTCAAGGGCGGACTGCTGGCTTTACCGCTGGCCGGCAGCATGCTGCCCTGGGCCGTGCGACTGGGACTGGGATACCCCCAGACGACCACACGGCTGCCCCTCAGCTTCTGCTGGGGCAGCCTCTGCAGCCTGCTGCTTATCGGATTGTTTTTCGGACGCCTGACGCCCGTGCAGGCAGCCTGCTTCGCCTGCATCCCGCTGCTGACTGCACTGCCGGTACTGCAGCCGCACACACCGTCTGACTGTCGCCGGCAGACCCTGATCCGCATGGCGGTAACCCTCACCCTGTGCGGCCTGCTGCTGTTGCAGGCATGGACCGTGTTTGCTGTTCGAATGCTGCCGCTGCTGGCACACACCTGAAACCCGCTGCACTCTCCCGTCAGTCTTTGCCCTGCAAACGCCTGTTCAGCCACGCTCGGGCAAATTTCCAGTATCGGTCTGCGGTACGTTCGCAAACACCCAGCTCTTCCGCACATTCCTGCAGCGTCAGCCCGCCAAAGTACCGCAGTTCCACCAGCCTGGCCTGCTCAGAATACTCAACAGCAAATGCCGACAGAGCTTCGTCCAGGTCCAGCAGATCCACTGAAAACTCAGGTGACTCAGAAACATCACCCCCACTTTGCCCGCTGAACTCGTGCTGCAGCAGTCGCAGCCTGCGTCGCTTCCGCCGTCCGTACTCAATCAGGATCTGCCGCATGGCAATCGCAGCCAGTGCCTTCATGCTGCGAATAGCAGCAAAACCCTCAGGACCGGATCGCTGCAGCCGCAGCCACGCTTCATGCACAAGAGCCGTCGGAGACAGCGTGTGCGGCGAATGCTCATCCGCCAGGCAACCAGCCGCTATTCGACGCAGCTCTGCATAAACCACAGCAAAGGGATCGCTGCAATCTGGTGAACTTGAATCTGCACTGGCCACTGGTTTTCCCTCAGACAGGCTTTACCCGCTCAACTGTGAACTCTGGGCAGCACACAGCCTTCCGCGATGATGATCGCTTCCTGCTCCGCCAGCTCATGCAGCCGCTGATCTACGGCCCTGTCGTCGGCAAACAAACGTGCCAAACGCACATATGTGGCATGATGACGGGCTTCCGATTCGAACAGACTGCCGTAAAAAGCCGCCAGTTCGGAATCCTGCAAATGATCCCTCAAAAGTACAAATCGCTCACAGCTGCGCGCCTCAATCAGAGCTGCAACCAGCAGTCGATCAACAGCCCGCAGTGGCTCCTGACGACGCACCAGTTCCTTCAGACGACGCCCATAACTTCCCGGCTTCAGGCCCTGCACGCGAATGCCACGCCGCTGCAATAATCCACGCACCAGCGAAAAATGTTCCAGCTCTTCCCGCACTATCTCAGACATGCAGTCGCACAGCTCTTCCGAGTGCACATAATCAAACATCAGATCCATCGCGGTCGATGCCGCCTTCTGCTCGCAGTGTGCGTGATCCAGCAAAATCTCTGGCAGCGCAGCGTCGACCTGACACAGCCAGCGATCGGGGGAAACTGTTTTCAGATGCAGCATTCTCGGCACCGCAAACAAAACGAAACAAAACCGGAAAGTTCAGCGAACCGGTTTCTCGGCCGGTACAGCAATCAGATCCATCGCCAGTTCGGCAGCCGGGACACCAGTCCCGGACACAATTGCCTTTGAGGCCGCCGGCGGACGTTCAGGATCGTAAAACCGAGGACGCACAGTGTTCAAACTGCTGCTGGCTGAATCCGAAGACACATAATACGTGGCCTTCACCAGATTCTGAAAGTCGCCGCCTGCACTCAGTACAATCCGCCGCAGATTCTCCAGCACGGCAGCTGATTCCCTTGCAGCAGCCTCAGCAGACTGCTCACGTCGCTGTTCCGCTGCCGTGATTCCACTGGTCAGAATCAACGCACCCGTCTGCACCACACAGACTCGACTGTACACCGGTGACTTCGTCATGCCTGGCGGCGTCACCCAGGCAATCGCCGGCTGATCAGCCTGCACCGGTCCGCCAGCAGCCACCAGTTCAATCTCCACAGGCACCTTCGCACCGGATTTCCACTCGACAATCACCAGCGCAGGCTGCGGACGATCAGGGCCAAAAAACTGCTGCACGGCACGCTGCACATCTCCGGCTGCTGACGCCGGCTGCACAAAAGCCTTCAGCTGCACAATGTCGGCTGCATCTCTGCCAAGGAATTCCAGCGTTTTCTGCAGACTTTGCAGCGTGGCAAAGGACGCCTCATAAACCGACTCAGACTGCTCCGCCTGACCAGCCACATGAATCTGTCGACCGGCAGGAAGCCGCGACCACTCTGTAGTCACCCGCCTCACACCCGACTCAGACGCCGTCGCAATCACATCCATCGTCAGCAGCCCAGGGCCCGGAATATCTGAAACAACCTGCGTGAGTGCCGGGCGAGCATCCGCGGACCACTGTGACTGCAGCACCTGCCGAGCCGCAGCGAGAATTTCGTCAGATTCGGCGTAAAGGTGCAGCCTGGCAACATCGCCCAGAGATCCGCCGCTCGCCCGCAGAATCCGCTCCAGCTCGCGCAAACAGGCCCCTGCCTGCTCTGCAGCCGTCCCTCCGAAAGCACCCGCCGGCTGCACCTGCCCCGTCCAGCACGTGTCACCCTGAACTATCACAGCCTCCGGAAACCCAGCCGCTGTCAGCTGCAAACGCTGGATTCGATCCTGCCCCATCGCTTCGCTCCCGTCGAGACAGAACAACAGCACCAGCACCACGACAGCCAGCCTGTGCCCCGCACAAACGACAGCCCGCTGAGACTTCTTAAGGCACTGACCGCCAGTTCCGCTCATTCCCGGGACTCCGCCGCAAATACCCGAAACCCGTTCTCCGCCTGCAACCCACAGACTAACGCCAACGGTCGAGTCTGTCAAAAGTTGAGCCTTCAGAAGCCAGACCGATTCCACCACAAAACGACAAAGACACCGAGAGACATCAAAACAAAAATTACGTGGCTAATTTAGCCCCCCGCTGCAAGACATGTCCTGCCCTCGGCAGTCTCGGTCTGCCAACTGAGCCAGTACTGCCAGCGAAACCCGAACACTCGAGACCTGCTTTCCGGCCCGCTGGTGCTGGCCAGCCTGGCCGACCCCGTGGTGCAGTTCAGAATGCAGCACGGTGTCTCGACCGTCGCGCTGCTCGCAGGCCAGCCGCAGCAGATGATCTCCTGCGACCTGCCGTTCATCGACACGCGTCACACCGCTGACCAGTTGACTCGGGAACTGCAGCGTCACGCAGATTTTCGGTGAGCGCGGGGAAGATGGCGGTCCCGGTCTGCTGGGGGCACTGCGAGCGTTTCTCCGGGAGTTTCCGGACAGATGATGGGCACGACCACGCTGGCTTTTCACAGCCAGGACTACCCGGAAGACCGACGAGAACTGATTATCCTCAATGATGCCGGCGAACTGCAGAACGACGCATGCGGTGGCTGGCAGATCATCAGCATTCCGCGACGATTCCGGTCACTGCCTGAAAAGTTCAACGCCATCGCCGGTCTGGCCAAAGGCGACATTCTGGTCGTTTGGGAGGATGACGACATCTACCTGCCGCACCACATCAGCACACACGTGCGAGCGATGGAAGGGCGGCTTTGGTCGAAGCCATCATTTGTGCTCAGCAGTTACACTGGACGTCTGGAGCAGGAGGATGCCACCGGTCGCTTCCACGCCAGTCTGGCTTTTCGCCGTAAGATCTTCGACCGCATCGGCGGCTGGCCTCTGACCAAACGCGGCGACTTCGACCAGCAGCTGATCGCACGGCTCAACGCCATTGAACCACCGGGCGACCCGTGCCAGTTTGCCGATCCCTCATACATCTTCCGCTGGGGACAGACGAACGCGTACCACGGTCAGGCGTTCATGCAGGGACCGGAGGATGAAGGGTGGTATGACAGGGTGCGGGGCTGACGTCAGCAGCCTTCGCCGCAGGCTTTCAGACAGAGCGAGGCATTGCACACGGCTGAGTATCGGCACACACTGCCGAGGGCGGATGCCTGCGTGATTTCTGTGGGTGACACCCACGTCAACCGGCGGGTGGGCGTGGAACGACAAGCAGTCCAGTTCCGTTCAGACAGGGGCTCGGCTGGAATCGCTGCCGCAATCCGCGGGCTCCGGTCTCTGAACCGACGCCAATCCGCTGCCACCGTGGGCCTTCCGATCGCGGCAACGCAGCGGGATTGGGTCCGCAAAACGACCGTCAAAGTCGTCAAACGGAACCCGCCACCCGGCCTCACCGCCCAAGCGGCATCGTCCCGACAAATTGATCCCAGAAATGCTTGACGGCACACGAAAAGTGTGGAGAGTCTCTTTGTTTGCAATCCGCCACGATGCGGAAAGCGAATCTGTAGACTGGATGATCGCCTGTCATTCAGAATTGATGACTTTCCCAGGCGAGATCATTTCACGGCAAGTTCCCTCGCGTCGCATTGGCTCAAATGAATAATGACACGGACGAATTGCGATTTTCCGCTAAACTGCTGTTTCAGTTTCGCGTTGACACAGGTGCCGAAAGTGGAAAACGAAGGCTGTGCGAAGAACGAATCATCACGTTTCGGGCAAGTTCAAGCAGAACGGCACTCTCTGTCGCGAAGCGCAAGGGCAAGCAAGCGGAGCATCACTACGAGAACAACGAAGGAAATCGAGTATACTTCGAGTTTGTGGGCATTGTGGACCTTCTTGCACTCGAAACCGAATGTGCGACCGATGAGGTCTGGTACGATATCAAAGAGCGTTTGTTGCCAATGGAACGCCGGGACAAACTGATTCCTCCAGAAGATCAACTCTGTGCTCTACGGAATGAACAAGCGAGACGGAATCGCCGATAGGAGAACAATCGGTCTTACCGGAGCCGCGGGCCGCGGGGTCTCACATTGTTATTTGGTTTGTCGCGGCCCGGCTAACCGTGCCGTTCGTCAGGATAGTCATACTCGTACAGCGCCCCGTATGACCATTTGTCTTCGCCCTGCGGTCATGGACTGGAACGACTGGAAGTCGTTCATCGGACGAGCTGGAAGGACATTTTCAGCAGTGATGACCGCCCCGTCTGATATCGCATCCGGGAGCGAGGATGAGCATCTGCCAGACAACTTGGGATCTCCGTCCATTCGACCCACGGGGCGTTGCCCCGCCAGCATCGAAGGTCCTGACGCTGCGCGTGCAGCCCGCTGAGTCTATCGTCCCGACCTCCGCAACAGGCGTAACTCCTGCAGTCATCACAAAGCGAACCTCGCCCGCCTGCCACGCTGCCCATTTCCGGGTTGAAAAGCCGCCTCGCCAGCGGTAAACTCCGACCGGCGAGGATTTCTCACCGTGATGAATCCCGCAAGGGCCATTTGTGAGCCCGCACCGCTCACAAAGCGGCAAAGTTCAACGCACGATCTATACGTCGGCTAATCGCCAGACGCATAGACCGCAATTCGTTCGGCGGCGGAGGGTGTTCGAGTGGCGAGGGTGATGAGAAATCTGCCTTCCTTCCTGATCGGCTTCGTGCTTTGTGGGGCCGTGATGTGCGCCATGTTCGCGGTCTCAACCCTCCGATCACCACCAACTCCGAAACTCGGTCCGCCGGTCGCTATGCGTGGGCAAGTGGCTAAGGTCGATTCAACCCCGCTTTCCCAAAAAACCGATATATGGCTAGATGCACGCTGTCATCACCTGGACGCTGTCATGGTTCAGCATCGAGGGATACTTGTCTACTCCCGCATGTTCAACTGGTTTCGTGACGATCAGCCTCACGAGTTCCAGTCCGCAACCAAGACCATCAGCTCCATCCTCATCGGAATTGCACTGGATGAAGGGCTGGTGAAATCAGTGGACCAGCCAGTCGTCGAGCTTCTACCAGAATATGATGCCTTGTTGGTCGGCGACAAAGCAAACATCACCGTCGAGCACGTTTTGACGATGCGTACGGGCTTACGCTGGGTCGACTTCGGCATTGGCAATTCGTTTGAACGGATTGAAGCGGCGCCTGACTCCGTGTCCTTCGTCTTGAGCGAGCCACTGGAATCGAAGCCAGGAGAACGGTTTTTCTACAACACGGGAAGTTCACACCTCCTGTCTGCAATCGTACAACGAACAACGGGCATGAGCGCCTTTGCATATGCCAAAAGTCGCCTCTTTGAGCCGCTCGGCATCACCCAGGTAAGCTGGCCTTCCTTGCCCGACGGATGTACTCAGGGAGGATGGGGTATGTATCTGAGCCCGATAGACATGATGAAGATCGGACAGATGTTGTCTGATAGCGGGACATACGAAGGAAGGAGGATCGTCTCAAGGTCGTATGTTGACGACATGTTCAAGCGACGTGCAGAAACTCACCTCAACGCAGGATACGGGTATCAGCTATGGCTGCCTGATGACCACGGTCACAACGGCTTGGGGGCAGCTCGCGGTTATGGCGGACAGGACATTTTCGTGGCCAGGGATCTCAACCTGGTCGTGATCTTCACCGGGAGCATTGGCTTCCCAGAACGAAATGCGAAGGATATCCGGCTGCTTCTCAAGGATGTCATCCTGCCAGGTATCAAGATGAATTGACCGGCCACAATATCTCGGTATCCTCAGTATGATGAGGCTGTACCGGGCTACGGTATGCCTTGCACGCAGAGCGATTTGCCGAACAAGGGCCAGCGCACACTAATTTCCTAATTTGATATGGACTTGCGTCAGGTACTCTTCGCTCCAACCACACATCCGTCTCCTCATCGCTACGCTGAGCTTGTCAGGGATTTGCTTAAGCAGCGATAGACTGAACCTCCGGATCCACGCAAGATTCTCTGCCA
>JBJTPZ010000505.1:0-2941 GCA_046075365.1 Planctomycetaceae bacterium
GGTTTTGTCAAGGACGACACAGCGATGGGGCGACTTCTGCGAGCGTTGGCAGCCTGGCTGCCTTTAGCTTTGGGGGCTGCGGTTTCGGGGCAGGAACCGGCGGTGGATCAGGCCACGGTTGAGGGCATCAATCGAGCGATCTCGCACATCAGCGAGCCGACAGCGGAGCTGCGTCTTGAGCAGGGACACTCCAAGGTTGTGCTGTTCAAGCAGAATGTCTCGCGCGCTTCGATCGCCGATCCCAGTATTATCGAGACGACACCTTTCACCACGCGGGAACTGGAGTTGATTGGTAAGGCGCCTGGTCGTACGACAGTTTCAGTCTGGCTGGGTGATGAGAATGCGGAAGAGTTGTTCAGTTTTGTGGTGCATGTGACGCCGCAGGCCAGAGATCTGTCTGTGCGAGACACGGAGATTCGGAAGCTGGAGCAGCAGGTTTCACGGCTGTTTCCGAACAGCTTCATTCGGCTGATTCCGGTTGCTGACAAGATCATCGTGAAGGGTCAGGCGAAGGATGCGGAAGAGGCTTCGCAAATCATGTCGTTTTTGCGTCGTGGCGGTCAGTCGGGCGGGACATTTGGTTCGGCGGTGTCGTCGACTGGCACTGCCGACGTCCAGTTAGCGAACATGGAAGAGATCAACCTCGATTCCGTGGCCAACTCGATGACCATCATCAATCTGATTCGAGTACCTGGCGAGCATCAGGTGATGCTGAAGGTTCGGATTGCAGAGCTGAAGCGTTCGGCTGTGAGGAAGTTTGGTGCCAGTCTGGATGCGGAGGTGAGTGACTTCATTTTTGGCACGGGTGGTGCTGCTGGCAATGCGGTAATTAGTGGCACCTTCTCTGAGAACAGTTTCAAGCTTTCGCTGGAGGCACTTGAGCAGCACAAAGTGGCGAAGATTTTGGCAGAGCCGACACTGGTGACAATCAGCGGCCGCGCCGCCACGTTTATCTCTGGCGGCGAGTTTGCGGTTCCAACGGTTGTGGGGGTAGAAGGAGTGAAGGCTGCGTCAACCCAGTTCAAGGGTTACGGAACCATGCTGACGTTTACCCCGACGGTTTTGGATAAGGACCGAATTCGCCTGCAGGTGAATCCACAGTTCAGCACTCTGAACACTGCAACATCGGTGAACGGCATCTTCGGGATGGATACGCGATCAGCCAGTACTACCGTAGAGTTGCGAGAGGGCCAGGTTCTGGCAATCGCGGGATTGACACAGTCGCAGCAGAACGGCGGCACCAGTCGTCTGCCGGGACTGGGGAATATTCCGATCCTTGGTGCACTGGGTGCTTCAAATTCGGCTGCTTCCGACGAGGTTGAACTGCTGGTGATTGTCAGCCCGGAGATAGTGCATGCGGTTGACGCCAGCGAAGTGCCGCAGCTGCTGCCGGGAGTCAATGTGACAGAGCCAACTGAAGTGGACTTCTATCTGCGGAACCGCATCGAGGGACGTCCGGGGCATCACCACCGAGCAACGGTTTGGCCGAATTACCGCGATCAGCTGCTGCATCCGAATCTGTATTTCAACAGTTACGAGAACAGTGCTCGCTATTTTTCCACTGGCAAGGTCGGTTTTTCGCAGTGACGGCCGGGGACTGGCTGACAGGGGGACATTGAAGTGAACAGATCGAAATCAGTGCGTGTACTGCTGTTGGGTGTCGTGGTGTCAGCAACGGGCTGCATGCGTGACAAGATTACTGTGCCGGCACCGCTGCCTGAACCGCCAGCCGCACTGGGATCCAGTGTGCGGCCAATGCTGGATCTTCAGGAGGCTCAGGGAGAGGCTGCGGATTTTGTGATCTACGAGCATGAGTTTGTTGCGGGGACGGCTCGGCTGAACCCGGCAGGAGAGGCTCATTTGCGGCAGATCGGTGCTCGTGCCGCACTGGTGCCATTTCCTATTCTTGTGGAGAATTCGTCCGAAGAAATCGCGGCGATGGTTGAGAACTGTCCGCCGTGCGCTGAGCTGGACACACAGCGACGAAATGTGGTTGTGGCGGCACTGACGATGATGGGAGTGCCGGCTGCATCACAGCGTGTACTGACCTCTCCGGCTCTCTCTGCCGGGTTGACCTCGGCTGAGGCTGAGAGGTCTTACAGTGGCGCGGTTCAGGGTGCCGGTGGCGGGTTTGGTGGCGCGAGTGGCAATGCCGGCGCCGGTGGTGCCGGTGGTTTTCGCTGAAGCAGCTATCACGGAAAAAAGCATGCGAAATTTTCCTCTGCGAAATCGGTTCAGAATCCTGCTTCCGCTTCTGCTTTCAGGCTGCTCCATGAGTCAAAGCCTGACAGATCGGCTGCCGTCGTTCGGCAAAGATCGTTACAGAGAGCAGTTGCTGGCTGCCCGCATGGCCGAGCAGAGCGGTGAACAGCTGCGAGCGAGAAAGAGCTACGAAGAGCTGCTGAAAAAACAGCCTGACAGTGTGGACCTGCACCATCGACTGGGGGTGCTGTGTCAAAAAGCCGGTGATGAGGCGGCCGCAATCAGTTACCTGAAGAAAGCTCATGAGCTTTCTCCGACAAATGTCGAAGTTCTTTGTGACCTTGGGTATTCCCATTACCTGCAGGGGCGGTCTGAGGAGGCTGTCAGTGCCTACCGTCAGGCTCAGCAGATCAATCCGTCGCATGTTCGCACCCAGTCCAATTTGGGTATCGCGTTAATCGGGATGGGAGAAATCTCAGCAGCGATGACAACGCTGCGGCAGTCGATGAGTGAGGCGGACGCTGCTTCAACTGTCGGCTTCGTACTTGCACAAAAAGGCGACCTGCTGCAGGCGCGTGAATATTTCACGCGGTCGCTGGACGCGGATCCGACCAGTCAGAAGGCGGCTGAGGCGCTTGTACAGATTGGTGAACTGCTGGCGGCAGAAAGCGGTGTCTCGCCGGCAGCCATGGCCTCAGGCCCTCCGTCGCAGTTGCAGCCTGAATCAACCGGTGGCACT
>JBJTPZ010000506.1:0-17726 GCA_046075365.1 Planctomycetaceae bacterium
CCAGCAACCCACCGCTCTCACACCCGCGGACTCCCGTCCGCGGCTCGCCTGAACACTGACCTACGCGGCTTCGCGTGAGACCAACCGCCCCCCCAGCCCCGTGCAACCATCTCCAGGCAGCCCAAACGCAGAGCACAGATCTCGGGCTGGAAAGCCCGAGCTACGAAGACCTCCCCCGGCGATTCCTCGTGCTCGTGCTCGTGCTCGTGCTCGAACACCGAACACCGAACACCAAATCCCTCCCCTCGCCCCCGTGAAACGGGGGAGAGGGTTCGGGGGTGAGGGGGCCACTCCCCCAAAACGCAGCAACGCCAAACGCACTGCAGCGCGACACCCGCGGACTACCGTCCGCGGCTCGCCTGAACACTGACCCCTGCGTTTCCCTTCGCGACTTCGCGGCTTCGCGTGAGGCCAACCGCCCCCAGCCCCGTGCAGCGATCTCCAGGCAGTCCACACGCAGAGGACAGATCTCGGGCTGGAAAGCCCGAGCTACGGAAAACGACCCACCCGCGGACTTCCGTCCGCGTCTCGCCAAACCGCCCTCCGACCACTGGTTACTAAAACCCTATCGCCGCCCCGGTCGCATCCGCCGCCTCAGCCACACCCTCCCGCAGCAGCCAGTAGCGACCTAAACCCAGTGATCCCCACGTCTGCGATTCACCCCACGGCCAGCGGACCACCACACCCGTTATCGACTCGCTCGCTCCCAGACCAATCAACACCCGACAGTCACCACTCGACAGATAACTGCCGCCACCACGAATAAAGCGAGTCAGTCTGCGGTCACCAGTCTGCACAGTCACCGTCGCTCCCGCCAGCGGACGATGCCCACGCCCCATAAGCTGCAGACCCAGCCACCGCCGATCACCACCCGAAGGATTCACATCCCCCAGACGATTCCGCAGCACCGCCACCGCACTGTTACTGTGACTGACAACCAGATCCGGCCAGCCATCGTTGTCCAGATCACCCGTCGCCAGTCCACGCCCCAGCGCCGTTTTCTGAAACCAGGCACCACCCCGCTGCGTCTCATCAGCAAACATCCGCCGACCATGCCTGTCGATGTTTCGCAGCAACACCGGACTCTGACGCACTTCCGCTCCCACCGGATGCCGGACAACATGACCGTTCACAAACACCAAATCCTCCCAGCCGTCGTTGTCATAGTCCAAAAAGGATGTCCCAAAACCTACATTCCGCCCCCCCAGACGCCCCACCCCCGCCGACTGAGACGCCCAGGCAAAACCCCCAGCACCCGCATTTCGATACAGCGCCGGCAGCTCACTCTCAAAATTGGTCACCCACAGTGACGCCCGCCCGCTGCCGTCGTAGTCGGCCGCATCCACACCCATGCTGCCGTTGTAACGCCCGCTGTCATCAACCGAAACCCCCAGCGCACGACCACACTCCCGAAACTGCCCATTGCCCTCGTTCAGAAATAACCAGTTCGCCGACGCATCGTTCGCCACATAAACATCCGGGCGACCGTCAGCATTGACATCCACTATCACTGCCCCCAGCGCCTTGCCCGCCTCCGCCGGCTGCAGACGGCCCCAATGGTCCTGATACACACCGCCCTCGTGACTGTACACAGACGAAGGCAACGCTGCAAAATTCTGCGGCGCACACACATCTCGCCCCTCTGACTTGCCCCGCAAAAAACACTCGGGATCGTTCTGAAATGACCAGTCCACATAGCGACAGACAAACAGATCCGCACGACCACGCCCCCATAAATCACCCGCCGCAACACTGGTGCTCCAGCGACCGTCGGTCAGGCCACTCTGCCGCGTGACATCCTGAAACCGGCTGCCGTCCTCGTTCCGATACAACACCAGCCCCCCATATCCGGATACCAGCAAATCCGGACGACCGTCCTGATCCCAGTCCAGTACCAAAGCCCCGTGCGAATAAAAACCGGCTCGGCTCAGGCCCGCCGCAATCGTCACATCACGAAATTTCATCCGACCCAGATTGCGATACAACCGCCCCGGTAAACCCTCAATCCCATGAGCCGTGCGACTGGTAAACTTGCCTCCGCCCGTGAAATACAAATCCAAAAGACCGTCCCCGTCGTAGTCCAGCAATGCCACACCGCCTCCCAGCGACTCCAGAATCGTATAAAAATCAGCCTCCTCACCATTGGCATACGCAAAATCAACTCCCGCTTCCCCAGCCACCTCCTCAAACACAGACTCAGCCTTGCCGCTGCCCTCAGTCGCCACAACAGCCACCCCGCCCGCTGCAGGCACCCTCGACTGAACAACCTGATACCGCACAACAACCACTGTTAACAACACACAGCCAACAAACCAAATCACAACTCCGCGCAGATTCATTGACCACCCCCCGCTTTGACGGCAGTCCCGGATCCGTTGATTCCACCGAGATCAATTGAGTCGACCATCTGCCGATATCGCTCCGCCTCATCAGATCGCCCCGTCAGCTGCAGACAGCGCGACAATGACAACAACACTTCCCGGTGAGCCGGTGCCCTCCGCTCCGCCTCTCGCATCCAGCGTTCAGCGTCTTCCAGACGTCCCTCATCCAGATCCAGACGCCCACGCTCAAGCAACACCAGCACGTCCTCCGGACGACGCTGCAGCAAACCCTGCAGCAACTCAGCCGCTCGCTCCCCCTCACCCAGCTCCCGATAACAGGCCGACAGCCGCACCAGCACATCCCGGTTCTCCGGCTTCAAACCTCGCAAATGCTCAAGATGCTCCTGAGCCTCGGCCGGTCCGTACTGCAGCAGCAGCTCAGCCAGCTTCAAACGAGCTGTCTCGTTTCGCGACTCCAGCTCCAAAGCACGCCGAAAATGGACTATCGCCACGTCCGGCAGACTGCGGCTCCAGGCCAAATCACCCTGCCACGACTCCAGCTTCGCCTGCTGCCACACAGGCCCGCCGGCAGCCAAACCCGCCTCCACACCCGTCTCCGCCTTCCACAACTCCACCATCTGCACAGCCAAAGGCTCGTTGCCAACTCGAATTGCCCCGTCAATCAGAGCCTCCAGAACATGCCGAAAATCACTCGCTGCCAGTCGCTCCTGACCAGCGACCAGCCACTCAGCCGTCTCATCCATCTCGCCAGCTCGAAACCGCACCAGAACCCGCTCCAGCTCCCCCTCGTCGCCTTCCCGACCGGACAGTGCCCCCAGCAGCCGCTCGGCTGTCTCCCGATCACCGTCCAGCATCGCTGCTCGAACCTCCAGCAAACTCGCCCCGGACCCCGGCAGCCACGAATTCCGCACCCGCTCAAGCAGACGCCGCCCGGAACTCAATTCACGACGGTCCACCGCCAAAAATGCGGCCTCACGCACAAAAAACGTCTGCATAACAGTCACTGCCAGAACCGCCAGCACTGCTGCCACCAAAACCTTCCAGCGACTGCCCCAACCCCGCTGCTCACCCCACACCGTGTCCGCCTCCCCCCAGATTCCTGCGAACCAGCCACCTGCCACAGATCATCGCCGCCGCAACGGTGCGCTGACCCACAACAACAGTCCACTGCTGATCGTTGCCAGGCAACCGGAAATCAGCACCGCCAGCACCAGCAAAGCCTCGCCCAGACCCGCCATTGCTCCAAAACAGCCTCGCTGTTCTGTCGGATACCACATCACCGTCGCCACCATCGACACCTGCAGCACATTCGCCACCAATGCACTCAACACACTCAATAACACCGAACTGACTCCCAGCCACCGCCCTGATCTGCTGGCACTGATTGTCGAAACCCCCATGGCAATCGCTGAAACTCCCCCCAGACCGCTCAACAGCAGATCTCGACTCGCCGTCTGGCTCGAATCAGCCGCTCTCAAAGCCTGGTTCACACCGATCACACAAGCGGTCAGCAGCAGCACGGTCAAAGACGCATTCAGCAGATTCAGCAGCATGCGCAACATCAGCCGCCAGGCAGTCACCCAGTCCAGCGGGCCTGACTTCACAGCCGACAACGTATCCCCGCGCTGAAAGGGATTCTCAGTCATTCCGTCCCCCCCCCCTCCCCTTGCAAGCCCGCACCGCTTCCCCGAGCACCCGGGACACCAGATCTTCAGGAGAATCAGACAACAAAGCAACCGAATTCGCCCTTCTGATGCCGTATCTTCGCGTCCGTCAAACTCGAACCCCGGCGTCCGGACACCAATGCCCTCGCAAGACAAACATCCCATGACCCCAAAACAATCACGTTTTTTCGGAATTAACATCCGATTTTACAAGCATAAAACCTCATGCAGTGCCTGAAAACAGATCACAATCTCCCCAAAAAAGCTGCACAAGGCATTATTTTTCTTGTATTTTCGATGCTCAGAAACGAAAATACAGGAATGATTTTCCGCCCGTGGTACTTCGAACAGCTCCGACAAACACTCCGCAGGTCACCAGTCTGCGGACTCCTCGGACCACGCCAAACCGGCAAATCCACTCTCGCTCGCGAACTCGCTCGCCTCTTCCCGCAGTCGCACCTGTTTGACCTCGAATCACCCGCCGACCTGCTCAGACTCACCAACCCGGAACTCACACTCAGCCGACTCTCCGGACTCATCATCCTCGACGAAATCCAGCTCAGACCGGACCTGTTCCCCATCCTCCGCGTACTCGCCGATCGCCCCTCAGCAGATGCCCAGTTCCTCATCCTCGGCAGCGCAGCACCACAACTCATTCGACACTCCTCAGAATCTCTCGCCGGACGCATTCAGTTTGTCGATCTGCACGGCTTCAACCTGTCCGAAACCGGACCGGCCGCACTCGAATCACTGTGGCTCCGCGGTGGCTTCCCTCGCTCCTTTCTCGCCGACAACGATGCCGACAGCACCGCCTGGCGCGAAGCCTTCGTCCGCACGTTCCTCGAACGTGACCTGCCCCAGCTCGGACTCCGCATCAACGCCTCCGCCATGCGCCGCTTCTGGACCATGCTCGCACATCGACACGGACAAATCTGGAACGCCTCAGAACTCGCACGCTCCATGGCACTGTCCGACAAAACCGTTCGTAACTGGCTCGATGAACTCAGCCTCACCTTCATGGTTCGACAGCTTCAGCCCTGGTTCCAAAATCTCGGTAAACGACTCGTCAAATCCCCGAAAGTCTACCTGCGGGACTCCGGACTGCTGCATCACCTGCTCGGCCTGTCCACTCACCAGCAGCTGCAGGGACATCCCACAGTCGGGGCCTCATGGGAAGGCTTCGCACTCGAACAAATCCTGCAGCTCCTGCACCCCGCAGACGCATGGTTCTACGCCACCCAGTCCGGCGCCGAACTGGACCTGTTCCTGCAGCACAACGGTCGCCGACTTGGCTTCGAATTCAAATACAACGAATCACCCCGCACCACCCGCTCAATGCGGATCGCGCTCGCCGACCTGCAGCTCGATCACCTGTGGATCATCTGCCCCGGACACGTCCGCACCCAAATCGATGAAAAAATCTCCGTCTGCGGACTCTCTGCCGCTGAATACCTGCGGCAAACAATCAGCTGACCGACAACAAACCACGAAAAAACGCGCCGCCGGATACCTCACACTGGTTTTACCAATTGCCGCAGCCAAAATGCCATCCCCTCGGTTGCACGCTGAACAATCGCCCGGTTAACCTCACGCACTGCCACTCAACCCTCCTGCTCACCCAGCCGCCACCGGAACGCTCGCATGATACCCGCTTCACGCCGGCGACCCAGTCCCCCGCTCCCGTCGTCAGCAGTCATCACACTTCTGCTGCCGTTTTTGCTGACCATCGCTACCGCCGGCGCCGCCGCTGCCCAGAACTCCGACAGCCCCGCCACCATTGCCCGCACACCGGCACCAGCCAGCTACCCGGCCGTCAAAGCACTGCTCAAAGAACGCTGCTTCGCCTGCCACGGCAGCCTCAAACAGGAAGCTCAGCTCAGACTCGATACCGTCGCTGCAATGCAGACCGGTGGCTCCGACGGACCCGCCATCACCCCCGGTAATGCCCTCACAAGTCACCTGTTCCAGCGAGTCAGCAGCAGCGATCCCGCCACCCGTATGCCCCCCGAAGGTCGCCCCCTAGAACCCGCACAGCTGCAGCTGCTGGAAGCATGGCTGAAGGCCGGCGCAACACCCTCAGCCAGCGACTCACCCGAACCCGATCCACTCGCACACTGGGCCTTCCAGCCACCCTCACGACAGCCCGGTTTCAAGTCCATCGACGATTTCGTCTCCGCCAGACTCGTTGCATCCAAACTTACGCCGCTGCCACCCGCCGACAAACAAACACTTCTGCGTCGCGCCTGCCTCGACCTCATCGGACTGCCACCCACTTCACAGGAACTTTCAGACTTTATCAATAACCCGGCACCCGATGCATTCCCACAGGCCGTCAATCGACTGCTCGACGATCCCCGCTACGGTGAACGCTGGGCCCGACACTGGATGGATGTCTGGCGCTACGCCGACTGGTACGGGCGCCGACACGTGCCCGATGTCTGGAACAGCGCTCCCCAGATCTGGCGCTGGCGCGACTGGATCGTACACTCGCTCAACGCCGACCACGGCTACGACCGCATGCTGCAGGAAATGCTGGCCGCCGATGAACTTCGCCCCGGTGATGACCAGGCCGCGGCCGCCACCGGTTACCTCATTCGTAACTGGTATGCCCTCAACCCTAATGACTGGATGCGCAACATCGTCGAACACACCGGCAAAGCCTTTCTGGGACTGACTTTCAACTGCGCCCACTGCCACGACCATAAATACGATCCCATCGCACAGACTGACTACTTCCGCTTCCGAGCCTTCTTTGAACCCCTCTACATCCGCCAGGATCAATTGCCCGGACAGGCTGATCCCGGACCCTTCCAGGACTACGACTACGGCAAACTGCGCACTATCCAGCGGCTCGGCATCGTTCGCGTGTTTGATAAACACCCCGACGCACCAACGTGGTTCTACACCGGCGGCGACGAACGCAATCGACAGGCCGATCGCGGCTCCGTCACTCCCGGCCTGCCCGCCTTCCTCAACCCCACAAATCGCTTCACCCCCCAGCCCATCCAGCTGCCGCTGCCGGCCTTCTACCCGGCGATGCGTCCGGCAATCCTTGCCAGCAAACGCACCGAACTCCAGCAGGCCGAACAAACCGCCCGTGACCTGCTCGCAAACACACCAGATCCCGGCGCCGATCCCGCCCTTCGCTCAGCCCTCGATGCTGCCACCGCCGCCTTCAACACTGCCGCTGCCGCCGCCAGAAACAGTGGCACTCCCGGTGCCCTCGCAGGCCTCCAGTCACTGCACCTGACAGCCAACAGCGGCCGCCGCATCCTGCAGCACCGCCTGACCGCAATCCCCGCCATCACTCAGGGCACCCAACTCCGCTTCCAGCTCCTGCTGCTGCAAAATGCACACGTCAATTTCCAGCTTGCCAAAGATGTCGTCAAAGGTCTGACTGCCGGCTACATCGCGTTCGACAACAACAGCATCATCACCTGGCCGCCCGGTTCCGTCACCGACACCACAGCCGCTCGCTTTGATTTCGACGGCGGACAGCGACACTTCGAAATTCACCTGAACTTCGATCCGGCCGCTGATCGCTGCCTGCTCACCGTTCACACACTGCCCTCACACACCGTGCTTGTCGACCAGCTTCCGGTGGCACTCAGCGGCTGGAACCCCGCCACACAGCCCAGCCAGGCGATCAGCATCGATGCCCGCACTGGCAGCGCAGCGCTCATCGATGACCTGCAGATCCTCAGCCCCGACGGCCAAACACTGTTCTCCTGCGACTTTGAATCCCCGGCCTTCGCCGCCGGCAGCGATGCAGCTGGCAGCGCCGGCTGGGAAGTCTCAGCCTTCTCCACACCAGGCGGCATCTCGATTGTCTCCGCTACAGCCGCCAATCCAGCCCTGCTCACTCCATGGCAACAGCTGGCCGCGGCTCAGGCCGCCATGGACCTGCAGCGGCTGCCGCATCGCACAGCCGCCGCCAAACTCGCAGCCGCAGTCGCTCGCACAGCCGCCTGGGAAGCACGACTGGCTGCCGACACCACTCGCCTGCACTCCGACACGACCGCCGCTGCCGACAGCCATCTGCTCAGCCTCACCGCCACCGCCGTCACTTCCCAGGCTCAGGCCGATCTGCTCACCGCCGAAGCCGATCTGCTCACCGCCGAACTGAACCTTGCCGCAGCGCAGTCCCTCCCGGCCGACAGCGCCGACCGCAGCAAACAACTGGAAACCGCCACCGCCAGCATCGCAACCGCCCGCTCCGCCGCTGAACAGGCTCGCACCGCCTCTCTCACCAACGCCACCGCAGCAACCACCGCCGCCTCACTCAAACCCCTCGGGCCCGAATATCCACGAACAAGCACAGGACGACGCAAAGCACTGGCCGAATGGATCACCGACCGACAAAATCCACTGACCGCACGAGTCGCTGCAAACTATGTCTGGCTCCACCATTTCCACGCCCCGCTCGTCTCCACTGTCACCGACTTCGGCCGCAATGGAGCATCCCCGACACATCCCGAACTCCTCGACTGGCTGGCCGTGGAACTGATGGAATCCGGCTGGAGCCTTAAGCATCTGCACCGACTAATCCTGAACAGCAGCACCTGGCAGCGAGCCAGTGCCACCACCAATCCACAGCTTCTCGCCGCTGCCGCCAGCGACCCGGAAAATCGACTGCTCTGGAAAATGAACACCGGCCGCATGGAAGCCGAAGTCGTCCGCGACAGCCTGCTGTATGTCGCCGGAAAACTGGATCCCACAGTCGGAGGCCAGGAACTGGAAAACTCCGAAGCCCTCACAACATTTCGCCGCAGCCTGTACTATGCCGTCTACCCGGAACAGGGTGGCCGCAGCCCCCTCGGCGAACTCTTCGACGCCCCCGACCCACTGGACTGCTACCGCCGCACCAGCAGCATCGTACCACAACAGGCACTCGCGCTGACCAACAGCGACCTCGTTCTCACCGTCAGCTCTGCCGTCACTGCTCAGATCACCGGTTCCACACCCGACCTGACACCCGATGCCTTCATCAAACAGGCCTTTCTCAGCATCCTGGCACGGCAACCGCGAACACAGGAACTTAAGGTCTGCCGCGAATTTCTGCAGCAGGATACCACCGACGCCAGTCGGCTCAGTCTTGTCAGAGCTCTGCTCAATCATCATGATTTCATCACTGTGCACTGATCCGCCTTTTCAGGGAACCACGGACCATGACTTCCCAGCCGCCCCCTTCCACCTGCTGCCGGCGACGCGCCATGCTGTCGGATTTAGGCATGGGTTTCACCGGACTGGCACTGGGCGCCATGCTGGCTGAAGAGGGCATTGCCTCTGAAACCAGGCCGATCGCAGATTCAAACAGCCCGTTACCGCCGGCCGGTCAACTGCATCACACCGCTCAGGCCGACAGCGTGATCTGGATCTTTCTTTCCGGTGGCTACAGCCACGTCGAAACCTTCGACCCCAAACCTGCGCTCAATAAGTACGCCGGCCTCACGTTCGACAAAACGCCCTTCGAAAATCCCGTCAATTCGCCACTGCACAAAAAACGATTCCGCTCGGTGGCCGCCGAAGAAATCAATGTGCGGGATGTCTATCCAATCATCTACCCCATGCAGGTCGGCTGGAAACCCCGCGGTGACAGCGGAATTGAAATGACCGACTGGTGGCCGCACCTGGCTCAACAGGTTGACGAGCTGTGTTTCGTGCGAAATATGTGGACCACAGACAATGACCACGCCGCCGAAAATCAGATTCATACGGGCCGGCATCGACTGGACGAACAGCAGCCCAGCATCGGCGCGTGGGCGCACTACGGACTGGGTACCCTGAACGAGAACCTGCCGAAGTTTGTTGTGCTTGGGGGCCCCACACGGTCAGACACTCGGCTCTCCATCGACTCGCTGTACCTCGGACCGCAGCATGCCGGAGTTCCCATCGCACTCGATCCCGCCAATCCGCTGCCCTTCGGGAAACGTCAGGCACAGCAGACGTTTCAGCAGCAGCAGCGCGAGTACGAACTGATCGGTCGGCTCAATCAGTTGTCAGCGGTCGAATACCCGACAGACCAGAAACTGCTGGCTCGCATTCGAGCTTACGAGCTGGCGTTCCGCATGCAGGCTGCCGTACCTTCCGCCATCGACTTCACCCAGGAAACACAGCACACGCGGCAACTGTACGGCCTCGATCAGGACAACACCAAAATCGCCGGCGAACGACTGCTGGCAGCACGCCGACTGGTGGAACAGGGCGTCCGATTCATTCAGGTGTTTCCTTCCCCCTACGGCGTCTGGGACTCGCACCAGAAGCTTAAGGACAACCACACGCGACTGTGTGCGACCGTTGACCTGCCCGTGGCCGGACTCATTCGCGACCTGCGACAGCGCGGCCTGCTGGATCGAACGCTCGTTGTCTTCTGCACGGAATTCGGCAGAACCCCAGGTCTTGAACAGCGTTCCGGCGGCGTCGACGGCCGCGATCACCATCCCAATGGCTTCACAATCTGGATGGCCGGTGCGGGGACTAAACGCGGCTATGTCCATGGTGCCACAGACGAACTCGGTTATCACGCTCTGGGCGAAGGACATTATGTCACCGATCTCCATGCCACCACCCTGCACCTGCTGGGACTGGATAATCGTCAACTGCACTTCCCCGGCCGCAAGCGGCTGGAAATTGACGACGGCAGCGTCATCCACGATGTGCTCGCCTGAATCAACATCCTGAAAGAAACAGCCTCATGACTTTTTGCTTCAGCAGATTTCTGCCCGCTTTTTGTGCGATTCTCCTGTTGATGACCGACCGCACAGCTTCCGCCCAGGAAGTCGCCGGTGTCACGGTAACTCCCCACATGATCTCGTCCGTCATGCGCTGGCGGCGTCCGGCAACCCCTGAACTGGGTGCTCGAGTTGAACTTGTGCTGCGTAATTCCGGAAGTGAACCGCTCACAATTCGTCGTGACCAGGCATGGACCTTTGACGGCAGCACGCCCGCACAGCTGCTTGAGTCGCAGGACTGGGCGTGGCACGAAGCCCCTCAGGTCTGGACCGAAGAAACTGTCCAGCTGCCGCCGCAGGCTCTAACCGTCCTGCATTTCAACGGCCGCTCGGACAAATGGGCCGCCGGCACTGCGCACACTCTGCAGATCGGTTCAGCCGGAGAACCGCTCGAATTTGAGCTGCCACAGCCCACGGTGTGGCTGCAGGATGTCACATTTCTGGCAGTCGATGAATCGGGCCGCCTTCGCGACGGAGCAGTCACCGCCAATCAGCTGGTAATCCATATTCGCCAGGCCGCTGCAGCACCCGACTCACTCAAAATTTCCGCCTGCAATCTCTGGCTGCCGCCCGCCGACGGCAGTCAGCGAATCTTCACGCTGGCTCAGTCCCTGCCCGCCAGCCAGCTGCAGTTTTTCGGAGAAAAAACAGCACTGCAGACAGCCGGAGGCTTCACCGCCAGCGTTCAGCCGCTGCCGCGACGCAACTGCCTCGTGGAAGTGCAGCTCGTCACTGCCGATGGCAGCGTGCAGTCGCTCTGGGCCAGCCTGAAAATTCGCCCGGAAAACTTTGATATCAGCGGCGGCTGGATTCAGGGAGACATCAACGGTCGCAGTGCCCTGACGCTCGATCAATATCGCCGCACCCTCGCCCGCATGCACATCAATGCGGGACAGATTGAAGAAGTTTCCGGATATACAGACAACCCGGAACTCTATCAGGCCACGCCCTTCAAACGGTTTAATCGGCTCAGCGATTTCGCACGCTATGACCGCGATGAAATGCTGCCGACAATTCACGCCGTGGAATTCATCGGCGAACCGCAGTATGGCGGCGGTCGCCCGGTGCCTCCGCAGGAAGTGCACGGACTGCTGGCTCCCTACCGCGACAGCCGGCTGCACACCTCTGTGACGCTCAGCGAAGAACGCACATGGAGATACTACGCCGGACTTTCAGATCATCCCCATTACGATGCGTATCGAGTCATCGCGCCGGCGGCAGATGCATGGACCCGCTATGAGCGCTGGAATGGCAAGTCGATCCGCTGGGGGGCTCCCCTCGAAACTATCGGAGAAATGACTCGCAGCCTGAGGGAACTGAATCGCCCGCGAGCGATCGCGTACTGGTCTCAGGGAGCCCACGACGGCTGGGGCGGCTTCCTCAGCCCGCGTCGCGGTTCGCCCACCCCAGATGAACTGCGCGCTCAGGCATGGCATGCACTGGCCGCCCGCATCACCTCACTCTACTGGTTCAACCTCAGCTGCAAATCACTCCTCAGGTTCCCGGACCTGATTCAGCCGGTTACCGCGGTGAATCGAGAAATCCGCCTGCTCGACGAACTGCTGCTGAGATCCACGGCACTGCACCATCAGACGCTGAACGCTGCAGATCAGCCGGATTGGGAAATCAGCGTTCTCGCTGCCCCCGACGCTGCCATCTTCGTCGTGCATGACGTGGGTTATGGGATCGATGAGAAAACCAGCACCTTCAGTTTTCGCAAACGCCAGGGAGCGTGGAATTTTCCTCGACCAGAATGGCTGCCAGCGACCGCCCAGTTGTTCCGTGTCGATGCCAGTGGCACACATGACGCCCAGGGCACAGTCAGTGATACCGTGCATATTCAGGACGAAGTGCACGTCGTCGGCATCTACATTGCCACCTCGGATTCAACACTCCGCCAAAACCTGCAGACCAAACTGCAAACGCTGCTCGCTCGAGAAACCGCTCTGCAATTCGATCCCGGCAACAATCCCGCCGATCTGCAGCTGCTCCGCGATGCAGCAAAATAACAACCGTCACCGGCTTTCCCCACACCGGACACCGCCCGCCTAAATCGTGTATTCCGGCTCAGGCTCCGGCACAAACACTCGCGCTGTCCGGGGCCGCACCGAAACCTGATCCCCGGCACGCAGCTGCAGCACGTCTGCACGCTCACGCACCAGATCCACATTCAGCTCAACACCATATCCCTCAGCCAGCAATCGCACACGCACCAACGAGCCAGCCGGAGTCACCTGCAGCACCTTTGCCAGCAGTCCACCCTGCCCCGGCTGTCGGTCCAGCTCCAGCTCATGCGGCCGTACATAGGCCGTGGCATTTCGAGGTTCATCGCGAGTATATCCAGTGTACTCCATGCTGAACGGCCCAGCCTCCAGTCGACCGGCCGTCACGCGGCCATGAAACACATTCACGTTCCCCAGAAAGTCCATCACAAAACTGGTCGCCGGATGATCAAACACTTCCTGCGGCGAACCAGTCTGCTCGATCCGCCCCTGATTCATCACCACAACCTGATCAGCCATCTCAAAGGCCTCTTCCTGGTCGTGCGTGACAAACACGGTGGTAACATGCATCTCCTGATGCAGACGCCGCAGCCAGCCACGCAGCTCCTGACGCACTCGCGCATCCAATGCACCGAATGGCTCGTCCAGCAGCAGCATTTGAGGCCGCACGGCCAGAGCCCGCGCCAAAGCCACTCGCTGACGCTGCCCACCCGACAATTCAGACGGCAGACGCTCCCCTAATCCCTCCAGACGAACCAGCCTGAGCAGTTCCTGCACTCGAGTTATCACTTCAAACGCCGGTGCCCGACGAATTCGCAGACCAAACGCAATGTTCTCTGCAACGGTCATGTGACGAAACAGCGCATAATGCTGGAACACAAACCCAACTCCGCGTTCTCGAGCTGCCAGGTCCGTGACATCACGGTCGTCAAACAGCACCTGACCCGCATCCGCAGACTCAAGACCTGCAATAATCCGCAACAATGTCGTCTTGCCCGAACCCGATGGACCCAGCAGCGCAGTCAGACTGCCGGCCGGCACCCGCAGGTCCACACCCGACAATGCCTGAAAATTCCCAAAACGACGGCTCACACCGGAAATTCTGATCGACATCGCTTACCCCTCCCGCCCAGGCTGCTCAGCCCGATGCTGTGTCCAGTGCTCCAGACCCCACGCCAGCCCCAGAGTTATCAGCGCCATCAAAGTCAGCACCGAAGCCACAGCGAAAGAACCCGGATTGTTGTACTCCTGAAACAGCTTCTCCACTCGCAGCGGCATCGTGTCCGTCTGACCGGCAATTCCCCCCGACACCACCTTCACTGCGCCAAATTCGCCAATCGCTCGAGCATGACACTGGATCACTCCAAACAATAACCCCCAGCGTATGTTCGGCAGCGTCACACGCCAGAACATCTGCCAGGCACTGGCACCCAGACTGACAGCCGCCAGCTCCTCATCCGCCCCCAGTGACTCCATCAGCGGAATCAGCTCCCGCGCCACAAATGGCAGCGTCACGAACGTCGTCGCCAAAACCAGACCAGGCCACGCAAACACCACCTGAATCCCGGCCGATTTCAAAACAGGGCCAAGCCAGCCCTGAGCCCCGTAAATCAGCAGAATGCAAAGACCAGCCACAACCGGCGAAACCGCAAATGGCAGATCCAGCAGCGTCAGCAGCAGCAACCGACCACGAAACTGGAACCGAGTCAAAGTCCAGGCAGCTGCAACACCAAAAATCGTATTCGCCACGACAGCCGCCGGCACCACACAAAACGTCAGCAAAATCGAATGCCGAGTGTCCGGATCCGCCGTTAACTGCAGCCACCAGGCTGTCACACCAGCCGAAAATGCCTGCACAAAAACATATACCAAAGGCACCACAATCAGCAGCGCAGTGACACCCGCCGCCAGCCCGATCAGCAACACACGCACCCACAAAGGATCCGTCGTCGCCCCCTGCGATCGCTCGTGCGCTCCCCCACGCGCCCCACTAACGTGCATGACGCCGCCTCCTGCTGTCCAGCCAGCTGATCAAACCCAGTGATGCCATCGATGCCGACAGCAAGACCACCGCTATCGCCGTCGCCTCCGCTGTCGCAAACTCTTCCAGCTTCTGCACGATCAATACCGGAGCAATCTCAGTGCGCAGTGGCATGTTCCCCGAAACAAACACCACCGAACCATATTCGCCAAGGCCACGAGCAAAAGCCAATGCACCACCCGTCACCATCGCCGGTCGCAGCGCCGGCAACAATACCCACAAAAATGTGGCCAGTCGCCCGGCCCCCAGCGATGCCGCTGCCTCCTCCAGCTCAGGCTCAAGACTGCCCAGCAACGGCTGCACAGTCCGTACCACAAACGGCAATCCCAGAAATGTCAGCACCAGCACTATCGCCAGCTTCGAATACGCACCCTCAATACCCAACGGCACCAGATACTGACCAAGCCAGCCCGTCCGTACATACAAACCAGAATACACCAGACCAGCCACCGCCGTCGGCAACGCCAGCGGCAAATCAATCACCGCGTCCATCAGACGCCGACCCGGAAATCGATACCGCACCAGTACCCACGCCAGCAGCGTGCCCAGCACCAGATCCAGCACCGCTGAAATCGCTGACGCACCAAATGTCAGCAAATAGGCCGAACGAGCCCTCGCGGACCACACTGCGCCAACAAACTGAGCCCAGCTCAGTGTCCCCGCCTTCGCCACACACGCCAGCACCGGAATCAATAACAGAATCCCCAGCCAGGCCACCGTTACCGTCAGACCCGCCCCAAGTCCCGGCAAGGGATTCCCTGCCCCGGTTCGCCGCTTCACAGTCATCCATTCACTCCCGTCGCCCGCCAGCTCCACTGCCGCCACGCGTCAAACGGCGTCGCTCCAGACGGTCAATCTGTACCACCGCCCCGTCATGCACTATGACAGTCACCTGACCAAAACGCAGACTGCGAATCGCGTCACGCACCTGCAGCAGCATCGATGCCTCGTCGACAGACTGCTCAACATCAGACTCACCTCGACTGCTCATCAGCTCACCCCACCCTCTCTCACTTCTCATAAATTTGATCAAACTCGCCGCCGTCAGCAAAAAACTTCTGCTGCGCCTCCTTCCAGCCCCCGGCAACATCCTCCACTCGAAACAGATCCAGCGCCGGAAAATCAGCGCGATGAGCCTCCAGGACCTGCACATCCGTCGGACGATAACGATGCTTCGCGATCAGTTCCTGACCCTCCCGAGTATACAGGAACTCAAGATAACGCTGAGCTGTCGCACGCGTGCCCCGAGCATCCACCACGCGGTCCACCAAAGCCACATGCGGCTCCGCTAAAATACTCCGCGATGGATACACCAGCTCCAAAGCACCACCAGACTCCTGCAATTCCAGATATGCCTCGCTCTCCCACGTTAAATGCACATCACCCAGCCCCTTCTGAGCAAACGTTGTCGTCGCCCCCCGCGCACCCGTGTCCAGCACCGGCACACGAGCATACAACTTGCGCACAAACTCACGCGCCTCGCCCTCACTCCCGCCCCGCAGACTCACACTGCCCCACGCCGCCAAAAATGACAGCTTCCCGTTGCCCGATGTTTTCGGATTCGGAGTAATCACTTCAATCCCATCCTGCACCAGATCACCCCAGTCCTTCACACCCTTCGGATTGCCCTTTCGCACCACAAACACAATCGTCGATGTGTACGGCAGACTGCGATTCGGAAATACATCCTCCCACCCGTCACGCAAAACCCCGGCCTGTCGCAGCTGATCCGTGTCCGACCACAAAGCCAGTGACACAACATCCGCCTCCAGTCCGTCAATCACAGCTCGCGCCTGACTGCCCGATGCACCATGCGACTGACGAATCTGAACCGCTCGACCAGCCAGCTCCTCCGACTTCGCAAAAGCAATGTTCACGTCCTTCCACAGCTCGCGAGTCGGGTCATAGGAGACATTCAGCAGGGACACAGCCCCCCCAGCAGCCCCCGCACTTTCACCCGTACCGCCGCCACCACACCCCGCCACATTCAGCAACATCCCAGGCAACACGACGGCCCATAAAAAACAAGCCCCGACTCGCCCCACACACTGACCCACCATAAAATACACTACCTTATTTGTGATATTTATCCGAACAAAAAAAGGCGAATCGCCTTCAGATGCCGTCTCCGTATGTCATCTCAGCCGAAAAGACCTCCTCACGCCGCACCACACTGCCAGCAAACACCCTCGCCAGCGTCGCCGAATCCATCATCCGCGCAACGTAATTCCGAATGTCCAGCATCACGCGACGAAAACGACAGCTGCCTTCCTGACTGCATGGCTCGTAATGCGACGTTGACACACACGTAATGGGCGCCAGCACTCCGTCAAAATGTCGCACCACCTGCCCCATCGTGATCTCAGCCGGATCCTTCGCCAGCTCAAATCCGCCATCACGACCTGCGATGCTTAACACCCAGCCCCGTGACTTCAGATCCAGCATGATCTGCTCCAGAAACCTGCGCGGAATGTCATTCCGCTCTGCAATCTCCCGAATCGAAAGCGGACCCCGGCCACGATGCTCCACCAGCGTGAATAAAGCGCGCAACGCGTAATCCGACTTCTTTGACAGTTTCATCGAAGCATCCCGACCCAAACCTCTCAATCAAACACCGATTCGGTCGTGATTTAACAGCCGCCGCACCTGGTGTCAATTCAAGTTCCAGCCGAAACTGCCCCATGCCACTGTTGACTACAGCGAAATCGCCGGAAGCTGGTTTTCCCCGGGATTGATCGTGACACGCACGTCCGTAGACTCCGCACGCTCATACTTCGCCGGCAGGTCGTTCGGCTTTGCTACCACGGCCCCCTTCGAAAACCCCACCTCCGTGTGCACCAAAGTCACCTTGTAGGCACCCGCAGGAGCTCCATCACCCGGCTCATAGGTCCACACCTCGAATGTTCCATCCTCCTTTGTCCGCGCCCGCGGACGCACTGTCTCGG
>JBJTPZ010000507.1:0-12859 GCA_046075365.1 Planctomycetaceae bacterium
CGAAGCCGCGAAGGGCCGGTGGTCTGTTTTCGAGTACGAGTACGAGTACCGTCCGCCAGGGCGGACTGAGTACGAGTACGAGCGGGGCATCAGTGTTCGGTGTTTGGTGTTCGGCGTTCGGTGTTCGATGTTCGATGTTCAGGCGAGCCGCGGACGGGAGTCCGCGGGTGTGTGAGTGCTGAGTGGCCGGTGTGTGGCGGGCCCGCAGCTGACGCAGCGGGCTGGTGTGTTTGGGGGCGGATTTGGGAGGGTGGTACCCAGCACCCCCGACCCCTCTCCCCTTCCAGGGGCGAGGGGGGCCGCTGTGCCTGGGCAGGTGGCACTCAGGTGGGCAGAAACGCAATGGGGTGTGCTCGGGCTGGAAAGCCCGAGCTACGGGAAACGCAATTGGCTGAGCAGGATACGGTTGCACAGAATTCAATCACTGACCACTGTGGTGCTTACTGCAGTGCGGGGACGCGGAATGTCCGGCGGGCCAGGCGCCAGGTGCGGCTGAAAATTGAGGCGGGGGTTGTCGGAATCCGGGCCATGCCGATCGAATACAGCGGCGGCAGGCCGGTGCCTTCGCCTGACGGCTCCCGCAGGGCCGGCAGTGATAACTGGGCGGCAAATACGGGCTGCTGAGGACTGCCGTCCGCACGCGCGGCGATCAGGCCGGCACTGATCAGTTCGCGGTCGATCGCCGTGACAGGGGCCGCGCCCACTCGCTCCACCACCGCACTCAGACGCCGGTCTGCTCGGGCCAGCAATACCACACAAGCCTCGGCTGAGTCGCTGCGGAGACGGTCCACGTCGGACTGCTCAGCCAGAGCCGTCAGTCGCAGGTCCGCAGGTTCACCCACCCAGCACACCAGGGTCTGCGGTTCCACCCACGCACCGGTGGTCGCTGCGTCCTGAATATAACCGGACCACGTCTGATAATCACCGTCGTCGGGCAGTCGCGGCACCTGGCGAGGCAGCAGGACCAGACCGGCTCGCGGACTGCGCAATGTCAGTTCGCTCAGCGCCTGCTGCAGTGTCTGCAAACGCTCGTCCGCTGCCTTCAGGGATTCTGCCGCTGCCGGCAGCGCCGCGGCTGCCGACGGTTCACTGAACCGCCGATTTTCCAGTGCACGGACCGTCGCCAGCCGCTGTGTTCTGATGCCCTGAGCCGCTGCCAGCTGCTGCTCAAGCTCGGCGTTTCGGAATTCGGCCAGTACCGCCCCCGCTTCCACTCGCACCCCCGCCGGTACCGCGCGCACCAGCACTCCCCCGGCTCGCGCATACACCGCGGCCGATTCCCCCGGTGTCAGCACGCACGGCAAACTGGCCGGCCACGAAAAAGGCACACAGAGCAGCAAAAACAGGATACCCCCAAAGACCCACAACCGGGCTCGCGCACGCTGTGGATCGATCGCCTGTGACAGCCGCTGTCGCCAGCTGCCGAAGAACGCCGGAATACCCAGCAGGAAACTGGCAGAGGCGGGCAGGACCACAGCCGATTCCAGACCGGCCGGTTCCAGCAGCCGATACAGCACAATCAGCAGCGTCAGTGTGGCGGATACACGCCATGCCAGCATGGCTGTTCCCAGCAGCGCGAGGCCCGCTGCCGCAGTGCCGGACAACGGCAGGCCATCGTCAGCGGCCCGCAGCGGTCCCAGCAGAATCCGACTGCCCAGTTGCCGCGCTGCCCCCACCGCCTGCTGCCACAGATTGGGAATCGCCAGCAGATCAGACAGGACATAATAGCCGTCATATCGCAGCAGCGGGTTGCCGTTGATCAGCAGGGTGTTCAGACTGCAGAACAGCAGCAGATTCAGAAACAGTGAATGTAAAAAGCCCGGATAACTTAACAGCCACAGCACCGCTGCTGTCGCCGCCAGCAACAGCTCAACCACAATCCCGGCAGCGGCCACCGCAATCCGCTGTGCTGTGGGAAATCGCCGTGAATCACTGACGTCACAGTACAGCAGCGGAAAAAACACAATCACCATCACGCCCAGCTCATGACATTCCCCGCCAAACCAGCGACAGGCAATCGCATGACCCAGCTCGTGCAGCAGCCGCGCTGCCGTGATGGCAACAGCCAGGGCCGTCAGGTTGGTAACCGTCAGCAATGCAGCCAGATCAGGCAGCTCGGCCTGCAGCCGGGACAGCGACAGCAGCACTGCGGCAAACGCCAGCAGGACAAAGCCCGGCAGCAGTCGGGCAAACTGCGGCTGCCACAGACGCTGCAGCCATGGCACCAGCCAGTCCAGCAGCGGTGTCGGATCCGGTCCCCGCCAGCGAAAACTGAGTCTCTGCAGGCCCCAGCGGGCCAGCAGCTGCCGTGCCGATTCAACAAAATCGAAGACTGCAGCGGCGGATTTCGAGCCGGTTTCTGTGGGAGTTTCGGTGCCTGTGCCCAGCAGCATTCGCCGCGGCCAGAGCGTTCGCAGCAGGCCGGCCTGCAGTGCACTCCGCTGCAGCGACTGCAGATCGTCGGCCGTCATTTCGGCTCCCGGAAATTCGTGCTGCAGCACCTGCAGCAGATCGGCCATTGAACGCCAGCCATTCAACAGCTGCAGAAATCGCAGTCCGGCCGGTGACACTTCAAAATATGACAGCCGCAGCGGATCACGCAGCAGCCAGCCAGCTCCATGGATCGTCTGCACCGGCGAGATTTCCAGATCGGGGCGCAGCAGCAGCGGGATGCCGCCACTGACCGATCGTTCGGGAATCTGCTGGTGGTGTGTCACTGAGCAATCTCCAGCAGCACCTGTGCTCCGGGCCGCAGCCATGCCGGCGGCTGCGGCACCTCCGCCCGAACTCGCACCGCATCATTCAGCGCGTCCACTTCCGGGCTGACAAAAATCAGTCGGGCCGCGGCCTGTTCGCCGGCCGCTGCACTGCCCTGCCCGGCTGCCGCTGCCGCACCGAGCCGACGGACTCGCACCGCCTGTCCGACCTGCAGTCGCTGCGATTCTTCAATTGAAACAACCCCGTCGACAATCAGACGACTGGTCTGAATCAGCCGCAGCACGGGTTCACCAGGTTCCAGCCACTCCCCCGCAGCCTTGTGCCGTTCGGTCACAGTCCCGTCAAAAGGGGCCAGCAGTTTTCGTCGCTGCACCTTCTGCCGGGCAATTTCCACGGTTGTTCTGAGCACTTCCAGCTGCTGCAGTTCGGCCTGTTCCGTACCCTCTGCATTTTCCTGCAGCAGTCGCAGCCGGGCCACGGCCGCCTGCTGCTGCGCGGCGGCTTTTGCCAGGCTGCGGGCTTTCAGTTCTGCCAGTGCCTTTTCGTGTCGCGCCTGCTGAGTGGCGATCGCTGCCTGCTCGCGCTGCGAAGTCAGGGCCAGATATTCGCGATCGCTGACACTGCGAGGCGAGGCTTTGCGGCTGGAATCGGCCAGCTGCAGTGCGGCCGCGGCTTCTGATTCTTTGGCTGCGGCCAGCTGCACGCTGGATGTGTCGCTGGCGGACAGCTGCGCCTGTTCCGCATCCAGCGCCGCCTGTTCACTCTGCCGCTCCGCTTCAGCCACAGCGGCGGCAGCTACCTGCGACAGCCGACTGCTGGTCTGCTTCTGTGCGGCAGCCTGCAGCTCCTGCTCGGCCAGTTTCAGTGCCAGCAGGGCTTCTGCCTGATCCAGCTCGGCCAGCACATCACCCTGCCGCACCACACTGCCCTGCTCGACCAGCATCCTGAGCAGCGGTCCGCGTTCGGGAGCCGGGATATCGGCGGCATCGCCCGGCTGCACTCGACTGGCTCGCGAGCTGATCACTGGCGGTCTGGCTTTGGCAGTGCTGGTTTGGGTGCTGTTCTGAGCACTGGTCTGTTCAGGGAGGCTGACAGCGATCAGGGCAGTCAGCAGGAGCAGCTGGCGGGCAGGCAGGTGAGGTGAGCAGTGCATTGCTAGTAAACTCCCTGCAGCAGGATTGTGCGTCGAGCAGCATCGAAAGCGCGACGCAGCAGCACGTACAGCAGCGGCCGGCGTCCGCAGGCGACACTTGCCTGGACTCCGACCCCCGGTCGTTCGCTGGTGTTTAGCGGCACGCTGCTGGTGATGACTCGAGTTTTCCATTCGCCGCGGCTGTTGAGTTCTGCGGCACTGGCGATGGTGGCCAGTTGAGTTGTGTGTTCCTGTTCCGGTCGCGTTTCCGTGAAGTAGCTGACGCTGACGGGGGTTTCTGGTGTGTTTTGAAAGGCGCGCAGGACGTGTCGCAGATCGGTTTCTGCGATTTCCAGCTGCAGGTGCCAGGAGGTTTCAGCGGGGACGACATCCAGCAGCAGCTGTCCGCGCTGCAGCGGTCGGCCGATGAAGCGCTGCTGCAGGTCGCGACCGATCACGGTGCCGGCCGTGGTGGCGCGCAGCACCAGGCTGTCGATGCGTCGCAGCAGCACGGTCCGCTGCTGTTCCAGTGACAGGATGCGGGCGTGCAGTTCGGCCTGTTCGGATTCGACGGACAGGGCGTTCAGGTTGGCTGAGCCGCGGGCGGCAGCGGTTTCCAGAGCCGACAGGCGTGCCTGGGATTCCGCAAGTGCTCCGAGCAGTTCGGCCTGCTGCAGTTCGAGGTCATCGCTGCGGAGTCGCACCAGAATGTCGCCGGGCTGGACGGCCTGTCCGTCGGTCACAGGCAGTTCGGTGACGATTCCGGATTCCGGGGCGTACAGTCGCTGCCGTTGCACGGGTTCGAGGATCCCGGCGGCCGGGATTTTTAGCTGCAGCGGCAGGAGGGCAATGATCAGCAGTGCTGCAGCGATTTGCAGGCGACGTTTGTGTCGCGTGATGAACGAGGGGGGCTGCCGGTCTGAGGAGTCGGCGGAGGCTGTTGTTGTGGTGGTGCCGGCCGGGCTGGCAGCGAGTGCCTGCAGGCAGTGCGTGGCATGACGCGCGAGGGTGCTGGCCAGTTCGCTGCGTCGTGGCGTCCACGGTGTGGCTGATTCGAGGTAGAGGGCGGTGGTGGTCGGCCGAGCGGTGGACTGGGGTGCGGTGGTTTGTGGTGTGGCGGTCTGGAGGGTCAGGATTAGTGTGTCTGGTGGTGGTGACGGTGTGGCTGCCGGGTGCGGGGCCGGGTGGGTGTTGGGAGTGGTCTGGAAGTGCTGAGCGACGCGGTGGAGGATTTTGCGCACTGCGTCGGCGCGCTGGTTGATGTCGGTGCCGGCGGGTCCTGCGACGGCGGTCCAGTGTCCGCTGTCGGATTGCTGGCAGACGAGTGCCAGTTGAGCCTGGAGCGGTCCGGGTGCATCCTGAGCGAGAGTTTCGTGGATTTGTGCGGGTGTGTTGGCTTGTGTGAGTGAATGTTGCAGCAGCTGGAGTGAGTGCAGCAGTTCGAGGTCAGCGCGGAGCCGCTGATTTTCTGCGAGCAGCAGCTCGGGTGCGGGGTGGATGTTGTGGGTGGAATGATTCATAGCCGTCCGTGGCTGATGATGCTGGGTTGAGAGGGTGCGTCGTGAACGAGGAATGAACCGGCAATGAACGAGGACAGCCACTGATAATCGGTGAAAACTACTGGTAACTGCTGAAAACCGCGGATGAACGCTGATGAGGAGCAAATTGAAACAGGAATGGGTGCGGATCAGGGTGCGGGGAGGATTTGCTGAAGAGTTGTTGGAAGTGGATGTGTGGGAAGTTTAAGGACTGCAGTGGGCGGAGAGCGGGGAGATTGGGGTATGCGGCATGGTGACAGGACGATGCGTTTCCATTTGAGTCTGGCCTTGTTCGATGTCAGAGAATTTTTTCGACTGTTTGTGTCTGGACAATGACTTCATCCAAGGCAATCAGGACCGGGATGTAACCGACCGCGACAACGTGTTTTTCGGAGACCTGAAAGGCTGGTTGCGGTCTGACTGGCGCAGCCCGCGATCTGGTCAAGCTTTGCTTTTAACATCAGATCGAGGCGGTGAGCTTCCCCGGTGGTGCGATTTCGTGTTTGAGTGCCGAGTGTGGGTCATGCGAGGTGATTTTGCGGCTTGGTGTCTTTCGGTTGTTTGGTTTGATCGGGCAGGGTTGAAATTTTTTCGCGTTCATCCGTGTTCATTTGAGGTGTTATTAGTAACGGCTGAAGGGTGGGGTTTCGTTTGGCGGATGTGGCAGGATCGTAAGTTCTGACGTGGGAATGTCGTTCTGGGCGTGGAATTTGGGCAGTCGGGGTGGTTTGTGTGGCTGGTACCGGTTTTGAGGCAGTGATTCGTGGTGTTTTGATTGAATTGGGTATCGATCGTGCCGATGAATCTGAGGATGCGGGATTTTCCGTACAGGTTTCCATTGCGCGGGGACTGGTGCGGGGGGTGTCGGAATTTTCTTGATTTTTCGCGGGGATTTGTTCCATGCCAGGGCCAAGGGGATTGCTAAGCAGGCTGGTGCTGGCGGGTGGTGCGGGCGTGCTGGCGGCTGGTGGTGTGTGGTGTGTTGCGGACGACGGTCCGGTGGCGACGGCGCGTCGAGTGGAGCGTTTGAGTGCGGCGATTGACCGAGGCGGCGTGGAGGTGTCGGGGGATTTGCGTCATCCGCGGCAGCCGGTTTCGGTGCAGGATCTGGAGCGGGGCGAGTGCTGGCGGGACGAATCTTTGTCCGACGTGATGGCTCGTGGTTTGCGTAATTCGGGGGTTTTGCGGGACATTGGGGGCGTGCTGCTGAGGTCACCGGAAGCGGCGATGTCGTCGGTGAATCGTCAGCTGCAGCAGGTGGATCCGCGATTTGGCCGGGAGGCGGCATTGAGTGCCTTTGATGCTCAGCTGTCGGCGACGGCCAACTTCAATCGCAACGATCGGATTTACAACAACAGTTTTTATGCGGGCGGTACGAACAGTTTTCTGCAGGACTTTCACGACTACAAGATGGAGGTGTCGAAGCGGACAGTCGCGGGGTCTCAGGTGGCGGTCCGCAGTCTGGCGGATTTCGACAGCAACAATGCTCCGGCGAACACGTTTCGCAGCGGCTGGAACACGGCGGTGGAGGGTGAAGTTCGTCAGCCTTTGCTGCAGGGCAGCGGCGTGGAGTTCAATCGAATTGCGGGGCCGTTATCGCAGCCGGGTGTTTACAATGGTTTGCTGATTGCGCAGGTCAACGGCGACATGACGAACGCCGATTTCCAGTCTGCGCTGCGGGACTATGTGAGCAACGTGGAGAACGGCTACTGGGACTTGTATGCGGCGTGGCGAAATTATGATGCGCTGCGGAAGTCTTACGAAGCGGTTGGTCAGCTGTATCATGAGAAGTTTGAGCTGGTGCGGCAGTCTGAGCAGCAGCGGGGCGGGCCGAGCAGCATCAATGCGGTGGATGAGGCGTGGGTGCGTCAGCAGGTGCTGCAGCTGCGGAACGAAGTGAAGGAGGCTTTGTATGGTCGGCTGCTGAACGGGACTGAGGTTCGCAACGGGTCTGCCGGGGGGACATTGCAGTCTGGAGGCGGAGTGCTGGCGGCTGAGCGTCGGCTGCGGCTGCTGACAGGCTTGCCGGCGGCGGACGGCAACGTGATTCGTCCGGCGGATGAGCCGACGATGGCCGAGTTTCTGTTTAGCTGGGACATGACAACTGAAGAGACGCTGCAGCGTCGTCCGGAGCTGCAGCGGCAGAATCTGGCGGTGAAGAAGCGTGAGCTGGAGCTGGTGGCGGCGAAGAATTATCTGAAGCCGCAGCTGGACGCTGTGGGGCGTTATCGTGTCCGTGGTTTTGGGGATACATTTGCGGGCGGCGGAGTCGCTTCCGGGGGTGCTCCTGACACATCCCTGGGCAATCTGGGCACGGGTGATCATCAGGAATGGGCAGTGGGCGTGGAGTTTAGTGTGCCGCTGGGGTTTCGGAAGGCGCATGCTGCGGTGTCGCATGCCGAGCTGAATCTGATGCGGGAACGGACGGTGCAGCGGGAACAGCAGCGGGAGGTGCTGAGCAGTCTGGCGGGTGCGTGGACGGACCGGGAGCGGACGTGGCAGGCGCTGCAGGATTCGCTGGACCAGTATCTGGCTGCGCGGCGTTATTATGAAGCGATCGAAGCGCGGGATGATGCGACGGACGAGCGTCGGATTGATGCGGTGCGGCGGATGTATGCGGCGGAATCTCAGTTTTTCAGGAGTCGGGCGGAATACGCGATTGCATTGAAGAACCTGCATTTCGAGAAAGGTTCGCTGCTGGAGTATAAGGACATGCGGGTGCACGAGCAGTCCGGGGAGTCTGCTGAGGGCGGGCAGCCGGCGGGTGCCCGCAGTGCCTCGGATGCGGGGGCTGAAGGTGCGGCGGCAGAGGTGGCGCCGGCAGCGGAATCCGCGGGGCCGGTGTTGCTGCCGCAGGCCGATCCGATTTCGCAGGTGCGACCGGTCAGTGCGGCGGTGGAGGCGGAATCGCGTCCCGCGGCAGCACCGGTGGAGCGGCGTGCGGCGTTTTGGCGCGCGGCGAAACCGCAGCCCGGCAGGGTGTCAAAGCCGCAGGCAGCGGCGGGTCGTGCGAAGCTGTAAGCAGCGGCGGGCAGGCGGGGTGTGGGTTGGCGCCGGGGTTGGGAGCTGGGGCTCGGGGGCGGCTGCGCGATTGTGCCGTGAGGCGGCCGACATGGGGCGCAGAAATGGGGCGCAGAAATGGGGCGCAGGGGTAGGGTGTTTGGGGGCAGAACTCGGGCTGGAAAGCCCGAGCTACGGATGGGGTGTTTTTGGGGGCAGAACTCGGGCTGGAAAGCCCGAGCTACGGGTGGGGGTGAGCGGGTTGGTTGGCAGTGAGGGGGCGGGGGGCAGCAGATGCGTGTGTTTGTCATGTTGGCGTTTGTGCTGATGACGTCTGTGTCTGCTGGTCAGGAGTCGGGTCAGCCGCTGGCTTCGAATGCGTCGCGTCTGCTGCAGGCTTTGGAGTTTTTGGGTCAGCCGCTGGCGGGATTGTCTGAGCCTGAGCTGCAGGCGGCGATTCAGGCGGAGGATGCGGTGGCCATCCGGCGGCTGCTGGATCCGTATGTGCTGGCGGTGGTCAGTATTAACCCAGAGTCGCGGGTGCGTGTGGAGCGAGGTCAGGGGCGGGTGCAGCTGCAGCAGGCGGGGTATACGGCAGCGATTGTGAAGGTGCAGAATGGCGGTGCGGTGAAGGCTGCATTGTCGATTCAGTCACCTCAGGCCGGGCCGTCGTACAGCGGTTCAACGCGGCTGTCGGTGGAGCGGATGGATCAGCCTGCGCTGCATCAGGTGGAGACTCCGGCTGCCGGTCCGCGGCGATTTGCGGTGCTGGACTGGTACACAGCGCCGCCGCTGACGGCTGGGTTATCGGGGGTCTCGACTGAGTATGCCGTGCTGCTGATCGGCACCAGTGATGCGGGTATGCAGGAGATCGTGCTGCAGTTTTCGGTGGGCGAGCAGACTCAGGATCTGGGATTTCGGGCGGAGCTGCCGATCGTATTTGAGAGCCGTCCGGCTGTACCGGTGCGAGTTGCGGTTGAGGATGCAGAGGACCCTGAGGCGTTTGTGCGACTGCTGATCCGGGATCCGCAGGGGCGAGTGTGGCCGTCGCAGATTCGCCGACTGGCTCCGGACCTGTTCTTTCAGGAGCAGATTTATCGGAAGCAGGGTGAAATTGTCTGGCTGGCTCCTGGTGAGTACCACATCGAGTCATCTCGCGGGCCCGAGTACCAGCGTCAGCAGCAGCAACTGACAGTGCGACCGCTGGCTGGCAAACCGGCTGAGTCGTCTGTGCAGACGCTGTTGATTCGTCCGCAGCGGTGGGTCTCACCTGTGAGTCGCGGCTGGTATTCGGGCGATCATCATATTCACGGCGCCGGGTGTGCTCATTACCAGAATCCGACTCAGGGAGTGCAGCCGGAGGACATGTTTCGGCAGATCAGCGGGGAGGGTCTGAACGTTGGCTGTGTGCTGACGTGGGGGCCCTGTTTTGAGTATCAGCGGCAATTTTTCCGGCCGCAGGTGGATCGACTGAGTCGTGGTCAGACGCTGATGAAGTATGATCTGGAAGTCAGCGGCTTTGGATCTCAGGCACTGGGCCATGTCTGTCTGCTGAACCTGTCTGATCAGGTCTATCCAGGTTCAGACGGGACGAAGGAGCGGGGCTGGCCGACATGGACGACACCGGTACTGCGGTGGGCGAAGCAGCAGGGTGCGACGACGGGTTTTGCGCATTCTGCGAGTGGTTTGCAGATTGATCCCAGGCGGGCTGCCGGGCGGCTGCTGGAGCAGTGTGATGCAGACGGCAGTGGTCTGGTCAGTCGAGCGGAGAGCGACCGGGCGCTGTTGCCGCTGCTGTTTGAGCAGATTGATGCGGATGGGGACGGCGGTTTGAGTGTGTCGGAGCTGCAGTCGGCAGTGAACCGCGTGGCAGACGAGTTGCCGAACCTGGCGATCCCGGAGATGAACAGTGTGGGGGCGATGGAGCTGCCGGTGGCGGTCGCCGAGGGTGTGTGTGATTTCATCAGCGCCATGGATACTCCGCGCATCGCCGAATGGAACATGTGGTATCACGTGTTGAACTGCGGCTATGGACTGAAGGTGGCGGGTGAGACTGATTTCCCCTGCATGAGCGGGATGGCTGTGGGTCAGGGGCGCAGTTATGTGCAGCTGGGCCAGCGACCGCTGGACTATGCCGGCTGGTGTGCGGGGCTGGCAGCCGGGCGCAGTTATGTGTCGGACGGTTACATGCATGCTCTGCAGCTGCAGGCGTCAGCCGGTGCGGCGCGAGCAGGTGTGGGCGAGCGTCTGATGCTGGATCAGGGTGGTCCGGTTCGTGTGCGGGTCACGGTTGCGGCTGCGGCAGAGATGCCGGAATCGATAGCGTACGCCAGTCGTGGTGCGCAGGATCAGCCGCGCTGGCTGGGCGACACTGTGACATTGCATGGCGAGCGATCGCGGAAGTGGCTGGCGGGCGGGGAGCGTCGAGTGGAGCTGGTGGTGAATGGTCGGGTGGCGGAACAGCGAGTGATTGCGGCGGACGGTGACGAGCATGAGCTGGAATTCGAGGTGTCGGTAGACCGCAGCAGCTGGCTGGCGATTCGCAGTTTTCCGCAGCTGCATACGAATCCGGTGGAGGTGCTGGTGGGAGGTCGGCCGATTCGAGCATCTGCCGAGAGTGCTCGCTGGTGTCAGGCCGTGATCCGTCAGCTGTGGCGAGTGCGTGAGGGGAATATTGTGGAGGTTGAGCGAGCGGCAGCGCGGGAGTGTTTTGAGCGGGCGATTGCGGAGTATGGTCGTCGTGCAGGGGAGTGTGAACCATGAGTGGGAATGGGTGGTGGGGAATGCAGGGATGGTGGGAATTTGAACCGCTGATGAAAGACCATGGCGGTTTTTTTTACCCGCTGATGAAGGCTGATTAAGGTGGTGGGGTTTGCGGCTGAATGGATGTGCTGTGGGTGTGATGAATATCACAGGACCTATGGGGCCTATGGGGTCTGTTAGTCGTAATGTGCCTGCAGGTGGTGTCGTCGTGGCTGTTCGGGGCTGGCCCTGTGGGGTTGTGTTCTGTCTGGTGTGCTGCTGTTTTAGCGGAGAGTTGTCAGATGTCGGAGCGAGTTGAGTTGTCCGGGCTGCAGTTGGGTGTGGGTGAAGCGGTAGAGCAGTTTGTGGTGCAGCAGGTGTATCCGCAGCCCGCCATGAAGGCTCAGAGTGACTACCGGAATTACGACAATCCTGCGCGGGACAGTGTGCGGGAATTTTACCGGCAGAATCATCGGCAGCAGACGCTGGAGTTTGTGCGGGCGAGGCGGGCCGAGTTTTTGGGTTTGCAGCGTCAGCGGCTCAGTCCATTCGGTGCGCTCGAGTATCTGAACACGCTGATTGATGATTCGGACCCGGACATAGAGCTGGACCAGCTGCAGCATTTGCTGCAGTGTGCCGAGGCGATCAGGGCGGACGGTCATGAGGACTGGTTTGTGCTGACGGGTCTGCTGCATGATTTGGGCAAGGTTTTGTGTCTGTGGGGGCAGCCGCAGTGGGCGGTGGTGGGTGACACATTTCCGGTGGGCTGTCGATTCAGCGAGCGGATTGTTTACAGTGAGTTTTTTGCGGACAATCCGGACACAGCGGATGCGGTGCTAAGCAGTGTGCCGGGGATTTATCAGCCTGGCTGTGGATTGCGGAGTGTGCTGATGTCGTGGGGTCACGACGAATATCTGTACCATGTGTTGCAGCGGTATCTGCCTGAGCCGGCATTGTACATGATCCGTTATCATTCGTTTTATGCGTGGCATCGTGAGGAGCAGTATGACTGGCTGTGCGACGATCATGACCGGGCGATGCTGCCGTGGGTGCGAAAATTCAATCCGTATGATTTGTATTCCAAATGCGAGATTCCTCCGAACTGGCAGGAGCTGCGACCATATTACGAAGATTTGATGCGGAAGTATCTGCCGGCGGAGCTGGCTTTTTGAGGAGTGGTCGGTTTTCGGTTTTCGGTTTTCGGTTTGGCGAGCCGCGGACGGGAGTCCGCGGGTGGTTCTCTTCGTAGCTCGGGCTTTCCAGCCCGAGCACATTGCTGACAGTAAGTTGCGGCGGGGCGTGTTGGTGTGTTGGGGAGTGTGGCCCCCTCACCCCCGACCCCTCTCCCCCGTTTCACGGGGGCGAGGGGAGGATTGTGTGTTCGGTGTTCGGTGTTCGGTGTTCGGGCGAGCCGCGGACGGGAGTCCGCGGGTGGTTTGACTCGTAGCTCGGGCTTTCCAGCCCGAGCACAGTGCTGCAAAGCCCTGCCGGTTTTGTCTGGCTGAACGGCAGTTTTTCAGGGTGGCTAGCCCCCTCACCCGCGAACCATCGCCGCCGTTTCACGGGGGCGAGGGGAGGATTGTGTGTTCGGTGGTCAGTGTTCGGTGGGGGTTAAGGAGTGCTGTGTGTGAATGTGGCGGGATCAGAACCAGCCGCAGTTGAGGAGGCAGCCGGAGGCTGAGGCGAGGAGCATTTGGTCACCGAGTGCTGAGACGGCGACGTGCTGCAG
>JBJTPZ010000508.1:0-4589 GCA_046075365.1 Planctomycetaceae bacterium
CTCGAAGGCAGATCGAACATCGAAGGGTTCACTTAACGAGCAGCAATGTAGCTCGGGCTTTCCAGCCCGAGCACGTGAGTGCAAACGCAACGGGGGGCGTTAGGGCAGCACAGCCAAATCCTTTTCCGCAATGGAAAAACAAGTGCCAGGCTGAACCGGGGTGAATTGATCTGCGCGTGCTTCGCTCCCGTCGGTGGCAATGGCACCGCAGGCCCGCAGGATATCAGGGATCCTGTTGTGTCATTTTCGGCAGCAGAAGTCAAAAAGTGTTTACCCACCTTTTTGAATCTCGCGTTAACGACACAACAGGGTCCCTGCAATCCTGCGGGCCTGCGGTGCCACAGCCACCGACGGGAGCGAAGCACGCGCAGATCAATTCACCCCGGTTCAGTCTGGCACTTGTTTTTCCATCGCGGAAAAGGATTTGGCTGTGCTGCCCTGACGCCCCCGTTGCGTCTGCGTCTTCCGTAGTTCGGGCTTTCCAGCCCGAGTTCTGCCCTGACGCCCCCTGTTGCGTTTGGTCTTGTCTGCTCGGGCTGGAAAGCCCGAGCTACATTGCTGCTCGTTAAGTGAACCCTTCGATGTTCGATCTGCCTTCGAGGTTCCCATGCAGGCCCTGAATCCCAACCCGGAACTGCCCGTTCGAGTAATCACGCCACATGACGGCACCGATGCCTTTCGGCATGCAGCCAGGTCTATTGTGCGTGATTGGCCTTTCACCAAAAACCTGGCATGGCGCATTTTCGTACGCGATACGACGGCGCAATTTCGCGGCAGTTTCCTCGGATGGTTCTGGATTGTTATTCCCACGCTGGCAAATTCACTGGTCTGGATTTTCCTCAGCACGAGTGTGCTGACCATTGAGACAGGTGCTGTTCCGTACGCGCTGTTTGTGTACACCGGAAACCTGTTGTGGATGGCTTTTAATGGAGGTTTATTGGGTGGTCTGGGGGTCCTGGGTGAAGCTCAGGGGGCGTTGAGCAAAGTGAATTTTCCCCATGAATCGCTTGTGCTGGTGGTCTTCCTAAAAACTCTGTTGAACGTAGGCGTTACACTTTTAACACTTCCAGCCTTCATGCTGATGTTCCCGTTAAAGTTGCATATTGAAATGCTGTTGTTTCCTTTGGGTTTGCTTCTCACAATTATTCTGGGTATGTCTCTCGGTCTGATACTGGTGCCGGTCGCTTCGCTGTTTCAGGATCTCGGAAAAGCTATCCAGCTCGGGATGCGGTTTGCTTTTTTTCTGACCCCGGTGGTCTTCCCGTTACCCGAACCCGGGATCGCTCGATCCATAATGTTGTGGAACCCTGCCACTAATCTTCTTGTGACCAGTCGAGCGTGGCTTTTGGGCGGGGAAAATGCAGATATTTTAGCTTTTCTTACGACGTCAGCGGCGGCCATTCTAGTGCTGATGCTGGCGACGCTGTTGCTGAAGGTCGTGTTGCCCCAAATAATTGAACGCACCTCTGGTGGCTAATTTTTCGTGACGTGCCGTGGGTAATGTTATTGGATCTGCGGAGTCGGCGAAAGACAATGACAGAAGACGCATTGGTTAAAGCAGAGCATGTATCAAAAAAGTTCTGTCGCTCACTGCGTAGATCGCTTTGGTATGGCGTACAGGAAGTAATGCACTCGGTAAATCCTTTTGCCGCTGCGCAGACAGAGAGTAATTTTTTTCGCTCGGTCACCGATGAAGAGCTGCGAAAGGACGAATTTTGGAGCCTGCGCGATGTATCATTTGAGTTAAGACGAGGTGAGTGTCTCGGGCTGATTGGGCACAATGGCGCGGGTAAAAGTACTCTGCTGAAGATTTTGAATGGATTAATCAGGCCCGACAGCGGCAGAATTACAATGCGTGGCCGTGTTGCCGCAATGATTGAACTCAATGCCGGATTTAATGGGCTGCTGACCGGCAGAGAGAATATCTATAATCAGGGAGCATTGCTGGGGTTCAGTCGGACTGACATTGAGAGGCAATTCGACGCTATTGTTGAGTTTTCTGAGCTGGAGCAATTCCTGGATACTCCAGTACAGAACTACAGTTCGGGAATGAAGGTGAAGCTGGGTTTTGCAGTTTCAACGCAACTTCAGCCTGACATCCTGCTCATTGACGAAGTGCTGGCAGTTGGAGATCTTGGTTTTCGGTTCAAGTGTTTGAATCGCATCAGCAGCATGATGAGGCAGTGTGCGGTTATCTTCGTTTCGCATTCGATGACTCAGGTCATGAGAGTTTCCACCGAAGTGATTATGCTTAAAGAGGGGCGGGTTGCATTTCGCGGACCAGATGTGGCCGCCGGGCTGGAGCAGTATTACGGTCAGTTTCGAGTCGGGGGGGTCACCAGTACCGGCTCACTTGAGTTGCGGGTGGACGCAATGTCTGTTAGAGGAAGTTCTGGCCAGTACTGTGAACTCGGAGGAACCATCTCTGTCAGGCATCTGGAACAGTTGACGATAGAGTTGTCTGTCGGCAGAAATTGTGAGGATATTCATGAGGCCGTTGTTCAGGTGTTGTTCTGGAACAACGAACTGAGTCCGGTGCTTGATATCATGGGGAAGGGTGATTACGGGCAGTTATTTGCCATAGAGTCTCCCCGAACCGATCTGCAGTTGCGTTTACCGCCATTGCCCCTGAACTCTGGTAATTTCTCCATGAGTGTGATTCTTACAGCACCCGGTCTGCAGAGGGTGTATTGTCAGGCGGATCAGGCGGCGCAGTTGCAGGTGAAAGGTGGAAGTCCGGAGTCCGGAGCAAGTTGCGTTCTGGAGGGCGACTGGAGGCAATTGTCAGGGGGGCTGTCACTGGCGGCCAAACAGTTGTTGCATAAATCGTCCTTCGATGGTCGCAAATTGTCGGCTGCTGATGGCCTGCTGTTCGATGAATTGCGTCCTGGTGATATAGCTATTGACTGCGGAGCAAATGTTGGTGTGATTTCCTGCGAAATGGCTCGACGGGGGGCCCTGGTGCATGCTTTTGAACCTGATCCTGTTGCATTTGCCGAGCTGCAGCGTCGGACCGCAGAATTCAGTGGTGTGACACTGCACCAAATGGCAGTCTCGTCGGCGGAGGGAACGTTGCCGCTTTTCTTTCGCCATGAGCGTGAAGAGGACGCAGTGGCCTATTCTGTTGGTTCCACACTGTTGGCGGAGAAAACAGACGTCCGAGCCGATCAGTATTGCAATGTTCGGGTTGTGCGGCTGGCAGAATTTATCCAACGATTTGATCGCATTCGCCTGTTAAAGATGGATATTGAGGGGGCTGAGTGTGATGTACTTGAAGACCTGCTGAAGGAGCGGCTGCTGGAACGCTGTGATTTGGTTCTGGTGGAAACGCACGAAGAATGGATTCCTCAGTCGAAGCCACGACTTGATCGAATTCGGCAGCAGTTGACTGATTTGAAATACGACCACGTCTGTCTAAATTGGGTGTGACAAGTATCAATGTGTGGGATAGCAGGGCTGGTGGACTATGCAGACGGGTTGGTTGCTCGAGGGGCAGGTACGTCTATTACAGAATCTCTGATGCATCGAGGCCCGGATGGGTCGGGCAGTGTGCTTCAGGAAAACGCAGCTCTTTTTCATACGAGACTTTCCATCATCGACAGAGCTGGTGGTGCACAGCCGATGTCATCTGAAGATGGATTTGTGCACCTGTCATACAACGGCGAAATCTATAATTTTCGCGAGCTGCGGAATGAGCTGAAGGCTCTGGGGTACTCGTTCATTACCAGTTCCGACACTGAAGTTCTGCTGGTGGCTTATCAGCAGTGGGGGCGACACTGCCTGCATCGTCTGGAGGGGATGTTTGCATTTGCGATTCTGGACCTGCGGAAGCGAGAACTGCTGCTGGCGCGGGATCACTTCGGTATCAAGCCCCTGCTGTATCGAATTACGCCGGAATGCTTTGCGTTTGCTTCAGAACTGCAGGCGTTCAGGAAACTTCCGGACTGGTCTGCCGAAATTGATCTGCGATCAATCGACCTGTTTTTGCGATATCAGTACATTCCAGCCCCGCTGACCGCTTTTCGCAATGTGTTCAAGCTTCCCGCCGGACATTGCATGGTCGTCAGGTACCGTCTACTGCGCCTTCCCACGCATGTTTGGCGGGTGGTCCAAACATCGCATCACCACCGCTGAAGACCATCATACTCCGATTCTCAAGGCACTGGACCAGGAGGGGTTCACCGTGATCCCACCCAGCGGAACCCTGAGGTCGCTGATCACTGAACTGCCCCACATCATCGACCGCCTCGGCTGCCGGATTCTCCATCTTCTGCCGGTGAGTCCGACTCCAACCACCTTCGCCCGTTTCGGTCGCTTCGGGTCGCCCTACGCACTCCAACACCTCACGCAAATCGATCCGGCCCTGATCGAATTCGATCGACGCACCACAGGCGTCGACCAGTTCCGCGAGTTGGCCGTGGAGATCCACTCCCGCGGAGCCAAACTGATGCTGGATTTGGTCATCAACCACACCGGTTGGGGCAGCGCCGAATGGGAGGAACATCCAGAGTGGTTCATCCGCAAACCCGATGGCGAATTCGAGTGCCCTGGAGCTTGGAACGCGGTCTGGGAAGATGACTTGCCTATAT
>JBJTPZ010000509.1:0-1822 GCA_046075365.1 Planctomycetaceae bacterium
CTTGCGCCTGATTGTGGCGGAGAAGGCACGGGATTTTCGTCGCAAGGCCCTGGCACGTGGCGCGGATCGTCCGCGAGTATCGCTGGACCAGCCGGCACCGGACGGCAGTCAGTCTGGCGGTCTGCACGGGGGGCTTGATGATTCCACAGCTGCCAGTCTGGAAGAACGCGTGGATGTGCGTGATTTGCTGGAAAAGCTGCTGGAGCGGATCGAGGCCGGGTCCCCTGACCCGGATTTGTATGGCAAAGTCTTTCGGGGGTTACTGGAGGGTAAAAGTGTTTCAGGGATCGCTATGGATACCGGGAAGACTCGAGCGCAAATCGATACGATCATCAAGGCGATTCGGGGCATCGCGAAGTGCCTGCGAGGTGACAAGTGATCTTGGCAACGACAGCGTTTTCGGATGCTTCTGCCGTAAACGGGACATCGGCTGACAGCGATGAATGGAATCGCTTTGAATTTGCAAAGTGACGATTGTCTCTGCACCCGGATCTGACGCCGGCGAATGGTTGAGATCGCCATCCATGCCGCCGGGAAGCAGCACTGCGAGTCTCAGCCATCGCCGCCGAACGTGCTTTCAGATTCCCAGTGAAGGAGGCAGCAGTCGCGCCAGTTTGCCAGTTGCCCGCTGGATGCGTTTGCGACAGGTTTCTGTTGAAAGACCCAGCATTGGTGCCACTTCTTCGAGGCTCAGCGATTCCAGATAACGCAGCCGCAGAATTTTGCAGTCAAGCGGCGGCAGCCGATTCAGTGCAGATTCCAGCAGTTCACGGCGTTCGGTACTCAGAGCCTGCCGTTCCGGTGACTCGGCAGGATTACCCGCACAGTCGAACTGCTGATCCTTGAGGTTCGATGTAGTTCCTCGCAGTTCGCGCCAGACGCTGCGTTTGTGTGAATCGAGATGGCGGCGGTGCTGGGTAGTCAGTCGTCGATAAGTCGCCTTGCGCAGCCAGCAATAGAATCGCTGCGGTGAAAGCTGCAGCAATTCTTCGACATTTTGGGGGCAGCGGTTCGCCACATCAGACAGCAGGTCCTCGGCATCAAGACGCCGCCGTAGCAGCGGGTGCATACGGCGAGTCAGCCAGTCCAGCAGCTGTTTGCGAAACGTCAGAACGCGTTCAAAGAACAGTGTGTGAGTACACATTTCGGTAATTCCGGTTTGCCATTGTTCTGATGGTCTGCCACTGCAGCGAAGCACTGACTGTGGCCCTGTTCTTCTGAATGGCAGAGCCGAGGAACGCCGGATCAGGAATCTGGAATTTTTCTCCGGATCATGAAAAATAGCCCGGGGTGTTCCGGGCAGAGGCGTTAGTTTGTGTCCAGATCGCCCGCTGAGCCGGGGCCATTATTTTACGGACTCGGGTAATACCCTGCGTTTTTCAGGATTCTGCGGGGCGTTGCCACAATCCACACCTGATCAGGCCTGGATGTGAACCTGCGTTCGAATTCCATTTCCTGCTGCACAGACTGACCACATTCCCAGGAGTTTGACAACCGATGCCAACATACGTTTATGGTGTGGTGCTGTCCGCAGACGATGATGAAGCGATCGGGGATGTATTTGAGGTCGAGCAAAGTGTCCATGATCCGCCGCTGACACAGCATCCGGAAACGGGGCTGCCCGTGCGGCGTCTGATCTGTGCTCCGTTTATCGCCGGCACCTGGTCACCGCTCCGCGCCAAACAACTGCTCAGTGACCGTAACCTCGCCAAACGCGGCCTGACAAAATACGTGCGCACCAGCAGCGGCTACGAAAAGACAACCGGAAAAGGGCCGGATCTGCTGCCACGAGATTGAACGATCTTCAGCCGGCCATGCCGAC
>JBJTPZ010000510.1:0-4196 GCA_046075365.1 Planctomycetaceae bacterium
GACACTGCACCGGCAGCCAGCGGACCACCCAGCACCCAGCCACCCGACGCCCGCAGAAAATCACGCCGCGGCAACCCCTGATCAAACTGCTGACCACCCTCGCCACCCGCCATCACATCACTCCTCAACCCAGCCACCACATCAGCACCCGCCACCCGTCACCCGTCACCCGCCACCCGCCACCCGCCACCCCCGTCTCCCCCGCCGATTCTCCCAGCCCAGGCAGGCGATTACAATCACCCACCACTCTTCATCACAGGCAAATCTGTCGTTCCTGTGTGCCCGCCTCACAACACACGGGAGGGCGAAGCTCCCGCTGAGCCAAAACTCAATTCACCCCCCCCCGGCAACGACCCCAAAACCACCAGCCCCAAACAACGCCGTCACCACGCAACCGGGACGCCACGGTTCGGAGGAGCACTTCTCGATAAGGCGCTCACTCCAGCGATCTGCCGTGTGAAGGGCGCTTTTTTGCCGAAAATCCTTGAAAAGGCAAACCATCGCCATGGTTGATGCCGCTACAATGCGTGGTCTGCATTTTCGATTCCCCTCGTAAAACGATCGGTGTGGAGGCCGGCAGCATTGAACATTCGATTGCACGATCACTTGCTCACAAGAGACCATACTTTGCTTGGTGGGGTCCTGTCCGGAATCAACGGTACATTAATCGAGCTTCAGGGCCGCGCACTGTCTGTGCTGCCAAAGCCGCGCCCGGTCGTAAATGTGTGCTCGATTACGGGAATGACTCGCGGGCCGGTCCGCGAAGCACTTCAGCGGATTCAAGGCGCTTTCAGTAAATTAAGAATACCCGATTCTCCCGTAGAAATTCTGATTAACCTTGCGCCTGCGGCCATTGAAAAGGACGGGACCTGGCTCGATCTTCCACTGGCTGTGATGATGTTGCAGGTTGCCGGCATCCTTCCTGACTTGCCGCAGGCCAAAGAGCAGCAATTCGTCCTTTTCGGAGAGATTGGTATACACGGCGAAATTCGACGGATACCCGGGGCGCTGTCCATGGCGTTTTTGCTCCGGCCTGGGCAAAAACTGATCGTCCCAAAAGGCAATGAGAAAGAATGTGCTCTGATTTTGGCGAAACCTGGACATGAGGGATGTGGAGTGTTTCCGGCTGAAACTCTGGACGAAGTGCTTGACTACTTTCGCGGCACAGGAACGCTTTCGAACGCATTAAGCCAGCCGATTCAGTTTTCAAACTACATAGAAAAAGCACCGGACTTTGGTAAAATCCGTGGTCAAAAACAGGCAAAGCGGGCCGCGATTATTAGTGCTGCCGGTGGCCATAACCTGCTCTTGATTGGCCCTCCCGGGGAAGGTAAATCACTATTAGCAAGTGCAATGGCGGGCGTTCTGCCCAGACTAAGCGACTCAGAAAAGGTCGAACTCACCCGGATTTACTCAGCGATGGGTTTATTGTCTGATGATGGAATGGCTGTCACCAGACGCCCTTTTCGAAGTGTGCACCATTCCGCTTCCATGCAATCGCTGGTTGGCGGCGGTAGTGGCGTTCCGAAGCCGGGAGAAGTGACGCTTGCGCATCTCGGAATCCTGTTCCTCGACGAAGTTCCCGAGTTTTCGAAAAACACCCTTGAAGCCCTGCGGCAACCACTTGAAAACGGGTTCGTCAATATCACACGAGTCGCTGCCTCCCTTGAATTTCCAGCGCGGTTCAGCCTTGTTGCGGCAATGAACCCCTGCCCGTGTGGGTACTACGGCGATGCACGCTGTCATTGTGAACAAAAAGTCATTGAGAAGTACCAGAAGAGGCTCAGTGGCCCGTTTCTGGACCGTATGGATTTGCAGGTCTTAATGAAGCCTTTGACACATGACGAGCGATTTGCTGAAGTTACCGACGGAGAATCCCCGAGGGTTCGGCAACTTGTCGAGAATGCTCGAAACAAACAGATCGCTCGTTTCCGAGGAAAAGAAATTGCCTGCAATTCAGCAATTCCCGGCGGTCAGATAACGGAATTCTGCCGCATGTCAGATGACGGCACAAACGCTTATCGTGAAACCGTCGCCAGAGCTGCGGTATCAACAAGGACTTGTGATCGCCTTGCCAAGGTGGCCCGCACCATTGCCGATCTGGACAATGAGGACCTCATACATTCACGACACGTTGATGAAGCGGCAACGTTTGTAGCGGCCGGCATACTCCAAAGATAGTCGATTTGAAAGCAGCCAAATGACTTCAGGCTCTAACACATCCATCTTCTTGTGCTCATTCTGCGAGCAGGCAATTGAATTCCGACAAGAACAGGAGGGGAAGAGAATTCAATGTCCAAAGTGCAGGAAGAACGTATGGCTGTACGAGAACAAGGGGATATTGATCGGGTCGAAGTTGACATCCACCTGGTTTTACAAGCGCCCCAAACTCTTCGGTTTGCTCGGAAGCAGTCTGGTCGGCCCAATCCAGGACACAGAATTTCTTGAGCTCATCCATCGGGGAGAGATCGGACTGGAAATGGACGTCCAAAGCCCCGAACTCACCCGAGGAAAGGACGTGCAGGCCGGCAAGGTAAATCTTAACTTAGTTCGCGATAGGTGCAGCCAGCGCAATGCGGAGGAACAACGATTGCGAAATGTTCAGGCAAGAGAACGCCAACGAGACGCACGCAATCGGGATACTTTGCTGCAGGGAGTCAGGACTGCCATTGCTGACGGTAGCTTGAGCCTCAAGGAACGGCATCAACTCCTTGCTTTTGCTGCGAAAGCAGGTATCTCCGAATCGGAAGTTGAAGACCTTCTCCGACTGGAGTCTTTGACGCTGTTAGGGCAGGTCGTTGACGATGCTGTGTCCGATGGTTTTTTCGATGACAGTGAAAACGAAAAACTGAGCAAAATTGCCATCGGACTTGGTCTGTCTCTTCAATTTACCAAAGACCAGGAATTTCGACTTTCACTTGCGCGAGCAGCATGGGAACTCCTGAAGGCACTGCAAGCCAACACACTCCCGCAGACTCTGGAGTTTGAGGACGCTGAGGTCTTTGAGATCGTTGTACTCAAACGACCATCTGGAATTCCATTGGGAAATGATCATTATCTCAAATCAATTGGCGTGGGAGTCGTTAAACGGGCAGACAAGAGCTTTCTGCTCGACGGTCGCTTGATAGCCAGGAAGTTCGCCCTCAGTTCGATTGCCAATGTTCAATGGTTTTCCGATGGCTTGTTCATCAAACGGTCGACGGGAAAGAGCCTGTTCATTCGCCCGACAAAACTGGGGCTCGACTGGTACCGTTTTGCAATGACGATGGAAGTACTTTCAAAAGGTGAACCGGTCCTTGGTGTATTGCCCGAAGATTCGTTTATTCCAGCTGCCGACATTCTTGCAAGTGAACTGATCGATGGTTCAGTTGGCGATAATGACTTTAGCTCTGAGCTTGAAAGCTCACCTGACAGTTGGGAGCCTGCAAGCCGGATTCCTCGGTTTACATTCAGAATAGTTGGGGAATCGTACGAGAATCGCCAACACGAACTGGACCGACTCTCTATCGGAGATGAAGTTCTGCTTGTACGAGAACCGGGTAATCCCTATGACTGCAATGCGGTTGCTGTCTTTAATCAAGAACAAAAGCAGTTGGGATACCTGAAACGCGAAGTAAGCCTGTGGTTTGCACCAATTCTTGACAGAGGACGTCGGTTTCAATGCGAGGTGAAGCACCGTACGTCATCGGGTGGAATTCTGATTTCCGTATTCGAGTGAACAGAGGACCGCCGAACGTGGTGCTCTATTACCGTCTGCCTCGCCAGCATGTTTCAATCCGACATGCGACGGCAATGCAGGTGCGGGTACGTGATCGTGCATCAGGACCACAGCGTTCCCGGCTCGCCTGACAGTCTCCCGACGGGACAGGGGATAGGCGACACATCACTTTATGCCGCCTGCACTTGTGCTGCATGGATGCAGTTGCCAACCGCAGTGCAACAAATCGCACACCCGCGGACTCCCGTCCGCAGCTCGCCAAACCGAACACCGAACACCGAACACCGACCCCTGCGTTTCCCTTCGCGGCTTCGCGGCTTCGCGTGAGCCCCCCCACAGCAAACCCCCTCCCCGCGCCGACAATCTCCAGGCATTCCAGTCGCAAAGGACAGATCTCGGGCTGGAAAGCCCGAGCTACGAAAGGTACCACCCGCGGACTCCCGTCCGCGGCTCGCCAAACCGAACACTGACCACTCTT
>JBJTPZ010000511.1:0-2268 GCA_046075365.1 Planctomycetaceae bacterium
GGCAAAGCCACCGGAAAACCAACCGCCCTTGCCTTCGTTCACCGGCCGTCTTCCGCTACACTCCACACCAAGTACAACTCAGCCCCGAATCCAAACACCCCTAAAACCGTAGCTCGGGCTTTCCAGCCCGAGCACACCCCCTAAAAACACCCCCTCGGTCACTCACCCCGTACCCCCCTCACGGCACTACCCGCCGCCCAACACGCTGTGTCCTTAGTACAGATCTCGGGCTGGAAAGCCCGAGCTACATTTCATCCCCGACTGAACCACCCACGGCCCCATCACTATGCACCTTGCACTTAACGATAAAGTCGCTGTCGTCACCGGCGGATCCAAAGGCATCGGTCTCGGCATCGTTTCTCTGTTGCTGGCCGAAGGTGCCAGGGTCGTCAACGTCAGCCGCAGCCCGGCTGAATCACTGCCCGCCACAGCGACTCCCGACCGCTACCTTTATGTGCAGGGCGATCTCGCCAGTACCGACACGTGTGCCACTGCCGTTCAGCGGGCTGTCGCACAGTTCCACGGGATTGACATTCTGGTGAATAACGCGGGAGTGAACGACGGAGTGGGGCTGGGTGCCGGACCGGCGGCCTTTCAGCAGTCGCTGCAGCGCAATCTGCTGCACTACTACGCCATGGCCCACTACTCGCTTGAACATCTGAAACAGGCACGCGGCTGCATCATCAACATTGGTTCCAAGGTCTGCGAAACCGGTCAGGGCGGCACCTCTGGTTACGCAGCCTCCAAAGGCGCCATCAACGCGCTGACCCGCGAATGGGCAGTCGAGCTGGCTCCGGCTGCAGTCCGCGTCAATGCCGTGCTGCCCGCTGAAACATGGACGCCGCTGTACGAACGCTGCCTTGCCGAAATGCCCGATCCGGCAGGCGCTCGAGCTGCCATCGAACGCCTGATTCCGCTGGGTCGTCGCTTCACCACGATCGAAGAGCTGGCGGCGATGGCCGTCTTCCTGGCCTCGCCGGTCTCCAGCCACACCACCGGTCAGATCATCTTTGTTGACGGTGGCTACACCCACCTGGATCGCAAATGCACCGTCGATACAGTTTCTGATTTTGGAGCGGCAGCCACCTGAGCCGTCCCTTGAGCCTTCCCTGGGGCGGGCTGGCGGGACGGCATCGCTGCAATCCCTATTTCTTCTTCAGAAACGGCACCGGCTTCAGCTCGACTGTTTTCACTGACTGCAGATAGTCGAGCACCGGCTGGGCAGCTTCGCCGCCGACCTGAGCATGAAAGTGCAGGCTAAACCCGTGCGGCCCTTTGGCATCGATCAATGTCGGCTGCAGCGTCAGAAAGCTTTTCACAACCTCCAGCTGTCCCAGCATGGCCGCACAGAACAGGTCGATCCGAGCACCACGTTCCAGCAGAAATGTAACGATGTCTCGCCGACCCATGTGAGCTGCGCCGCCCAGCGCCGTCTCGAAGTCGCCGCCACCCCAATCCACTGATCCGTTCAGCAAACCGGGCTCACGCTCGAGCAGCTTCTGCACCATCTCCAGTTCTGAATGAGCAAAGATCACGAAGTCCTGCAGCATCAGCCGGCTGAGCTGCTGTTTCTTCCAGGACGGGCGAAACTTCGGAGCCTCATAGTCGCGTTCGAACGCGGCTTCTGTCGGACCAGCGGGAGCAGCCTGAGCCTCACCGGCAGGCGCGTCCTGCGGTTTCGCAGGTGCGTCCTGAGCCTTCACGATCGATGTCCCGGCCCCGGCCGCCAGTACAGATGCCCACGTTACAAAACCACGACGCCCCAGTCCGTCAACAGTCATCACAGAGCTCCCGCAACCTACTGAAAAATGCCCCTTGTAAAACAATACCAGCCCGACGCCGGACTCGCCAGCCAACCGTCATTCCGGCCCGGATGAAACTCAGCGGTGACACCAGCCGGCCCCATGATCCCCCAGCGCACATCATCGTAGCTCGGGCTTTCCAGCCCGAGATCTGCCCGTAAAAACAGCCCCTTCCGCCTTTCCGACTGTGCCGGCTCACGAAGCAGTCGGATGACAGTGCTCGGGCTGGAAAGCCCGAGCTACGGAAAAAGCCACGCTTCCAACAGCAAGGGACTTCCCAACCGCAACAGTCAAATCGAAAAAAAACGCACCTCGTACTCGTACTCAGTCCGCCCTGGCGGACGGTACTCGTACTCGCAAAACGCCTACTAACAACTGCCCTTCGCACCTTCCTTCGCGGCTTCGCGTGAGCCAAACCGCCAACTGACCACCATTCCTCCCCTCGCCCCCGTGAAACGGGGGAGAG
>JBJTPZ010000512.1:0-2628 GCA_046075365.1 Planctomycetaceae bacterium
ATGGGCGCGGCCGTCGGATTCTTTGTGGGATTCGTGGTCGTCTACCAGATTCTGTACACCGAAGTCACAAATCATCTGCCGCAGTACGCGACGCTTAAAGCGATGGGGTTTTCGGACAGGTATCTGCTGCGAGTTGTTTTCAGTCAGGCGATGATGCTGTCCGTGCTGGGCTACTTTCCCGGATTCTTCATGGCGATTGGTCTGTACCGGGTAGCGACGAGGGCCATTCAAATGCAGTTTTATATGACCACCGAGCGTGCTCTGCTGGTGTTTGCTTTGACAGTGGTGATGTGCTGCATGAGTGCCGCAATGGCCATCCGACGACTGCGCACCGCCGACCCGGCCGAAGTCTTCTGAACACCCGCCGCCGCCTGCCGCCGCCAACCACCCGACTCGTACTCGAAAATAGCCCGGACGCAGAACGCGGAACTCACAAGACCGGACCTCGACACGTAACTTCGATTACGATTACGAGCACGAGCACGATGAATGACGAGCGACGCAGATTTCAAGCCCAGCTCATTCGTATCGATCGGCGTTAATCAGCGTCCATCAGCGGTGCAAAAACGCCAGCTGATCCCTCGCACAGAACTGGGGCTGGGGAGCCGTCGGCGTTCCCCCCCCCTCCTTCGCGGCTTGGCGTGAGACAAACTTTACGCACACCAGCGCAGCAATCCCCGAACATCCCAAACGCAGAGGACAGATCTCGGGCTGGAAAGCCCGAGCTACGGATACGCCGCACACCCGCGGACTCCCGTCCGCGGCTCGCCTGACCGGACACTGAACACCGACCCTCGCGACTTCGCGTGAGGCCAAACTGCCCCCAGAGCCTCCACAGGCACGCACAACCGCTCCCTCACGGTCGCGACTCGAGACGATAGCTCGGCGTCCGCTGAGCAGATAGAGCCGATAGGGGACACACCACATTGAGGGGGCGGTGACGGGGACACAGCACCTTGGTAACGGGGGACACAGCACTTCGAAACACCTTCGCCTGTACGGCAGGAATGCCGCCGGCCAAACCCCAACGGCACTCACACCCGCGGACTCCCGTCCGCGGCTCGCCCCACCTCACACCGGACAACCCATTGCGACTTTCTTCGCGGCTTCGCGGCTTCGCGTGAGCCAAACCGCTCCCCCAGTGTCGCCAAAGGACAGAACTCGGGCTGGAAAGCCCGAGCTACGGAAACGCCGCACACCCGCGGACTCCCGTCCGCGGCTCGCCCAACTGACCACTGATCACTGACCACTGTTCCGAATGGCCCACAGGTGACCGAAGGTTCGCAGGTAAATCGTGCCGCCGGAAATGGCCGGAGATGCCGACTGATCTTCACCCAGCTCATTGACCGCCAGCACCTTGAATTCGCGGCCGGACTGGACCACCGTGATGCGGCCATCGCGAGCCGTCAGGTACAGCTTACCGTCCGCAAAAACCGGTGAAGCACGGTGCCGCTGACGATGAGTCGCCTGAGAATAGACTTCCTTGCCCGTATCGGCTTCCAGCACCGTCAGATTGCCGTTCTCCATGCACAAATACACCAGACCATCAAGAATCAGAGGTGAGGGGACGTCCGGAGTTCGCTTCCAGTCCCACAGGCGATGTTTGGCCGAATTGGTGATGTCGCCACTGCCACCCGCGCGAATTGCCAGCAGCGGATGCTGCTTCGCCGAAGGAGCGATAATCAGGCCGGGGGCGGTCGCCGGAGATGCCACGAATCGCAGCGTCCGGTCATACGGCAGAACGGAATCATCCCGCCGATTCAGACCACCGCAGCGCCAGACTTCATGGCCGTCCTGCAGATCATGCGCGACAATAACATCAGCCCCGTGACTCAGCAGCAGCGTTGTTTTGTCATCACGATAGAGCACTGGTGATGCGTACGAATGCTCGTTTTCAGCCTCCGCATCACTCGGACGATCCACTTTCCACACCTCGGCACCAGTACTGCCGTCCAGTGCCACAATGACGGCCTCCCGAGTCTGCGGGTTGCCTTCCCCGTGAATCAGCTGCAGATACAGCCGGCCCTGCTCCAGCACCGGCGTTGAACTCATTCCGAACTGAATCTGAAAACGACCGTAGCGGTCCTGCAGATTGAACTTCCAGACCTGCTCGCCCGTGACCGTGTAGCAGGCCAGCGTCCCGTCACCCATGAATGTCCAGACATGCCGGCCATCCGTCACCGGTGACGGCGAAGCGGAATTGCCTTCGTCACCGCGAGACTTCTGATTGCCTTTGGCCACGACCTGCTGCCACTGCTGCTGACCTTTGGTATCCAGACACAACAGCAGCAGCTCACCGGCCTCGTTCACCGATGTCAGAAAAATCTGATTCCCCCAGACCACAGGAGTCGCGCCGGCGGGACCAGGCAGAGCCACTTTCCAGGCCACATGCTTGTCCGGTCCCCATTCTGCAGGAATGTTCTTCTCGGTACTGATGCCGTTCCCGGCCGGACCACGCCACGCAGGCCAGTTTTCAGCAAACGCCGAACCGGCAGCAGCGCCGGAAAACATCAGAGCAAGACACAACCGCAGCATGGCAGCAATTTCCGGAAAGTCGTGGCGGGAACAGACAGCAGACCCGGCACAGTGTGAACTACCACCACGAATTCGTCAATTCCGGAGCCCCCA
>JBJTPZ010000513.1:0-9376 GCA_046075365.1 Planctomycetaceae bacterium
TGGCACGCTGAGCGAAGCCCGGCACTATTACTACACCCCAAGCTGGCAGGTCGTGGAAGAACGCGTTGGCACCAGCACTTCGGCAGATCGTCAGTTTGTCTGGGGCCTGCGGTACATCGACGACCTCGTTCTCCGCGACCGCGACACGGATGGTAACGGCACACTTGATGAACGCCGCTATTGCCTGCAGGACGGTAATTGGAACACCATCGCCCTGACGAGTTCGACGGGAACCATCACAGAACGGTTCAGCTACGATGCCTACGGTGTCCCGACTTTCCTGACAAGCACCGGAACCGTGCAGGCGTTTTCGGTAACCTGCTGGGAAACGCTCTACGCCGGGTATCGATGGGATGGTGATCCGTCGAGGATGTACTATGTCAGAAACCGATTCCTGCTGCCGTATGTTGGCACGTGGAATAAGAGAGATCCACTTGGTTATTCATCAGGATTGAGTCTCTATGAATTGGTTAGCTCATCGCCAGAATCCATGGTAGATGGAATTGGTCTGTTTGGCGATAATTCCGCAGCTTCATTGTGCGAAACTTCTTTGCTTGCAAGAAAGCCGATGAGCTGCATCGGTTGCCACGTTGCGTTTGATCCGCGACGTCCGTGGACTGATGAATTGCAGGCTGAACGAGACCGTTACCTACGATTTAACTCTCATGATCCGCTAATGAGTTCCATCATCGCGGATATCAACCATCTTCCTGATGCAATCATTTCGACTCGGGGCCAAGGAGTAATTCGGACTGCCGGAGGTGCATCTGAGGCACTTGTTGGCTTGGCTGGGCTGGCGACTCCCGAGCCAACGATGGCGACGAAAGTGGCAGGAGGAATCGCCTTGGCCCACGGGCTGGACGGTATGCAAGCAGGACTTCGCCAAATTTGGACGAATCAATCGACGACTTCTGGGACGCACGAAGCAATCTCAAGATCCGCTGTTCTCGCAGGTGCGAGCCCTGAAACGGCAAACGGACTTGGTACATTTGGCGACGCAGCGATCGGACTCGGTGCGTCGAGTGCCTCGGGCTTCTTTTCTTCCCCCGGACAAGTCGCAAGCCGGGTTTCGGCTGCAGACGCCGCAGCGCTCAGGGCAGCAGGGGCAACGAAAGGAAAAGTTAGTGCACTGGTTTATCCAAACGGGTTAGTGCCGAGAGTCTACAGTGGCGTGAGCAGCCGCGCTCGTAGCTATCTGCCTATTCAGGGTTCCACGCGATTAGGACCGCAGGCAGGTGAGGTTTCAGATGACATTATGCAGTTTGCAGGACAGTTCGGGTCGGACTTCCGATATGGTTGTGCAGAGTTGCCAGCATTAACCCAGGCATCTCGTTCTGGACAAAGCATTTTGGGGCCAGGATCGTTGGCTAGAGATATTGCTACAGGTGCACGAACTCCAGCATGTAGCGTGCGTGCGACAGGCGGTGGAGGGTGTAGTGGCCTTCTCAAAGCGATAAAAGGTGTCGACCATGCGGGATTTTGACAGACATCGTGATCTGCCACACGAAATCAACTCAGCAATTAGGTGCCCAAAGTATGGCAGGAATTTGCAATATTCACGCTGGCGTTCTTCATTGGAGTTTGAATATGCATCAAGCATCCTAGATGAACTCTCAAATTGCAGCCTAATAAGCTCAGACTCAATGACGATTTGTGTATCTTTTGATCCGAATGTCGGTCCTGGCTACGAAACTGAAATCCGCCTCTTGGCAAATGTGCTTGATTTGAAACTATGCCCCTTGGGCGTCGTGGGTGGGTCGTCTGGGTTCTTGCTTGTTTCCGAAACTCAGCATTTCTTAATGTTGGGTAGCCATGCACCCGGTGTGTTGTATATTGGACACGGTCTCGGCGAGTCGCTTCAGAGACTTACCAAACCTGACTTAGTGCTTCCTTGGCTTGTTGTTTCACGCGAACTGGACCCTGAGGGTGTTTTTGTCCCGTGTAATGGGCCGCTAGAAAAAGGTACGAAAGTCATTTATGTTCGCACATCTGAAGGCTTTGTTCCGATTGTGACACAGATTCAATCGTAAAAAAAAGGCAATCTACTTTTCATGTGGCAACGCTTTCATTTGAAAATGAGTAATTCTCCTAGTCAATGCCAAGGCGTGGCGGATTCTGCGCCAAGCGTGTACAACGATTTCGCCCAACTGACTCAGTCGTATCAGGCTCATGGCGGTGAAGTGAATACCGGGACGACGCCGCAGATGCAGTCCAGTTATGCGGATGGTTCATCGAACACGATTCGGATTACTGGCATGACGTATCCGAACGGTCGGAACGTGGTGGATGATTATGATGCTGAATGCAGCATGAATGAATGATTCCAGTGTATAACGAGTTCGGTGGTGGTGCTGCGTGTCGCTGAATTCGATGTGTATGAACAAGCCAGGAGATTTCTCTCAATGAGCTTTGATGACCGCCTCGTAGAGCACGACCGGCTCGCCACATGGCGAGGAGCACTCAATCGGCCAACCTACGTGGGGTTTGCTCGCAATTCTCTTTGTGGCGATGAGATCTGGCTGGATCTGGAGGTCGTCCAGAATTCGATCCGGCAGGCGAGGTTTCATGGTCAGGGCTGCGTTGTGAGTCAGGCGTGTGCTTCTATGTTGTGTGAAGGCATAGAAGGGAGGTCAGTAGACGAGATATTCGCATCGACAGCAGAGCAGATTATGGATTTCGCCATCGGAAATCTGACGATCAACCGGCAGCGATGTGCGTTGACCGCGTGGGAGGCCTTGTTTTACGCGTTGAACGGGATTGTGAAACATCGCAAGTCGGTCAATCTTCCGCGCAGTTGCGACAATAACGAAGTTCTGACGTCGCCGGAACTTACTGACAAGCCGCCGTGATGAATTGGCAAAGGTTGCGTCTGAAAGACAAACGCGTCGCACGCATTCAGTTCACACACTGCGCCAGGGACTCGGCGAAAAGCTACGCCGACTCACTCGCTGGCGCTTCGAGCTTGTAAGGGCAGTCTCCCTCGATCGCCACAGTATTCAAACAACAGATCCACCACCTCTCACGAAACTCAAGGAGAACAATTATGGCTTCACTGACCGCTTATCGTGGACTACAGGTTCTGACTCCGGATCCCGCCGGAGATGGTGGCCTTGCGATTCAGAATGATCTCAAGGCGCTCGTTGACTGGAGTCCCAAGAGTGTCTGGGCTCAGTCTGCCGATCCGACGGTGGACGATGACGAAACCGAAGATTTTTTTCCGGGCTCATTTTGGCTGCGGACCAATACCACACCGCAGAAGCTGTTCGTTTGCCGCAACTCATCGACGGGTGCAGCCGTCTGGCAGCAGATTCTTCTTCAGATTGCTCAGGACAGCGCACCCAAACTGGGTGGGGATCTGGATATCAATGGCAAACAGATCATCTCTTCTTCGAACGCGGACATCGTGGTGAAGCCGAATGGCAGTGGAAATGTAGGTTTGGACACCACATCTCCAAACACGTTGCTGCAAGTGGCCGGACCGATCGCGACGGCGATAACTACGAAAACGTCGAACTATTCAGTGTCGTCGACAGACAGTGTTGTGTTGTGTGATGCGACAGGCGGGGCACTGACGGTGACTTTACCGAGTGCTGCCGGCATTTCCGGTCGGCAGTACTCCGTCAAGCGGACCAGCGGCGGTACCAATGCAGTAACGATTGCGACCCAATCCGGTGAGACAATCGATGGGGCTGCAACGCGATCATTGGCCGCTCAGTATCAGTCGGCCACTGTTGTTTCAGACGGCGCAAACTGGTGGGTTGTCTGAATCTGGAGTTCACTGCCACGACATCTATGGCTGTGCAGAAGAAGAAGAAATCTCGCAGGGCTGACACCCTCCGCTCGCCGAATGTTATGGGCGAGCATTGCGCCGAGTGCGAATTGTGGATGAGAACCTGAAGGGCTTTTTGAATGGACGAGATTTGTGTGATCGGGCACCCATCCCGATTGGGAGGTGCAGACACGGAGCTGGATCACCAGATACGAGTTTGGCAAGCCCTGGGTCTAAAGGTCCATTTGATTCATACTGGGCCGCTCGATGACAACCTGCGAGCGATGAAGATGGAAGAGCGTGGCTGCGTGATGCATACGCCCGGCGACTGGGGCGCGTGCAAAGGGATGCACGTGATTTCCTATTGCAACGGCGAATTCCTCAAACATCTGGAGGCCATCAAGCTTTATGCAAAGTCCACGACATTTGTGAACTGCATGACCTGGCTGTTCGATCAGGAAAGGGAAATGCATCGCCGTGGCCTGATTGACTGCTTCCTCTATCAGACGGATCATGCTCGTGAAAAGGTCGAGGGGGAGCTGAAGTCGATCAATGAAAACTTTCGCTGGTTCAAGGTGAAGCCTTATTTTCATATCGACGAGTTTCCTTACATTCACGATCGTCCTGAAGACCAGTTTCGATTTGGCCGGGTCTCCCGCGATGACTCCGGGAAATTTCATCCGGCTCAGTTGTGGGTGTACGAAACGATGGTGGCACCCGTCCTGAAAGAAGGTGTGATTCTGGGATTGAATGACCAGATTCGCGGCAAGATCGGACGCGAGCCCAACTGGATTCGGGGTGTACCGGCGGGTGGAATGCCGGCTCAGGAAGTTTACCGCCATGCTCATTGCATCATCCAGATGACAGAGACCTACGAGAACCTCCCCCGGATTGGCTTTGAAGCCATGGCCAGCGGATCACTGCTGATTGTGGACGATCGAGGTGGCTGGCGAGAACTGGTGAAGCATGGCCAAACAGGGTTCCTCTGCCGTGATCAGCGGGAGTTTGTGTATTACTCGTCTCGCGCCGCATTCGAACGGGAAGAACGCAAGCTGATGGCGTCCAATGCCAGACAATGGCTGGAGGCCAACTGGGGGATGGAACAAGCCAAACAAGAATGGAACGACTTCTTCACACAACTGGAACGACTGTGAGTTGCTATGACACTTCCAATGCTGTCCTGCCTCTGCCCGACATTCCGACGTCCACGCTTGCTCGAGAATGCTATCGCCTGCTTTTTGGCTCAGGATTACCCCGCGAATCGAAGAGAGTTGATCATCCTTGATGACGCCGGACAGTTTCCGGCGTCGCACGGGCCGAATTGGCGGCTGATCAGTCTTCCGTCACGTTTTCGTTCGCTTGCAGAGAAATACAATGCATTAGCCGGGCTGTCTCAAGGAGAGTATCTTGTCGTTTGGGAAGATGATGACATTTATCTTCCCTGGCATTTGTCTGCACATGCGACTGCTTTGCAACGAGGTGAGTATTCGAAACCGTCACGAATCTGGAGTCACACGGGTGACGGTCTGAATGAAGAACAGGCTGCAGGACGGTTTCACGGCTCGATCGCTTTTTCGCGTCGCGTTTTTGTTCAGGTGGGTGGATGGCCGCTGACAAAGCGCGCCGACTTCGATCAACAGCTGATGGCGAAGTTCGGGGACTTGAACTTGACCTGCGACCCTTGTGAAAACCATGCGCCTTCTTATATCTATCGCTGGGGAACCACCAATCAGTACCAAGCCCAACATGCAATGCAGGCAGCGAGTGACGAAGAGTGGTATGAGCATTGCGGACAATGGGGCGACGCCACCGTGCAGCCGCCGTTGATCGCGAAGGTGGACTCAGCGACAAGGCATTTGACCCGTGTCGCAAAACGGCTGGCGCAGAACATGGACAGCCCCAGAAGCGATCAAACAACCAGGCATGAGCCTGCTGCCTCAGTCGATCATCCTGTAAAATGGAATGGCAGCCGCTCAACGAATCTGAGTGTTCTTGTTCCTACCATCGGCCGTCCCTCTCTAAGATTGACACTCCAGAGCATTAAGTCGCAATTCTCGTCAGGTGACGAAGTGCTGCTTCTTTCGGACGGTCCAATCAGCGATGACTTGCGGCAGCTGTGGGATGAGTTGGCTCTCCCGGGTCGGTTGATCGAAGTGCCGGACGGCCCACATCGTGACTGGGGTCACACGCCTCGCAATTATGGTTTGCCATTTGCCCGGTGTCCATACGTCATGCACCTGGACGACGATGATCAACTCGCACCAAATGGGATGGCGGCGATCCGGCGTGCGATCCTTGCCGACCCTGACGCGTGCTTTATGTTTCGCATGCAATATTGCGATGGAAGACGCTTGTGGAGCGAGCCGAAGCTAATCCCCAACAACGTGGGAACGCCGATGTTCATTCATCCCCGCGAGCTGACGTTTGGTCATTGGCAGCCAGTGTATGGGGGAGATTTTTCGTTCATTGCCGACACAATGAAATTGAATCCTCAGAGAAAGCTTTGCTGGAAGTCGGATGTTGTCGCATGGATCGGCGATGTCTCAGGAAGTGACAATTTCCGGATACCTCAGGACCTGCCCCTCTTCGGTCCTCTCTACGATCTGGGTGGAGTCGGTTTTGGTGGTGAGGTTTGCACGACAGTAAATCTGACGCCGCCGGCAGACATTCTCGCGGATATAACGAATCTTGACAGTTTCATTGATCAGGATCGATCGGTCCGAGAGTTTCATCTGACACATACGCTTGAGCATGTCGGAACTGTGCAATACGTCGAATTCCTGCGGGGGCTGTATAGGAAGCTGGCTCCCGGAGGGCGAGTCTGCGTGGTGCAAAGTGATGCCGCGTCTGTCATCCACCAATGGATCTCCGGGGAGCTGTCGTTTCGGGCGATGAGGTCGGTGTTGTTCACTCCGGCAGAAAGGCTGCGGATCAACCGTTTTCACGCACATTGCAACATGTGGTCAGCAGAGGAATTGGCTCGAGATTTCATGGCCGTCGGATTTGAAACTCAAGTGACCGAGGGAGGGACCTGGTCCTTCGACATGGTGGACGAACTGCACCCGGAGGAATGTCTGCGGTATCATGGCACTCCTATCCGAAACCTTCGTGTGGTCGCCATCAAACCGCAAGATCGGATTCCCAATCATTTCCATTTTGTGTTTGGATTGAAGCCTGATTTTGGCGGACGACCTTTCGGCCTGATGCATTACCTTGCGATTCGATCGGCAATCATGGTGAATCGTCCGGAACGAGTCACCGTCTGGACGTGCTACGAGCCCTCGGGGCGGTGGTGGGATTTGGCTCGCGAGTTAGTGGAGTGTCGCCATATTGAGGACTTTCAGACCTGGCAGGACGTGCGACGTGATCATTACGCTCACAGGGCGGATCTTGCTCGTTTACATATTCTTTACGAATATGGCGGCATCTATCTTGACATGGACACGCTCTGCGTGCGGCCCTTCGGTGATCTGCTGCGACATAGTTGCGTCATGGGCTGGGAAGACTCGGATCAGAAACAGCTTTGCAATGCTATCATTCTGGCGGAGCCGAAGTCGAAATTTGTAGAGCTGATGCTTGAGTCACAACGTGACTTTCAATCTGGGATGTGGGGGGAAATCTCCGTTCTTCGCAGCGGCGACCTGGCGCATCAGAATCCCGAACTGGTGCATACTTTAAATCGGGAAGCGTTCTACTGGCCGTCATGGCAAGATTGCGGCTATGAACTGTTCACTGCTCGACCAGAGATAGAATTCCCAGACGCAATTTGCCACCACCTGTGGGAACACGCATATTGGGATAGGGGGTTGGGGGCGATGACGGTGCGGAACTTACGCTCGGGGGATGGCTATTTGAATCAGATCACCGAAAAATTCCTGGCTGGATTATCAGAGTGACGAAAGTCCAACTCGAGGTTTCGAGGATTGATGATCAAACATATGTGGAAAAGATGAATCGTAATACTGGCTTCTTCCCGCAGAAGGAAATGGTGTCTGCTGCCACTTTGAAAATGACAACGCAGATGCTGCCAAAACGCAAATTCTGGGTTTAATGGCAGCACGGAAGTTCCGTCGTGCTATATGACGACCTGATTCAATCAATGATCAAACCAAAACTCGATTATACCAGTGTTCATCATCCGGCCCTCGCATAATGGCTTGGCCGTGATAGGCTCCCGTGGATCCCCAGCGAAAGACGTAGGACGGACTCGCCATGGTGCAAGGATCTCCGGCCCGGCCGAGGGAATTGAGCCGGCTGATCAGTTGCTGATCAAAATCACCGCGCATGGTCAGCGGCCAGCCACCGACGTGTTCGAAGGCCTGCCGCGTAAATGCCAGGCTCGCGTGGAAGCGGCCGGTGGCATCTTCTTCCTGAATTTGACCCGTGTAGTCGCTGAGGACCTTCGATGGCTTTGACCAGAGATGTCCTTCCATGGCGGTGACATGACTGCTGATGTGGTGCGGGAGGTAGATGTCGTCGTCTTCCCAGACGATGAGAATCTCGCCTCGTGCCAGTCCTGCCAATGCATTGAACTTCTCTGGCAGAGACCTGAACCGCCGGGCGATGCTGATGATCTGCCAGCCGTCGCCCGTTTGGTTCGGCAGCTCGCCGGCATCGTCTAACACGATCAGTTCCCGGCGATCGGCTGGATAGTCCTGGGCCAGAAAGCAGGCGATCGAGTTCTCGAGCAGTTTCGGCCGCCGATATGTGGGGCAGAGGCAACTCACAAATGGCAGTTCACTCGACATGGGACACCTCTTCTCTCTGCTTCCATTTCCCCAACGGACATTCACTGGAACGCCACGACGCCTTCTCCGCCAGGTAACAGCCACAGACGCTGCAGCGATCGTCGTTGCGCTGATCACACAACGTGCAGATCTCAAGGCGATGTTGAAGTTCCAGGGCATCGACTTTCTGCAGTCCGTCAGCCACGTGGGCCGCCAGAGACTTCGTGAAGTTGGCCGCCATCTTGATGGTGCCGGGCAATGCAGGTTTGTCCCGTAGATCGCGACTGAGCACCGTGAGTCCGTGATTCGCCTGCGTATGATGCACGACCGACCATTCCGGGTTTTCGTTCAGGAAACGACGAACTGCTGGCAGCAACCCCGGACCGCCGTCTTCACCACGTTCCCCGAAAATCTGCGTGTCGTGCAGCACGATCCGCTGCCGGACCTTGCCGGCGTGCCGCTGCAGCTCCCAAGTCAACTGGTCAGCGGTGTGCCGCGTGTCGATAAACAGCAGGTCGCAGGATGCGATATCAACGGACAGCGAGAAGAATTGAAATGACCCGCGAACTGCTGCTCGAGACAGTCGTCTATTTCGAAAGAGGTCAACGAGGAACAAAACTGGTAACGTCTGTCCCTGTCCAACCTTCTGTGCAGGGGCGGCTGCCGCGGATCACGCGGCTCATGGCGCTCGCTATTCACTTCGACCCGCTGGTCCGTGACGGCGAAATCCACGACTACGCAGAACAGGCCCGCCTGGGGCATCTCACGCGTGCTCGAGTGACGCAGATCATGAATCTGACCAACCTCGCCCCCGAAATTCAGGAAGAGATTTTGTTCCTGCCAAAAGTAGCGGAAGGCCGCGAGCATTTGGTTTTGCGGC
>JBJTPZ010000514.1:0-6459 GCA_046075365.1 Planctomycetaceae bacterium
GCTGTTCACTGCTCAAGCCACTTTCCGATTATTTCGACAAAAGCGAATGTCAGGGTTGGATCGATCTGCAGGAAGAGACCTTGAAAATGAAGAATGAGCCCCGCCGGCAGTCTCAGGCTGCCGTCTGCTCGATTCTTCCCGCGAAATCGTCAGCCTTTCTGCATCCGCCCAATGCAGAAATCTGCCCGCAGAGTCGAAAATTGGCACAGATTACCCATACTTTGTATTCTTCCCGAATGCATCTGAACGGTATCAGTCGGAAAGGCAGTTCAGCCGATGAGCCTTCGTACGTTCCTTTCCCGGGTCCTGCAGCTGCTGAAAGGTGCCGGCCCCGCCGGTCCTCGCGCGGCTGCACCCGCACGCCCCGCACCACGCCCCATCCGCTTCGCACGCCTGGAAGATCGCCGCGTTTTTAATGCCAGCTTCGTGCTCAATGCCACTGGCCTGACACTCGATAATTTCACCGCCCCCGGTGCCCTCAACGTCAGCGAAGGTCCCGGTGATCTGCAGTTCAAACTCAGCGATTCCATGGGACAGTGGGTCGGTACCAGTGCTGCCGGCATCAGCATCCTTGAAAACGGCACGCTGCTGTCCGTCCAGGAATCCCTGCTGCAGGGTCCGGCGTCCAGCATCAGCATCCTTGCCAGCTCCGGCCAGGGCGACGTCGATGTCATTCTCAATGATTCCATCACACTTTCCAGCAGCTCCACCACCGCGGCCCTCACCATTCAAACCAGCGGTGACGTGCTGCTGGCACAGTCCACTCGCGGCCCCAACCCAATCCTTGACGCCCCCGACCATCACGTCAACGTCAGTGCTCAGGGTCTGATCGACGTCCGCGGCATCCTGCATGCGAAATCAGTCGAGCTGCATGCTGCGGGTGATGTCACAGTCGAAGGCCGTGTCGATTCACGCAGCTCGATCCTTGTCACGGCTCAGGGCGAAGTCGCCGACGGCAAGATCGAACAGATCAGTTTTCGCGCTGAATCGCTGGACATCACTGCCGCCCATGGAATCGGCAACGCCGATCCGCTGGAAACCGATGTCCGCTCCCTGACGGCCATCAATACCGTCTCGGGCAGCCTCGAAATCATCGAAGGCGGCGGTCCCGGTAATCTGTCCATCGGTCGTGTCGAAAACATCGGACGTTTCGTGCGGCTGCAGGTGACCAATGGCAGCCTGACAGACGGCAATGATGGTCCCGGGATTCAGCCCAACATTCGTGCTCACGACCTGCTGCTGCAAACCAGTGCCGACATCGGATCATCCGGACCCAACCTGTTTCCCCTGTTTCGCAACCATATTGAAGTTGAGCTGACCGGGGACCTGACGGCTGCCGCTCCCGGATTCGCCGCATTCTTCGGACGTATTGACGGCCAGCTGAATGTGCAGGCCCATGACCTGACACTGGCCAGCTTCGGCGATGTCGACTTCACACGCAGCGGTCAGTCCGAGCTGCAGGGCCTGGCACTGATTGCCGACTTCGACGGCAACGGCAGCGGAACCGTCCTGCTGCCCAACCAGTTGTCTCTGCCCGAAAGTCTGCTGATTCAGGGAGCTGACGTCAGTGCTGCCGACGGTTCACTGGATTTGTCCGCCGGCCGCATTCTGTTCATTTCACAACAGTCGGAAGATCTGCACATCAGCCTGCTGGCCACTCAGACCGGCCAGCCCGGTCAGTTTGACGGACGCTCGGGCGGCAGTCTGAACATCACCACTGACTCAGCCACCGCACTGGCCGATCTTGACGGTAATGGATTCGCACTGCAGTCGCTTTCTGCCGCTGGGTCCCTGAATCTCACTTCGGCTGCCGATGTTATTGTACAGAGCAAGGTTTCAGCCGCCGGCAGTATCACGCTGGCCTCCGGCGGTACCCTGAAAGTGCTGGCAGCGATTGACCCCGATATCGTGACCCTGACGGCTGCCGACGACATCACCGTCACTGCTGCCATCTCCGCGGCCAGCCGGCTGCAGATCTCAGCCGGTACCGACGGCACCGGAAACCTGCTGACCTCGACCACGTCGTTTGTGGAAGCCGGTGTTCCGGGCATTCCGGGTGACATGCTGCTGCAGGCCGGCGAACAGCAGGGCACAGTGCAGCTGAATGGCACCGTGAGAGCCAGCAGGTCCATGACCATTCAGGCCACGGGCGGCTCAATCAACGCCGGCACCGAGCTGGCCGCTCCGACACTCAGCCTGAATGCCTTCGACGGCCTGGGGAATCTCGCGCCACTGCGCATCAAGTCCGGCATGATCAATGCCAGCACAGGCAGCGGCGGAATTCTGCTGCAGAACAGCAGCGGCGGCACCTGGAAAAACGTGTTTGCCGGGGCTGGCAACATCGTTATCGAAAATCAGCAGGCGGCAGACTTCGAACTGGTCACGGCCACTGGCGGTGATATCCGGCTCACTGCCGTCAACGGTCCGCTGCAGGTCCAGCAGGCGTTCAGCGAAGTCGGTGACATCCTGCTGCTTTCGGGTCCCACAAGCCCCGTGCTGGTCGGGGATCTGATCGCCGCCGGGTTCATCGGCATTAATGCCGGCAGCAATGTGGCTGAATTCGGTGCGGACACAGATGCCGACCTGCGTGCCCAGCAGATAGAAATCCGAGCCAACAACGGGATTGGCACATCCGCCAACGCCATTGAAATTGACGGACCGGAACTGACGCTGGCAGCGCTCACCAGCACCGGCGAAATTCGGCTGCAGGCCCTGCAGAACGTCATCATCGGGCAGACTCGCAACCTGCAGGGCCTGAAAATCAGCGATCCCTTAGACAACAATCCCGGCACTTCCATCCACCTTGAAGCCGGTGGCTTCGTGGCACTTGTCAGCAGCATCGAAAATCTGGCCAGCGGAGCAATCAGCCTGACCGCAGGATCAGACATCTTCCAGGAAAGTCAGACGCAGGTCATCACCGGCGGTTCCGGCAGCATCAGCATGTTCGCCGGTGCCGATCAGCAAACCTCCCTGCCCGGCAGTCTGCAGATGACCGAGGGTGCTGTCATCAGCAGTCAGCAGGGCCAGATCCAGCTGAAAGCAGGCGGCGACGTTGTGCTCGCCGAAGTACTCAGCGCAGCGGGCGATATCCGAATTGAAGCGGGACTCGGCCCGACCATTGGCAGCATCGTCGACAATACTGTTGCAGAACAGCTTAACATATCCACCAGCGGGACACTGACACTGCTGGCCAAAACCAATATCGGCGGCCCGGATCCTGAGCAGGACCTGAACATTCATGTGTTCGGCCTGCAGGCCACTGCGGGCACCGGCGTCATCTGTCTGCGTTCCAGTGATTTTCTGCGGATCAACGGCACGGGTCTGCGAACGCAGGGTGACAACGGTGACATTCAGGTTACAACCGCAGCCGGGGGCCTTGAAATTTCCGGGGAGGTCTCGGCCCGCGGCACCGGCAGTATCGAGCTGACAGCCATCGACGACATCAAAGTCCGGTTCAAAGTCGCCTCGGACGCCGGCCACATTCGCCTGACTGGTCGGCGGATTGACGCCGAGGCTGACGGTGACATTTTCACCGGAGCAGCAGGCTCGCTGAAACTGCAGGCCGTCAGTGACGAAATCGTCATGGATGCTCAGACCACCTTCGCAGCTGCCAGTGGCGCGATCGTGCTGCGGGCGGCCACAAATCTGGTCCTGGCAGAAGTGCAAACCGCAGGCAACATCTCAGCCACTGCTGAGCAGGGTGGCCTGTTTGACAGCAACGACAGCACTGCGCTGAAACGCCTGAACATTACCGCGCAGGACCTGCAGCTGCAGGCTCGGTCCATCGGACAGCAGCCGGTCGACTTCTTCACGGGTCTTCCGGATGCGCTGGAGATCAGTGTGTCGGGGGTCCTCAGCGTGCAGGCCACGACCTTTGCCGCGCTGCAGGGACCGATTGCCGCCACCGGGACACTGGCTGCCGAGACTCTGTTTCTGATGTCCGGTCAGGACCTCAGCTTTTCCACGGTCAACCCGTCGGTCACAAATCTGGCACTGCTGGCAGATACGGACGGCCTGAATGGCGGAACCCTGTTCCTGAATGCTCCTGTGACTGTCCCGGGAAATCTGCGCATCGCCGCGGCGGACATCGACGGCGGGACTCCGGGGACACAGCTGTTCTCGGAAAATCTGCTGTTTCGATCGGGCCAGTCCGAAAGCCTGCGAATCACTCTGAACGCACCCGGGACCGGACAGATCGGCGGGCTGGATGCACTTTCAGCCGGCGGACTGGAGATCCGTGCAGCCACCGCAGTGCAGCTGCGGGATTTCGATGGCAATAACCTGAGCCTGACATCCACAGCCGGCACCGGGGATCTGTCGCTGCAGGCCGACGGAGCCATCCGGGTGCAAAGCAAGATCTTCACGGGGCGAAACATCACGCTGACCTCAGCAGCCGACATCACAGTCAGCGCGGCCATCGATCCCGAACAGATTATCATGACGGCTGCGGACGACATCACCATCAGCAGCCAGCTGGTGGCAACAAAGCTGATCAGACTGACGGCAGGCAGCGACGGCCACGGCAATCTGAAAACCACCGCCGGTTCACTGATTGAGGCCGGCACTGCAGGAACCGGACAACTGTTCCTGAACAGCGGCAATAACAGCGGCGAGCTGCAGATCGACGGACAGGTCAAAGCCGGTGCCGCGATTACACTGAACGCCGCCGGCGGTGCAGCCAATGCCACAACTCTGCTGGATGCTCCCAATCTGCAGATTCGAGCCGCCACGGGTATCGGCAACCTGAACTCGATCCAGCTGCGATCCGCCACTGTGCTGGCAGAAACCAGCAGCGGAAATATCAGTCTGAACAGCGTTGCTCCTGCCGTCTGCACCAGCCTGACCACGTCGGAAGGTGACATCTTCTACAACGGCAACGGCCCGACCGACATTGTTTCAGCCAGCACCAACGCCGGTGATATCACAGTGCAGACCACCGCCGGTCGTCTGACACTGCAGAATATCACGGCCAGTTCCGGATCCGTCGTCCTGCGTACCTTCGAAAGCGGCGGCATACTGGCAGACAACGTCTCTGCATCCGGGACTCTTTTCGCGAATTCCGCCGATTTTATTGCCGAACTGAATGAAGATCTGGCTGCCGATCTGCAGGCAGCTCAGATTCAGCTGGTTGCTGTCAATGGCATCGGCAGCGATGGCAAGCTCATCGAAGTGGACGGACCGGACTTGAAACTGGCGGCTGCCACCGACAGGGCCGATATTCGGGTGCACGCTCTGGGATCAGTCACCGCAGCCAGCGTTTTCGCAAACCGCGGCCTCATCATTCTGAACAACAGCGGAACGGCTGCTCCCGGAACCATTGAACTGACATCTGCCGGTTCGATCAGCATCGATGAAAGTGTCGTGAACAGATCGCGGGGCAGTATCCGGCTGCAGGCAGACGGAAATCTGCAGCAGGCTGCTGCGACGACGATTGAAACCGGCGGCAATGGCACTGTCACGCTCAATGCCGGCGCGGTCAGATTTGGCAGCCAGGGAACCATCGGCAACTTTATTCAGCAGGACGACGGCGCTCAGGTTGTCAGCGATCAGGGACAGATCACGCTGCAGGCCACAGGTGACATTCGCCTGAGCCGCGTGATCAGCAGCAGCGGAAATATCTCGGCCAGCGCCGGTGGAACTCTGACCCCCGGCAGCATCCTCGACAACACGCAGTCTGAGTCCCCCAATCTGACTACAGGCGGCCTGATCAGCCTGTTTGCCACAGCAGATATCGGTGACAACACACCGGCTCAGGACATCGATATCAGTGCCCCGGAACTCGAAGCCACCACAACCTTCGGCAGCATCAACATTCGCTCCGCCGGGCCTGTCCGACTGGCCGGGCAGGGCCTCCGCACCTCTGGAGCAGCCGGAAATATCTACCTCGCAAATGATGCCGGAAATATTGACGCAGCAGCCGAAGTCAGTGCCGCCAATGCCGGAAATATCAGACTGGAAGCCACCGATCTGCTGACACTGCGAAAACGCATCGCCTCAGACACCGGCTTCATCACTCTCAATGGTTCAAAGATCGTCGCCGAAGCTGACGGCGATGTCTTCACCGCAGCAAACGGCAGCATCGTCCTGAATGCCTTCAATCAGGACATTCTGCTGGATCCAGGCTCTTCCCTCACAGCCCAAAATGGTCTGATCTCGCTGCAGGCGCAGCGACACATCTTCCTGTCAGAACTGAATACCGGCGGAAATGTTGTCGCTGTCAGTGTCACCGGTGACATCTTCGACAACAACGATGATACCACTGGCCGCAGGCTCAATGTCTCCGCCCGCAACCTGACGCTCACGGCAAACAGCATCGGCAATGCACCAGCCAGCTTCTTCACGGATCTGCCAGATGGACTCGAAATTGACCTGACCGGAACTCTCACCGTCCAGGCGCAAAGCTTCGCCGCACTGCACGGAAACATCAGCGGAACTGGAACACTGGCCGCGGAAACACTG
>JBJTPZ010000515.1:0-47521 GCA_046075365.1 Planctomycetaceae bacterium
ACGGAAAAGTGCTGAAATCCATGCTGGTGTCCCAGAATGTCAGCGAGCTGAATTCCACCCTGGCAGAAAAAGCCACGATCGAGGGCAAAGACTACTTCTTCTATCTGCGTTTCCAGCGCAACTATAAACCGTACTCCGTCAAGCTGCTGGATGTCAGTCGCACCACCTACGTCGGCTCCTCCACACCCCGCGACTTCCGTTCCAGCATCGAGATCACTCAGGATAATCAGACCCAGCGTTTCACACTGTGGATGAATAACCCGCTGCGATACCGCGGCGAGACATTCTACCAGTCCAACTACCTGACTCTGCCCAGCGGTCAGGAAGCTTCCACACTCTCTGTCGTCCGCAACAGCGGCTGGATGCTGCCCTACATTGCCTGTATGGTGGTCGCCTTTGGCATGTTTGCTCAGTTCGGTCAGACTTTGATGAGATTTCTGGCGCGGCTGGATCGCCAGACAGCGGTTCCGGCAGCGGCAGCCAGTGATGCTCAGGATCGCCTGATTCCTGCCAGCGGCATCCCGTCATCCAGTCAGACTCTGCAGCCTGCCGCCGGACCCGTCGCCGCAGCACTGCGAATCTGGCTGCCCGTCCTTTTGACCGGCGTCTGTATCCTCTGGCTGGCTCGTGGAGTTCGCAGTCCAAAACCGGTCGAAGGCACCTTCAATCTGTATGCAGCGGCACAGCTGCCCGTCGCCTGGAACGGGCGTGCTCAGCCACTCGATTCGGTCGCTCGCACCCTGCTCCTGATGACGTCCCACAAATCCACACTTGAAGTCGAGCTGGAAGCATGGCAGCTGAACGAAGCCAAAGTGCGTGAAAAGCTGCTGAATGCAGTTCGAAAAGCATGGCCGGAAAAGGCCGTTGGGGCGCCGTTCGAAGAACTGCAGACGCTCCGCGGTTCCTACTCTGACTGGATCGCCAAACTGGCAAAGCTGGCGGACGAAGAAGAAGCTTCGGTCGAAGAACGACTGCGGCCCCTCATGGTTCGCAAAGCTCCCGCCATTCACTGGCTGCTGGACCTGATTCTGCGTCCGGAACTCGCCGAACGACACCGCGTCATCAAGATCAACGATGACCAGGTGCTGGCACTCCTGTCGCTAAAACAGCGTCCCGGTTTTGTTTACTCGCTGGCCGAAATTCGGCCCAACCTGCAGGCACTCGACAATGCCTGGCAGAAAGGCAACGAAAAACGTCGCGAAAAACGTGAATTCGATTTGACTACACTTGAACGTCGGGTCGGGGCCCTGTTTGACACCATGGGTCGTCTGAATCAGGTCGCCCAGGTGTTCCAAAGCCAGCCCGGGGACAATCTGCTGGAAAGCTCAATCACCGTCTGGCGAATCCTGCAGCGTCTCGGTGAAAGCAAGGCTGTGATGGCCGTACCAACCGGCACGGATGATGAAACACGATCGTGGGAAACTTTCATCGTTGCCAGCAGTCTCGGTCGGCTCAACCAGCAGCTGCAGGACGCCGGAATCTCCAGCAGTCAGCAGTTTGCAGACTGGATCCGCGACGTGCGACCGCTGCAGCTGGTGCAGACGTCCGTCAAAGGCACCTGGGACATCCTCAGCAATACTCCCGCGCCCGGTGAAGCCCTCAGCACTGACGGCACTGCGGACGTCGCCAAACGTGCCGCTGATGCTCTGCAGCGAGTTGAAGATCCGTTTCTTAACAGCATCCTGAAACTGATCGCTGACGCCGGACCCGGGAAAACCGGTGCCGAGATTGCTGCCACGGTCACGCGGGAGCAGGCCACTGCACTCGCCAGCCAGCGCATCGCCGCAGAACTGTTCGAAGTCATCTCGGAACTGCAGCAGAATGCTCCGCAGGATCGGCGAGTCGACGCGATTCGCGCCAGACTGCAGGCTGCCGGAACCGCCGATGAAAGCTCATTGATGAACGTCGTCAATCAGGAAATCGCCGGTCTGCTCTGGAGCGATTTGCAGAAACATGCGGCCGACGTCATGCCAGGCGGCAAAGCCAATGAAACATTTAACGCCAGTGCCGCATTCGTCGGCGATATCTTCAATGCCTGGAAGGCCAGCGACGCAGCTGCCTTCAACACAAAACTGGACGACTATCAGCAGTGGCTGAAGAAAACCGCACTGCCGCACGTGGACCTGCAGCGAGTACAGCTGGAGGCATGGTTCAACTACTTCGAACCGTTCTGGAAGGCCATTTACCTGTACGTCCCGATCATCGTTATCGTGTTCGTGGGCTGGCTGTTCCCGCTGAATGGGTCGCTGCATCGATCTGCACTGTGCCTGCTGGTTCTGTCCTTTATTGTGCACACGTTCGCCCTCTGGCTGCGGATGAAGATTTCAGGCCGACCGCCCGTCACCAACCTGTACTCGTCTGCCATCTTCATTGGCTGGGGGGTCGTAATTGCAGCCTTCTTCGTGGAACTGTTCCTGAAAAACGGCATCGGCAGTCTTGTCGGAGCGTCCACGGGGTCAGCTGCCCTCGTCATCGCTCACTACCTCGCTCTCGACGAAGGCGACACAATCGGAGTCATGCAGGCGGTACTGGACACAGCCTTCTGGCTGGCCACGCACGTGGTCTGCATTACACTCGGATACTCCGCCACTTTTGCTGCCGGATTCCTGGGTGTCGCGTGGTGTGCCATCAACCTGCTGGAACGAGCACAGGGACGACCTGTGAAGGATTCACGCAGCCAGCCGCTGCTGCCCCATGTGGGCAGACTGGTCTATGGCACACTCTGCTTTGCACTGTTCTTCAGCCTCGTCGGCACTGTACTTGGAGGGCTGTGGGCTGACGATTCATGGGGCCGCTTCTGGGGCTGGGACCCGAAGGAAAACGGAGCCATGCTGATCGTCATGTGGAACGCTCTGATCCTGCATGCTCGCTGGGACAAAATGGTGGGCGACTTCGGCACCAGTGTGCTCAGTATGTTCGGCAATATTGTCACTGCCTGGTCGTGGTTTGGCGTGAACGAGCTGCGAGCCGGACTGCACAGTTATGGCTTCACCGAAGGTCGTCTGTATGCACTGGCCATGTTCTTTACAGTACAGATGGCCTTGATCGCACTGTTCCTCGTCATCGGCAGCGGCAAACAGAAGCAGACCCCGAAACCCGCTGCAGCATGGCAGTAACCAGACCGTGAGTACCACGACAGTACAGCAGCAGAGCTCCGCCGAACCCGTCGTCTGGATGAACGGACAACTGGTTTCATGGAGCGCTGCCGCGGTGCCCGTTTGGGATCTTGCAGTTGTTGCAGGAGCAGCCGTTACAGACGCCGGCCGCACCTACCATGGCAGATTTCTGTTTGCTGAGCAGCACATTGACCGACTGCTGCACGCCCTGCAGGAACTTGACTTCCCTGAAGCTCCGGGAAAACACCAGCTGCTGCAGGCTGCCGCAACGGTCACCGGACACAACTTCAAACTGCTGCCGGATGGTTCTGATCTGGGGGTCGTGCTGTTTTCCACTGCCGGTGGAAATTCCACCTACCTGGGACGCCCGAGCAGCCAGCCGACAACGGTGGTCCACACCTATCCGCTGCCATTTGCTCTTTGGCGAAACTCGTTTGTATCGGGAGTTCGCCTGACGACTTCGCAAGTGCGGCAGATCCCCGCAGACTGCTTTCCCGTGTCACTGAAGGTTCGTAATCGCCTGCACTGGTGGCTGGCTGATCATGCGGCCGAACAGCAGTCACCAGGCAGTCGAGCACTGCTGCTGAACCGCGACGGCAGTATCGCTGAAACCAGCACCTCCAGTATCTGCGTTGTCAGCAGCGGACAGATCGCCACACCCGCTGGCGACGTCTTGAACAGCCTTAGCAGCCGACTTGTCGAACGGCTGGCTCACGCTGCTGGCATTCCTTTCACGCGGCGCAAAGTAGATCCGTCCGAGCTGCAGGATGCCGATGAAATCTTCCTGACGTCATCGCCATCCTGCCTGCTGCCGGTACTGTCCGTGGACGGCAGCAAAACCCGCATCGCCCCCGGCCAGGGACCAGTCTTCCGCCAACTGCTGCGGGACTGGAGCCTGCTGACCGGAGTGGATCTGGAACAGCAAATGCTGGGGCAAAACGCCAGCGAAGTCACCCGGTGATTTCCCAGCCCCGCCGATACTCTTTCGACAGATATTTTTCAGCAGCAGGAGCATTCAGGATCTTGCCGGTCTCCTGATCAAACTCAATTGTCTGACCGGCCCGATAAGCCACATTCCCCAGCAGCACTATTTCCGTAAACGGAGCTGCATACGAAAAGGCGCTGCCCGTTCGTGATCCCGTCCGACAGGCATCCAGCCACTGCCGATGATGTCCCGGAGAGTCCGGCAATGATGGTGCCGGCGCCTTGAAGTCCGCAAACTGAGCTTCCGGCAGCAGTTTTGGAAACCCGTCATGAGCGATGGCGATTCGCCCCTGGCTGCCAATGAACAGCGAGCCATTCATCGGCAGCTCTGCCGCAATCTCAGGTTTCGGCTTCGTCTCACCCTCATACCAGTACAGCACCACTGGCGGCAGATCGCCTCGCTGGCCGAATTCAAATTTTGTCTCCATCCACGCCGGAGCACTCCATTGAGACGGCGCCGGGCCACGCGATGTCACCTTCACTCGCCCCCCCAGCCGCAGTGCCCAGAACGCCGGATCAGCCAGATGAATGGCCATGTCGCCCACCGCACCACAGCCGAAATCCCACCAGCCTCGCCAGCGGAACGGCACATAAGCCGGGTTGTAGGGTCGTTCGGCAGCCGGACCAAGCCACAAATCCCAGCTCAGTGAACCCGGGACAGCCGGGGTATCCGCAGGACGATCCATACCCTGTGGCCACCATCTCCCCGGACGATCAGTAATCACATGCACCTCCTGCACTTCTCCGATCGCCCCAGACTGCAGCAGTTCCACCAGACGCAGATACCCCGGGTGTTCGTGATTCTGAGTTCCCATCTGGGTTGCAACCTGCTTCTCACGAGACAAGGCAGCAATCAGTCGCGCCTCTTCGACGGTGTGAGTCAGGGGCTTTTCGCAGTAAACGTGCAGACCACGTCGCAGAGCACGAACAGTGGCCGGAGCATGGTGGTGATCAGGAGTCGCCACGACCACAGCTTCCAGATCAGTCTGCTCCAGCAGCTGCCGATAATCCGCATACTTCTTTGCCAGCGGGTGGCGAGCGGCGGCAGCACCAAGACGGTCAGCATCCACGTCACACAACGCAATGATGTTTTCTGAACTGACCGCATCCAGATCACCCGCTCCGCGCCCGCCCACTCCGATCGCACCGATCTTCAATCGCTCGTTGGCCCCGAGAATCCGACCGTAACTGCTGCGAGAAAAGGAGGTCGCCGCAGCAGCGAAAGCAGCAGACTTCAGAAAACTACGACGTCCCGATGAACGCACCATGATCAGAACTCCAGGGCAGGAAAACAGGGCAGGAAATTACGCAGCGCCAGCAATTCTTGCAGTGCCCCCGCAGCAATGCAACCGCCCGACCGTCACAGATACGCACCTCAACCGTCTGCCCAGCCGAGTGCTTCGAAAAGCCGTGGCCGACGCAGTCATGCGCGAACAGATGGCCGAACGGCCCGGTTCTGCGGACAGGCTTGCCGCAATTCGTGGCAAGACACAGAAACATCTCCGGACGCAATATTTACAGCCAATTACTGACCATCAGTGCCAGTCTCACCGCCCCGCCTGCAGCGCCTTCGCAATAAAGTTCCGCGGCACTGTCGCTCGCGGCACCTTCTGTCGGAACCAGCTGCGAATGTCCGCCTCCAGCCCCACACCGTGCATGAAGTTGTAAATCGCCTTCGAAAGCGATTTCCCCAGACTGTCATGATCCACACCCGTCGGATCGCTGAACTCAACATCGTTCTTTGCAAATGCCCCCGCCGGCAAAGGCTTCAGAACTATCCCGTAACGCTCCGGATGCAGACCCACCGGAGAATGCACCGTGCAGGTAAATCGATGAAAAAAACCACTGTGAATACAGCCGGCTTCAAACAGCTGCCGGACATACTCTAAAGCGTCCACGGTTTCCTGCACGGTCTGAGTTGGAAAGCCGTACATCAGGTAGGCATGCACCAGAATCCCGGCATCGCTGAAGCCACGCGTCACTCTGGCCACCTGAGATACCGAAACACCCTTTTCCATCAGTGCCAAAAGACGGTCCGAAGCCACCTCCAGACCACCTGACACCGCGATACACCCACTGTCCGCCAACAGCTGACAAAGCTCGGGACTAAATGATTTTTCAAACCGAATATTGCCCCACCACGAAATCTTCAAACCCCGCGACAGAATCTCCTCCGCCAATGCCCGCAGCCCCTTCGGCGGCGCAGCTTCATCAACAAAATGAAACCCCGTCTGACCCGTTTCCGCCACAATTGACTGGATCCTGTCCGCCAGCACTTGCGCCGCCGGAGCATCATAGCGGGAAATATAGTCCAGCGTCACATCGCAGAAACTGCACTTCTTCCAGTAACACCCATGCGCCACCGTCAGCTTGTTCCAGCGACCGTCCGACCACAGCCGATGCATCGGATTCAGCATATCCAGAGTCGACAGGTACTGCGACAGCGGCAGACCGTCCCACGTCGGCGTCCCCGTGTGGGCGAAAGGCACGTCCGGCTCCGTACCACGCACATAATGCACCACACCGGATTCCGCATCCCGATAGTACGCCCGACACAGCTGCTCACGATTCCGCTGCCCCCGCAAATGTTCATCCAGCGCCAGCAGCGGCCGTTCTCCTGCATCCAGCATCACAAAATCAAAATAATCGAACACACGCGGCTCACGCAGCTCACGCAACTCCGTATTCACATAACCACCACCCAGCACCAGCACCGTCTGCGGATACTGCCGACGAATCGTCTGAGCAATCCGGAATGACGCATAGACAGTCCCCGGAAACGGCACAGTCAGCAGCACAACCTGAGGCTGATGCCGCTGCATCGCCGCCTCCGTCAGCTCACGCAGCACATCATCCAGCAGTGTCGGCGGTGCCCGCAGAGCCTGATCCAGCCGATCAAACGAAGGCTGACTGGCTGCCAGCGACTCGGCATAGCGGACAAATTCAAAACGATCGTCAATCGATTCCCGAATCACATCCGCCAAATCACTCAAATACAGCGTACACAAATGCCGCGCTCGATCCTGCACCCCCAGCGCACCAAATGCCCACGCCAAAGAATCCTCACCCGATTCATCATCCCCCTCAAACACATCCAGTGATGCAAATCGAGGCCCCTCAGGCAGCAGCGTACGAGCCGCAATGCGGTGCGCCAGTGTACTGTCACGCCCCTGCAAAAAACTGACCACCCTGTCAATCGTGGCCACATATTCGTCCCGCTGAGCCAGGAATGCGGCAGTTGACGGACGCTGCTGCTCAGTCGCCGCAGCCATTGCCAGCCCGGCGATTCGCTCGAGCCCGTCAGCACTCAGCAAACGCAGCACCAGCCCCAGCGCCAGATCCTCCTGCACTGCCGACAAACCCTGACTGCGCAAAAAACCAGTCAAATACGCAGTACTGGGGTAGGGCGTATTCAACTGAGTCATCGGTGGTATCAGCAGCAGATACCGCCCGCCGCCGACAGAAACCTCAGTGCTGCTCAACATCACTCAGCCAGCCCGCCGCATCCAGTGGAAACTCGTACGGTACACCATCCATCTGCAATCGACTGTTGCCGCGAACCTCCTCAAAATACGCCTCAGAAACTCGCACTCGCGACAGATGCAGGGTATTCGAGATTTGAATCACACGGGCATCCTGCGGAGCAATCATGCCGATCGTCGTCAGTGCCGCCTCCACCGCCTCCCGATCCGTCTCAAACGTAATCGGAATCATCGCCGCCTCGGGATGATTGCCCGTGATGCAGTTCACTCGCGTCACCACAGGATCAATCTGCTCGACCACCCTGCGAGTGGTGAATTCGGCGAGCCCAATACCTGTGCCGTTCCCGTACGTTTCTTTCGTCAGACCACGCACAAAAATCCGCCTGCAGCGAACACTGTCCAGCGATGTCGCAGAGTGATCGTTGAATTTGCGACCAATCACATTCGCATCCATTCCCACACCACTGATGTTCTTCCCGATCCGATCCACAATCAGCAGATCCACATCGGCAAACGGCAAACGCGGCAGCCACTCATTCGCCTGCGACAGCAACTCGGGCTCACGGCGACCAAAGTCTTCCGGCTGAACCGCTTCCACAATCGCCGTTTCATCCTCGGAATTCTCCAGAATCGCCATCCCGCCGCACACACGACAGACTCGCAGCACCTGCTCAGCAACCTGCTCAATAATCTCCGGAAAACTCATCGTCAAAATGCCCGCATGATACACCTTCGCACCCGCATGCTTGCCAAGACCAATCAGCATCATCTTGTGCAGACCGGATTCCACAGGGCCCACAAAACGCGTGTGCGGCTTCACCCGATTCACCACAAACACATGATCCGCCTCTGCTGCATATCGGTCAAAGTGGACCGGCATGCCCGTGCTGGTCTGAGCCACCACAACGGTGTCCATCGTAGCACGAATCGGAGCACCTGTACTGGCCTCTGTGACACCCAGACTGGCCAGCATCTTCACCTGCCCGTCCGCCGTCCCGCCACCATGGCTGCCCATCGCCGGCACCAAAAACGGACTGGCACCCAAAGACCTGAAGTGGTCCACAATACCCTTCAAAATTACCGCGATGTTGGCGATCCCGCGACTGCCCGCCGTAATCGCCACTGTCTGACCGGGTCGCACCCGATCCCGCAGCTGCAGTCCCTGCATTTGCCCTTCAACCGCAGCGGGAATGTCAGACAGTCTGGGCGAGCTGAATTGTTGAAGCACGTCGCACATTCGAGGCAACTGCGGCACTGAAATCCCCCGATCAATAACGGCAAAGTTCCAAAACACTGAACAGCCGGACCGCCTGGATGAAACGCCGGCAGCAACGCGGATTTCAACACACCACAGCAGCGAAGTCGAGCCCCGCAGGTTCAAACGGTCGACGTCCTCACCGGCAAACTGTCAATCTGCGCCGCCAGAATAAAGTCATTCACCGATAATCCCCCGATGGCATGAGTCCAGATTTCCACCGTGACATTCCGATAACCCACCAAATGCAGATCCGGATGATGCCCCTGCGATTCTGCCAGCTCCGTGATCGCATTGAAGAATTCCATCGCCGCCCGAAAATGACGCACACGCCACGATCGACGGATCCGATCCGGCCCGCTGGCCAGCTCCCACGCAGGCAGCGCCTGCAGTTGCTCCCGAGCCTCCGACTCAGTCAGTCTCGGTACACCACCCTCACAAGGCACACACCGCGCCTGACACAATTGTTCGACAGTTTGTCGCTCAGCCATCTCAGACACCTCCCGCTCTGGAAAACACCAGCCAAATCCGCTACACCTGCACAGTCGGCATCATCACCCATTCTATTACTCGTCCCAGGATTTCCCCGGATGTCAGACCGATCACTCCCCGCTCAGCCGCACGTGCTCGCCATCCATGCACACCCGGATGATATCGAATTTCAATGCGCCGGGACACTGCTGCAGCTGAAACAGCGGGGCTGCCGCATCTCCGTAGCCACCATGACACCCGGTGACTGCGGCAGCGCAGAACACTCAGCAGAAGAAATCGCACGCATCCGCCGTGAAGAAGCCGCCGCTGCTGCAAAAATCCTTGAAGCTGATTACACCTGCCTCGAATTCCGCGACCTGTCCATCGTCTTCGATAACGACAGCCGACGTCGCATGACCGAATTCCTGCGACGCACGGCTCCAGATATCATTCTTACTGCACCACCCATCGACTACATGCACGACCACGAAATCACCAGTGCACTCGTACGCGATGCCTGCTTCAATGCATCCGTGCCAAACTACCGCACAGGGCAGTGGGATCCCGCACCCGTCGCCCGACATATTCCATGGCTGTACTTTGTCGATCCCGTAGAAGGAACAAACCACTTCGGACAGCGACAGCCCACAGACTTCATCATCAATATCTCAGAACAGCTGGAAACAAAAATCGCTGCACTGTCCTGCCACTCCAGCCAGCGCGAATGGCTGCGCCGACAGCACGGCATGGACGAATACACCGAAGCCTGCCGACGCTGGGGTGCCGCCCGCGGCAAAGAAGCCGGGTTTGCCTGCGGAGAAGGCTTTCGACAGTATAAAGGACACCCGCATCCAGCCAGTAATGCACTGGCTGAACTGCTGCAAGATCGAATCCGCCTGACCTGATTACTCAGCCTTCGGCTCGGCCGCTTCCGTCGCCGCTTTTTCAGCCGCCGCGTCGCCGGCTGCCGGAGCATGCTGCTGATGGTCGTGATCCTGCGCTGCTGTTTCAGCAGCCGAAGGCAGCTTTGCCGCTGTCGCTTCGTTGATGGAACTCCATGTCCACCAGCTGGCAATCGACATCGCCACCACAGTGTACAAAAACAACGCCGACAGCATCTTTCCAATCGCACTGCCCGCAGTCACGTCATCAGCTGAAAACTGCTCGACTTCCACAGCGGAAAACAGTTGAGCATCCGCACCGGGTGCTGTTGTTTCGTGGGAAGCATGGTCAGTCATGACGGAGTTCTCCGGGACAGAAATCAAACGAATTCGGCAAAACAGACCGCAAATATACCCCGCAGCAGGCATTTCAGGCCATTTCCCGACAGGATTTCAGCCGTTTTCCGGAATTGGAAAGATCGAAAATTGCTGCAGTCAGGAAAAGGATGGGCCCCCGAAATCCCTGACCACCAGTTCTCAGGATCTTAACAGGCAGCTCGAAAACTCTTCGCACGGACCGTACGGCGACAGCCAGTTCCGGTTTTTTTCGTATTTCCTTATGCAGGAGTTCCCCCCATGCCACAAAAACGACGCGCCTTCACCCTGATCGAACTGCTGGTCGTGATCGCCATCATCGCCATCCTCGTCGCTCTGCTGCTGCCCGCGGTCCAGCAGGCCCGCGAAGCGGCTCGCCGCACACAGTGCAAAAATAACCTCAAACAAATCGCACTCGCCCTGCACAATTACCACGACACCGTCAACGTCTTCCCCTGGGGTTTCGACGAACGCGAAACTCTCTGGACGGCCATGATCCTGCCCCAGATCGAACAGCAAAATCTCTACGCCACGCTGATCTGGCAGGAAAACGGGCCTGGCAACTGGGACTGGGTGGGCTCGCCAAACCTGACCGCCTGCGCCACAGTCATTCCAGCCTTCCGCTGCCCCTCCATGCCCCTCGAACCACGCCTTAACGAAGGGATTGACGGTCGAGTTCCTGTCAGTTATCGCGGAGTCGCCGGTGCACTCATCGCCTCAGACGATCTGTCAACTCGCCCCACCGGATTCAATACCGCAGCACACCGCGCCCTCGAAGAAGTCAACCTCGACGGAATGTTCTACGGCTGCAGCAACGTGAAGATGCGCGATATCACCGACGGCACCTCCAATACCATCATGATCGGAGAATCACGCACCTCAACCTACTCCAAAGACGGCCAGCAGATGGACTACTGGCAGTTCGGCTGCCCGCAGTCCGGCGGCTGGGTCTACGGCGGGCTGGGTGGCACCGAATATTCCGAAGGACTGGGATCCGCAGTTGTCAAAATCAATGCCAACCTCGACCCCACTATGAACGGTGTTCTGATGGAAATGTCCTTCGGCAGTTACCATGTCGGCGGAGCACAGTTTGCCATGGCCGACGGATCTGTCCGGTTCATCTCAGAAAATGTCGACCTGCGGCTCTACCAGTCACTCGCCACTCGCGGCAATGGCGAAGTCGTCGGTGACTTCTAAGCCCTGCAGCACGACCTGCCCCTTCAAAAAAAGGCATTCCTATGACCAGATGCTCGCTGTGTTCCACGTTCTTCGCGATGATCGTTGCCTGCCTGTGCGGCTGCAGCGCAACCAATTCCATCGACTACGGCAAAGTCACACTGGCTCAGGTCAGCGGCACCGTCTCAATCGACGGACAGCCGCTGGCCGGCACCGTGATCACTTTCGAAGATCCGACCAACGGCAACTTCTCTTTTGCTCGTACTGATTCCACCGGAAAATACACGCTGCAGTTCGACAGCGATGTCGACGGAGTTACCCACGGGAAGAAAATTGTGCGGCTCAGCACAACCCGCAACATCCTTGGACTGCGAGGCGAAGAAAGTCGTGAAGAAGGCGAACAGCCTTCTGAGAATGGCGAAAAGCCGCGGCAGGAAGCCATTCCTGACTGCTATAACAAAGATTCAAAGCTGACCGTCGAAGTCACCGGCTCTGCCGAAATCAGCTTTGACCTGAAATCCGACTGCTCCACAACAGGTGCAGCCGGCAAGTGACCTGCAGCTGATACAGCAACAGCCACGGCCGAACTGCCTGCAGTCCGGCCGTGTTCTGTTTCACCCCCTGCAAGTTCTCAGGCCGGCCAGATCTGAGATCCGCCGTCCACTCGCAAAACCTGACCTGTCACAAAGGCCCCCAAAGGCCCCGCAAAGAACTCGACCACACGAGTCACCTCGTCGACCATCCCGACGCGATCCAGAGTCCCCTCGGTGGCCAGTCGCGATTCTTCCACCTTGCGAGTCCCGAGGAAGCGACCTGTACGAGTATCCCCAGGGGCCAGAGTATTCACGTTGATGTTGTGCGTCCGCAGCTGCTCTGCCAGACACCGAGTATACTCGACCACTCCCGCCTTGGCCGTCGCATAGATGGAACTGCTCGGGATCCCCCGAAACGCAGAGATCGAACTGAGCGTCAGGATTCGACCCGTCTTCCGCGGCATCATCACCTTCGCCGCTTCCTGACACATCAGAATTGTGCTCAGCAGATTCCTGTCCAGCACTGCCTTCACATCTTCCAGCTTGATACCAACGCAGTCGTTGGGATTTGGCTTGCCTCCGGCCGCTGCAATGTCACCACCTGCGTTATGCACCAGAATATCAATCGGTCCCAGCTCACTGCAGACTTCCGCAATCACTCGCTGGACCTGCACCTGATCCGTGAGATCACCAAGTACGCGGCAGGTCTGAGTCTGAAAGGTGCTGGCAATGTCGGCGGCAGTCTGAGTCAACGTCGTGCCTTCGCCGTATTCCGCAGGACCATTCTCACGCATCCCGTGAATCCCCACGCGGCAGCCCAGCCGAGCCAGATGCTCAGCAAAACCTCGACCCAGTCCACGCCCGGCGCCAGTCACCAGCGCCACTTTTCCAGACAGCATTCGCTCAGACATAACACCACTTTCACGAAAGAAAACACTGCCCAAAAACACTCGCCAAACGACTGTCAGGCAGGATCTGAAAGCAATCAACGATCGAATTTGGGAGTGTATCTGAGAATTTCCAGAGCCGGCACATCGGCTGATGACCTCTCAATCACGTCTCAGAAACCGTAAATTCCGTGCAACTCATCGCAAATACCCACAGGAATTTCCTGCCAACTTCGACAGAAAACAGGAAACAACGCCGTTTTTCGTGTTTCGCACAACACCCGCTCTTAGAATTTGCACTGACCAACCACTGACCACTGACCACTGAAACCAAACATGCCTGATATCAAGTCCATACTCGCCGGTGCAGGCGTACCACCCGAACACCGCACGGTCGACCAGCTGCGGATTGAACGAGCCATCCGGGAAGTACTGCTGGCCGTCGGTGAAGACCCCGACCGCGACGGCCTGCGGGAAACACCCGCCCGCGTCGCTCGCATGTATGCAGAAATCTTCGGCGGTCTGCATCTCGAACCAGGCCGGCACCTGCAGAAGGTGTTCGAAGAACAGTATGACGAACTCGTGCTGGTTCGGGATATCTCATTCAACAGCATGTGCGAACACCATCTGCTGCCTTTCATGGGACATGCCCACGTTGGCTACATTCCCCAGGGAAAAGTTACCGGGCTCAGCAAACTGGCTCGCGTCGTCGATGAAGTGGCCAGACGTCCCCAGGTGCAGGAACGTATGACGCACATGATCGCTGATCTGATCGAAACGGAACTGTCCCCGCTGGGCGTGATTGTGGTCGTTGAAGCTGAACATACCTGCATGACCATTCGGGGCGTCAAAAAACCAGGCGCTCTGACCGTCACCAGCGCGGTTCGCGGCCAGTTCCGCACCAACGTGGGAAGTCGCGCAGAAGCCATGTCACTGATTCAGGGGAAGTGAGCGGCCGCCAGGATGATCGCCCTTTTCGTACTGAAACTGGCCACCGGAATCGCTCTGATGTGGCTGCTCATGCCTCGTCGTGATGTCGCCGATGGCTTCTTCCGCATTCAGATGCTGGTCGTACTGGGACTGACCGTACTGCTGGTCCTGGCGATCGAGCCTGCTGCACTGACAGGCTTCGGACGCAACGGTCCAGGTGCCGTCAGTGAACGCGAACTGGCACTCGCTGCCACCGGTGCCGGGTGGCTCAGAAAACTTGCCTTTGCTGCCGCCGCTGTCGCATGGCCCGGACATATCTTTTGGAAACTGGGACGCAGAATCCCCGGAACACTCAGCATCTGGCTGATCGGACTGACACTTTCCGCCGCACTCGCAGTGCAGGCTGTCACCTCCACCCGATCTGTGCCGCTCTGGCAGCAGCTGCTGGCGGACGTGGGTACAGCCGGGGTCCTCGGATCTGTTCTGACCGCCATGCTGCTGGGTCACTGGTACCTTACGACGCCCACAATGTCCCTGCAGCCACTCCGCTGGTTCTGCCCGGTCCTTGCCGGGGCCGCCGCTGTTCGCCTGGCGGCCACCGCAGCAGGGTTGCTGGAAATTGACTTTGAGCAACTGGATCTGATCCGCGGCCTCTGGCTCAGCCTCAGACTGCTGGGAGGCATCGTCGCACCTGCTGCCGCTGCACTGCTGGTTCGCAGCATTCTGCGGTATCGCAATACGCAGTCGGCAACAGGAGTGTTGTTTGCAGTGCTGATTCTCGTGTTTATGGGCGAAATGTCGGCCACGCTGCTGGAACGCGACTTCGGTCTGCCACTGTAAACTGTGCCAGGCAATTTCCCACATCTTCCGGCATTTCGCCGATTCGACTTCGTTTCGGCATGCCGATTGCCCGCCGTTTTTACTAGACTGAAGCTCATGAGCAGTCACATCATTTTTCAGTGTCCAGTCTGCAGCAGTCGCAGAATCACGGCACCAAATCCTCCCGCCGCAGCCGTCCGCTGCGACGGTTGTGGCTGGAGTCGTGATGAGGGACAGACAGATTTCCACTCAGGAAGTCTCTGTCGCTGCCGGATCTGCGGCTGCCAGGACCTCTGGCGACAGAAGGATTTCCCCCCTGCACTCGGACTGACCATCGTGGCGACAGCCGCAGTGGCCAGCTGCACGGCATGGGCATGGTACCAGCCCGAGCTGGCCATTGGATTTCTGATGGTCGCCGCACTGCTGGATATGTTCCTGTATTCGTTCATGGGTGACATGCTGGTCTGTTATCGTTGTGCCGCGCGTCATCGAAAATCACAAATGCGTGACGACCATCCCCGGTTCGATCTCGAAACAGCGGAAAGATACAGGCAGCAGGATCTGAAACGCCGCAGCGTGTAAAGCGGCAAACCGGTCAGCAGGCGACGATCAGGAAGCAGCTTGTGGAAGAACGGCGGCGCAGAATTGCTGAAGACCTCGCGGATTCACTGGACGGTGAACTGCGCACGGATCGCGCTGCATTGTCCCTGTACGCCACAGATGCCAGCCTGTTCGAAATTGAACCGCTCGCCGTCGCTTTGCCGCGCAACACTGCTGATGCCGTCAAACTCGCTGCATACTCGGCCGAACAGGGCATCCCGCTGATTGCTCGCGGTGCCGGATCGGGATTGGCGGGCGGTGCCATCGGTCGCGGTATTGTCGTCGACTTCTCACGTTACATGAATCAAATCCTGTCGATCGAACCAGACCGTGTCAGGGTTCAGCCAGGTGTCACTCGAGATCAGCTTAATGCCGCACTTAGACCTCATGGACGGTACTTCGCACCTGACCCGTCCAACAGCCGCATCACAACGGTCGGCGGTATGCTGGCTGTCGATGCTGCCGGAGCTCACGCCGTCCGAGTCGGCTCAGCTCGAGACCATGTCGTCAGCATCGAATGTGTCGTTTCCGGAGGACAAAAATTTGAAGCCGGCGAGGAACTCATTGGCACAACAGACCTGTCGGTGCCACAGATAGTCAGCCTCGGAGCCTCACCGGTCGACACAACTCTCACATCGCCCGCTGCCGCACTCGCCGCACACACTCCCGCAACTCGTAAAGCAGCCATCCTCGATGGCCTCGCAGAACTGCTGACCTCCGGCAGGCAGCTGATTCAGCAGCATCAGCCACCGCTGCTGCGAAACAGCAGCGGTTACCTGCTCCGCGGCATCCTCTCCGGCAGTCGACTGGATCTCGCCCGCATGCTGGTGGGCTCCGAAGGCACGCTGGCGATGTTCACAGAAGCTACGCTGTTCACCATGGCACTGCCTGAACATCGCTCCGCTGCACTGCTGCTGTTCGGCTCGCTCGATCAGGCCATCTCCGCGACTCGCCGGATTCTCCCCATGGATCCGTCCGCCTGCGACCTGCTTGATCGTCGACTGCTAAGCCTTGGCAGACAGGCCGATCCCAGATTCCTTGACATGATCTCGCCTGAAGCCGAGGCCGGGCTGGTCGTGGAATTCACCGCAGCCAGTGCTCGTGAAGCCATGCTTCGGCTGCAGGACATGCAGCAACTGCTGCGCTCCGAACAGATCGATTTCAGATGCTCTCGAACCGCTGTTGAATACGACGATGTGGAACTGCTGTGGAGACTGCCCTCTCAGATTGTTTCTGTACTTGCCAGCCTCCGAGGTGATTCCCGACCATTACCCTTCGTCGAAGACATCGCTGTTCCCCCGGACCAACTGGCTGAGTTCATCGTCAAGGCCCAGCGTGTCTTCCAGAAGCATGAGGTGACTGCCACACTCTACGCTCATGCCGCCTCCGGACAACTGCACTTCCGACCCATCCTGCCCGTGCCTTCACGCGGAGACGCTACACTGCTGATGAACATCGCCAGTGACCTCTACACGGAAGTTGCCCGGGCACAGGGAACCATCAGCGGTGAACATGGCGACGGCCTCTCCCGCACACCCTGGATCAGTCGACAGTACGGACCGCTCGTCAATGTCTTCCGGCAGGTCAAGAATCTGCTGGACCCCCTGAACCTGATGAATCCTGAAAAAATCATCAGCAGCGATCCGCAGCCGCTGACCAGCTTCCTGCGGCAAACACGACTTCATCAGTCGACACCAGACTCAGCAACAAACCTGCTCCCCGTCATGCAGTTTGCATGGCAGCCACAGGAAGCTGCCGATGCTGCCGTTCGCTGCAATGGCTGCGGGTCCTGCCGAGTTCCGCTGCCCACAGAACGCATGTGCCCCTTCGTTGATACAAGCCTGACAGAAGATCTGACTCCGCGAGCCAAAGCCAACCTGCTGCGTCGCGCACTGTGCACCGATGCACCTGCCGACCTGCTGCAAAGCGAATCCATCAAACCGGTAATCGAAAGCTGCTTCAACTGCCGTCAATGCGAAATTGACTGCCCTTCGGAAGTCAACATCCCGCACATCGTACTGGAAGCACGCGCACAGTTCGTGCGATCACACGGACTCACTCGCACACAGTGGCTTTTGTCACGAGTCCACACGTGGGGACGACTGGCTTCAAAATTCTCCTGGTTCGTCAACCCGCTGCTGAGATATCGGCCAGCACGACAGCTGCTGCAAAGATTCACCGGCATCGCCGCCCAGCGCAGATTGCCCGCCTTCGCCGCCAAACCGTTCATGGAAACTCTGCGAGTCCGACGGGACGATAACAGCGGATCACCCGGCAGCAATCGCCCCACTGTCGTGTACTTCGTCGATTACTTCGCCAATCACCACGATCCCGAACTCGCAGAAGCCTTTGTGCGAGTCCTCGAACATAATGGCTTCCGCGTCTACATCCCTCGCGATCAGACTATCTCCGGCATGAATATGGTCTCAGCAGCCGACCTGCCGTCTGCCCGCGAAGCTGCTCTGCGAAATCTGCGAGAACTGGCTGAGCCCGCACGCGAACGCTATCCCATCCTCTGCACAGAACCCTCCGCAGCACTCTGCCTCACCCGCGAATACCCCGCTCTGATCGGCTCTGAAGACGCCCAGGTGGTTGCTGCACAAACGCAGGATGCCGGAACTTTCCTCCTCGATCTGCACCGCCGAGGACTGCTAAAAAAAGATTTCGCTCCCCTGCCCATGAAAATTGCATGGCACACTCCGTGCCATATCCGAGCACTCTCGCGAGAAGCCGCAATGCCGCAGCTGCTCAGACTGATCCCGCAACTGGACGTGGTCGAATTCGAAAAAGGCTGCACCGGTATGGCCGGCACATTCGGACTTGCAGCCGAACACTTCAGCACGTCCCTGCGCATCGGTCGTGAAGTCATGCAGACCATGCAGACCATCGACGCCGTCGCAGGAACGACAGACTGCAGTGCCTGCCGCATGCAGATGGAACAGCAGGCCGCAATACCCACTATACACCCCATCAAGCTGCTGGCATTCGCCTACGGACTGATGCCTCGGCTTGGACAGCGATTCAAAAACAAACCCGCCGGGCTCAGCCTCTCCTGACCTGCCGACAGTGCCTCAGCCTGACGATTCACGCGAAGTTTCTTCGTTGTCCAGCAGCAGCAACTGCACTTCCACTATCTCTGCAGAACACTCAAAAAACGCTTGCAGTACAGCAGGATCAAACTGAGTGCCTCGACCCTCCCGCAGAATTTCAAAACACTGTTCACGCGGAAACGGTGGCTTGTAGGGACGACGACTGGACAGCGCGTCAAAGACATCCGCCACTGCCACGATACGCCCCTCTAACGGTATATCCTCTCCCTTCAGACCCAGCGGATAGCCATTGCCGTCCCAACGCTCGTGGTGGCTTTGAGCAATTCGGGCCGCCATTGTCAGCAACGTACAGGATGAAGACTGCAGCAGGCTGCCACCTGCATCAGTATGTCGCTTCAACCGATCCCAGTCACGACCGGTATATGGTTCAATAATCTGTCGCCCAAGTGCACAGTGCTTCTTCATCAACTCATATTCGTCCACCGCCAGCGTCGCCGGCTTGAACAAAATCGAGTCAGGAATTCCGATCTTGCCCACATCGTGCATCTGCGCAGCCTGCTCCAGCATCGCCAGCTGCGATTCCGGATAACCCAGCTGTCGAGCAATAATGGCGGAATAACGCCCGACACGAATCACATGGTTGCCGGTTTCGTTGTCGCGATGTTCAGCCGCACGAGCCAGACAGAGAATCAGACGATCACGAGACTCCTGCAAGTCCCGAATTCTTCGCTGGACCTCCCCCTCAACCCGCTCCTCAACATTCAGCTCCTGCCGGTAATAACGTCGAACAACCAGCAGATTGCGGACACGAGGCAATAGCTCTGTCGCATCCGCCGGCTTCTGCAGAAAGTCGCTCGCCCCCAGCTCCAGTGCCTCTCGGCGAGCCTCCGGGCCCTGATCGTGTGACACAATCACGATTGGTATTCCCCGGATCTCCGGATCTATACCAGCCGCCTGCAAGACCGCCGAACCCGAAAAACCAGCACTCTCCGGATCCAGCAGCACCAAATCCGCCTGACCAGCTCGCATCTCACGCAGCAGCTCGTGCACGTCACGCACCTGACGCACCGAATGATATCCCGCCAGCTGCAGACCGCGACGAATCAAAACCGCACCCGTACTGCCGTCGGCAATCACAATCCGGGCCGTGGAATCCATGTCACGCCAGGAAACGTCAACAACTCGAGCTGTCGACTCCACGCACACAGCACGGTGCATCGCTGACACCACCGTCTGCTCAGTACCAGCGCAGCTCAACTGCGATTCTTCAAGGATTGAAAAATTGTCGAAATCCATAGAGACCCCCTGAACCTCCTGCCTGGCTAAAATCTGCGTGTCGACAGGCTGTCACGAATCTAGGTCGGGGAAACCCGTATCGCCGGGTGACCAGCAGCATTCGATCACGATTACCGGTTCCCGCTCGCAACAAGCCCCTCAATCCCATGCATCCCGCGCAATCCTCACCCTCCAAATTCTCCGGCAGCACCAAAACTGCCCATTATGCCTGATTTGCGATTATCCTTTTCAGGCCCTAAACTACAGAATTCAAACTGGGTCAGCCGTCCGACCAGCTCAGGGAGGTCCACCGTGCGTTTCAGGTCCCGCAATCATCAGCGTCACCAACAGATCCTCAGCGGCACTCGCCGACTGACATTTGTGCTGGCCGGGATCGTCGTACTGGGCATGATCTGGGCCATTTCAGGCAGAAATTCAGACACCGCTGACTCCTCGGCCGCCACACGCGCCGCCGCCTCGCTCGCCTCAGAATCACCCGATCTCCTCGACGATGAAATTCGTGTAGTACCCCTGTCCGAACAGTCTCCGGTCGATCTCATATCCATGATCGACTCAGCCGGTGCTGCCGCCCTCGAAACCGAACCTCGCACCACCGCCGGACTCGATGACGCACCCCCGGCTCTGACCGCTGCTGTCCGAGACGACGTGCTCGGAATCCTCGCGGCAGAAACCACCTCGCTCTACGGCACCCTGAGGCTGGCCCAAAAAGTCTTCGCCGGACGACGTCACGAAATGCCCGAAGGACGCTACGCCGTCTTCATGGAAGCTCCTGAATCATGCCGCGGCAAACCCTGGAAAATTCACGGCAGACTGCGAAGACTGACACGCGCTGTCCTCCCGGAATCCGCAACCAGCTATGGCATTCGCTCCGCATGGGAAGCCTGGATCTCCACTCCCGACTCCGGACGCCGACTGGTCCACGTAATCGCACTCAGTGCCGATCCTGGACTGCCCATCAGCGAAGCACTGGGCAAAAACGGACCCGACATCGAACTGGCAGGCTACTTCTTCAAACGTGAAGGCTACGCCGCCAAAGGTGCCGATGGACTCGGTAATCTTGAACTGGCACCACTGCTCATCGCTGATAAAATCGCCCGCCTGCCCGCACCACCCAAAGTCACCACCGCTGAAGAAATGAATCCGTGGCTGCTGTGGCTCGCCTCCGGTATCGGCGTCTGCATCCTCGCTGTCCTCTGGAAGTTCAACCGCGCTGACCATGACTTCCGCGGCACACACACACACTCGCTCACACTGCCACCCGTCCGACCTTCGTTCGAAGGCGTCGGCTCCGTGTCCGTCCAGCAAATGCTCAAAGAGATGGAACAGGCCGCTCGACTGCAGCCCGAAACTTCCCTGAACGCACCACCCGATGCACTGACAAATGTCAGTAACCCCGATGCCTGACCAACTGGCTCAGCTCCCGAAAACGTGGATGCTCGGCGGTACCGCACCACTCAAATCCCACTGACTCCGCAGCCACCACCTGCACACCGGCAGACAACAGCCGCTGCAGGCCCAATGCTCGATCAGATTCAAACCGACTGCCCGTGCCGTCCGCCACGACAAACACCTGAAAACCCAGCGAACCAAGCTCCAGCGCCGTCTGCAGTACACAAACATGCGTTTCAATACCCGCCAGACAAACCTGAGTAATCGGCAGCGGCCGAACCAGATTCTGCTGCTCCACAAACAATCGCACTTCCTCTGCAGCACTGAAACGCAGCTTCGACATCCGCGGCAGATCCTCGGCTCCCTCCAGCAACGCCGAAACCACTGGACCAAGACCCTTCGGATACTGCTCCGTCAGCAATGTGGGCACGGAAAAAATCGCCGCCACCTGACGCAAAAACTGACTCACCGCCAGCACCACTTCACCCTGACGTATGACCGGCAACAGCCGCTCCTGCAGATCAATCAATACCAGACAACTGCTCTCCGCACAGAGCATTCCTGACACTTGCGATCGCCCACCTGACATACCAGCACCTCTGTCAGAATAATCCCAGCAGGCAAAACAAACTCAGGCCGCTGAACGTACAACATCACCCGACAAATCGTCCGACTGACCCGGCAGCCGAATCTGCGGATCTCGAGCTGCACATGTCGCAGCAGACTCATCTCCCGCACAGATCCGCGCCGCCAGCACCTCAAGCCGCTGCATCTCGTCAGTCAGTAAATTGCTCCACGCAGCAAACTGCTCACGCGGAACGTCTTCCGGCACCTCAATCGGACTTCCAGAAATCAAAATCGCTCGCGAAAACGGCTTCGGTATCGCCAGATTCGTCCAGCTGCCCGGTACCCACCACGCGTTCGATACCGCCATACCCGTCGGCACCAGAGGACGCCCCGATCGAGATGATATGAAGACCACACCTTCCTTCATCACTCGACGAGGCCCGCGAGGTCCATCCGGGGTAATCGCCAAATGATAGTCCGGCTCGCTCAGTATCTCGCGAACTGCTTCCGCACCACCACGACTGCTGCTGCCCCGAACCGGACGAATCCCTGCCACCTGAGCAGCGTCAGCCAAATACCCGCCATCACGATGACGACTGATCAAACCCGACAGATTCCACGTGCGACTGGAAAAGACCGCCAGCACGATCTGATCATGCCACAATGCAAACGCATATCGCTGCTTTCCTCGCGGACGAACATACGGCGTTACACCCGGTACCGCACTGTAGATCCTCGCCCGAACCGTCAAAAACAACAGCCGCAGCACGACATACGCCAACCACGATAACACCAGATTCACAGCTCGTGATCGTATCTTCATGGCATCCCTGCCCCCACCACCGTAAACCGCCGATCCCTCACACCCAAATTCCAGAACACAATCCTAACAGGTCCACCCGAATGTGTTGAGACGAGTCCTTGCAGAGCCACTAATTGCAGCACCACAACCCCCACACACACAACAAAAACTGATCTTTTGAACACTACCAGGGCTCGCATGAGTACCCAGAAAACCGCCCCAATGAATCACAACCACACCACCGCCCTCACAACCCATACATGCAGCACAACCCTGCTGATCGCTTTCTCAACTACCCCGCCAAATTCACACAACAAAAAAAACAGCCCGCTTCGGGAATCCCCGCAGCACCGTCGTTCCAGTGCTAGACTTACTGCTCACAGCACTCAATGCCCGAAAACACCGGCCCCGGAATGGAAAAACTGCCATGCGACGCCTCCTGCAGCTCTTCCTGAAAGACGAAGGCGGGCTTGTTGTCTCTGCCGAAATTGTCCTTGTCACCACCGTTCTGGTCATCGGTGCCATGACCGGGCTCTCCGCAGTTTCAAACGCTGTCAACAGCGAACTGAACTCCGTCGCTGCCGCCTGCTACAACTCATACCAGGACGGCTACAGCAACGGCGGCTACAATCAGGGCTACTCCAGTCCTGCGTACAACGGCGACGAACTGGCCGGTTACGGTCCCGTCGGGCCGGATGAAATGCCCTGATCAGCACCGTCAGGCTCCTGTCAATCATTTGGTGATGACAGATCAGCGAGCATACGTTGCCTTCATGAGCCCAAACACGACCGCCCCGGCCACAACCCCGGTCGCGATCTGCCCCACTCCCACCGCCCCGTTGTTCAGAAACCAAAACAACCCGACGGTACCGATGATCGACCAGCAGGTGGCAATCGCTGTGATCATCAGTCGCTCCCGCTTCTGATCCTCAGTCAGAGGTGCCGACTTGCTGCGAACCTCCTTAGCTGCCACCTTCTGAGCACTCTTCTCAGGCTTTGCCGCCTTTGTCTCCTTGCCGGCAGACTTCCCCGCAGACTTCGCCGCAGCCTCCTCGACAGCTTCTTCACGCATCCCCGGAGCATAGTACTTTGCGATTGCCTGGTTGATCGCGCGAGGCACCGCGAGCACCGCTCTCATCGGCACACCACAGCGGATCCGGATTTCCTCCTCCAGCTCATGCGATGGCTCATCGGAACATGCCACCAGAATGCAGCCTCGGTCCTCGAACAAAGGCAGACAGGCATGCCGTTTGACCACCCGCCGAGGAATCCGGTCCAGCACCGAGTCATCCGGCAGCATATCCTCAAGATCCGCATACGACAGACGCAGCTCGGCCGCCAAAGCCCGACAAGCCTCCGGTGGCTCAACCAGTTTCATCTGAATTACAGCATCGCGGTGCGACAGCCCCCGCGCCTCCGCAAAATGCTCGATCTCTGACACCTGACCACGTCGGATCAGATTGCGAGCCACCAGGTATTCCAGCGTCGTGTGGGACTCGCTGTCATCGACCGCCGGAGCCTCACGGCCGAGACTTCGATCATACTCGACCTTTCCATCTGGATCAGTCAGACAAAGCATCGCCTTCGCCAGCTCGTTCAACAGCTCTTGTGACCGCAGCAGATACTGACCAGTCGCATACTTCCTGACGTGCGCATTCAGCTTGCGATAGTTGGTCCGCACCTTCTCAGCATCATCCTCAAACATCACCAGACGCAGCAGCGTGTAATGATCCGGAGGACGCACATCGGCGGGGATTCCCAGCCATTCCTTGTAAACGTCAATGTCAGACATCACTCAGACTCCCAGGCTCACACATTCTGATTCCAGCCCCGCACCGCCTCTTTAACACGCAGGCCTGGGCAAGGCAAGGAGACAGCCACCCTCAAAACGGAAAACGATCGTCGATTTTCGAAGCCGCCAGATCCGTCAGGAACCCCGACAGCCGCTCAACAATCACTTCCATCAGCCGCACACCCTTGTCCGCAGTCGCGGCATGCGGATTGCCAGCCCCCGTGTTCGTCGTCAGCAAATGCCACGGACGCGTGATGGAAATCCAGCCGCGATCCACCTGCGGAAATCGCGTCTGAGCCGTCAGACCGTCATCAGCAGCCAGCGTCCCGTCTGCATTCAATGCCACCAAATGCCCGAAATACGCCAGCGCCAATGACGTTTCCATCTCACCGGCATGATCATCCGCCTGCTCAAAAATTGATCCCTTGACGTCCGCTGTCAATCCACGAAACCAGTCACACAGAAATAACTGCACTCCTGTCCGACCATGCAGCTCTCGCAACAGCGGCTTGAATTCGTTCCCGCCATGACTGTTCAAAATCACCAGCTTGCGAATCCCGTGACCCTCCAAAGATTCCACAAGGTCCCGAATCACCAGCCCCAATGTCGTCGGGTTGACATTCATCGAAAGACGACAGCGATTCTGATTCGTCTCAGTGCCGTAAGGAATCGTCGGCAGCATCACAACACGCGCACCACGCTCCCACGCCGCTGCACACGCCCGACTGGCTATCGCCTCGGCCTCCAGTGTGTCCGTGCCATACGGCAAATGCAGATTGTGCGGCTCCGTCGCTCCCATCGGCAACACCGCCACCTCGTAAGCATTCGCCTTCACCTGAGCATAATTGGCCTCAGCCAAAATCCACGGTCGCATCTCACTCCTCCCACTCCACCACCGAACACCGAACACCGAACACCGAACAACTGACAACTGCCCACCGAACACTACCCAATCATCGCACGCCGAACCTCACAAATCAGCCGCGGCAGATACACCCGCTGACTAAAGAATGGCTCGTCCGGACTGAAACCCGTCAGTCCATACGCCACGTCAGAAAAATCCTGCAGACAGATCGCCCAGCCCTCCACCGGTGCCCAGCCAAATACCAGCTCAACCTCAGTTCCCTCGCGCCGCACAGAAACCCACCGAGTATACTCGTCTGAAAAATCAAACGGCAGAAACACCTGCCCCCCGTCTGACAGTCGCAGTAACTGCTGCAGCCAGCCCCGCAGCAGTTGCTGCAGACCAGACTGTACAGCATTTTCCCCGCACAAAGTCCCGGGATTCTCTGCCGAAATTGACTCCGTATCCGTCCGGGCTGTATCCGACAGCCCCAGATAGTAACATTCCCCCACGCGGGATTCCGCACCCAGACATACTTCGATCTGATTGTGAGGATTTGCTGCGACCGTTAGCTTCCACATCCGCCTGCTCTGATTTTTCTGACAACCCCAAACACAAATAAACCACCTGACTGGAAACTGATATGGTACGAGTTTTGTGCACTGCGTTAAATGGTGAATCCGGCCCCCATTTCGGAATGCTGCAGGATGCCGGACATGAATGCCTCGTCGTCGACCGCAAGCTGAACCTCTGGGACACCTCAGTCCTCGTCAATGCCGTCAAAGACTTTGACGCCATTATCGCAGGTTCCGAACCGTGGCCGGCAGAAGTCGTTGCTGCAGTGCCTCGCGTGCGAGCTCTGGTGCGGGCCGGGGTCGGATTTGATGCGATCCACCTGCCCTCCTGCGACGAACGCAAAGTCGTCGTCGCCACCACCCCCGGCTGCAATCACCATTCCGTTGCCGAACACACGATCGCTATGCTGATGGCTGTAGGACGTGGCTTCCCCGCTCTCGATCAGGAAGTTCGCCGCGGCGAATGGAATCGAAACCCGGCACCACGGATCTGGGGACGTAAACTCGGACTCGTCGGACTCGGACGCATCGGACAGGCAACCGCCATTCGCGCCCTCGGACTGGGCATGCAGGTCATCGCCTATGACCCGTTCCCGCCCGCCGCCTTTGCTGCACAGCACGGTATCCCACTCGTTCCACTCGAACAGCTGATCTCCGAATCCGACATCATCTCGCTGCACCTGCCCGCAACGGCTCAGACCCGTCACATGATCAACGATGACTCCATCGCCCGCATGAAACCCGGAGTCATCATCATCAATACAGCTCGCGGACCGCTGATTGATGAACCCGCACTCATTCGCGGACTGCAGTCGGGAAAAATCCGCGGCGCCGGACTCGACGTCTTCGAAACCGAACCACTGCCGCTCACCAGTCCGCTTATCAGTATGCCCAACGTCATGCTGGCCGGTCACGTCGCAGGACTTGATAACGAATCCCATGATGCCACATGGGCACTGGCTGCAGACATCATCCTGCGACTGCTCAGAGGTGAATGGCCCGCCGAATGCATCCAAAATCTGAAAGGAACATCCGGCTGGACGTGGTGAGCAGGATTTAGCGGGAGCGGTCCTCGGAGATCGCTCCCGCTTCCCGCGTCCCCACACTGTACTCCATCGGTACACGCTGCAACGCCGTATCCGGAAGGATAAACACCCCGTCCACAATTGACTGATCCTCCTGCAGTACCTCCGGCTGCTGACACCCCGCCAGCACTCGCACCGCAAATATCTCCTGCACTCCCTCGTCAAACTTCACCCACCCCAGCAGTTCACCAGTCTCCAGATCCACTGCCGCCACCCCACAAATCCGCTCCCGACCTGGTGCCGTAATCGGAATCCCGCTGAACAATGCGGATTCACGTACCTGAGACAAACCCACAAACGCCACTCGACCGCAGAAATCAAGACCGCGAGTAAATCCGGGAAGAGCCGCTGCTGCCTCATAACGACCGCTCGCGATATCAACCGCTCCCAGAGTCCCCGTTCCCGATTCCAGCAGCCACAGTCGATCCCGATACCAGCGAGGTGAATGCGGCATCGACAAACCGCCAGCAACAACCTCGCCGGCAGCCACGTCCAGCAACAGACCACCGTCCTTCTTGCCCGGACGCCAGCCACCAGCTGTGTCCGACCGCCCCAAAGCCGTCACATAGCGAATCTCCCCGTCACGCAGCCCCAGGCCATTCAGATGACAACGGTCTTCAGGAGCCAGTGCACTGATAAATGACGGCTGCCACCGCGGCTCAAAACTGTGCACCGAACTTCGCACCGCCAGACAGGAAAACAAAGTATTCACAAACCACAGCTCGTCACCCACCCACTCCATCTCGTGAATCTGTATGTTTCCCGTCACATGCGACAATCGCTGCACATAACAGCGATCACAGCTGTCGGCGGCTCCCGCAAAGACCGCCGCCGCCTCGTTGGCATGGAATTCCACGATGGAATTTCGAGTTCCCACAGCCAGCTGAGGTCCCCGCAGGGCCAGCCCCATAGGCTTGGGAAAGCCACAGAAATGCGTATTCAAATGACCCGCATTCGATCGCAGCAAAACCAGCTTGCCCGCCTGATACGTAGTCACCGCCAGCGAAATCCGCAGCCGCTGCAGCAAGGCCGGAAATGAAGCCGTATGCACGCTGCCCAACTGCATTTGATTATCTGCCGCTTCCGCTGCAGGATCACCCGAAGCCATCTCTGCACTCTCTGAAAACCCCTGAATCCATCCGCAAACACCGCCAACCGCCAAATCAGCGGCCAAACCCCGGTCCAAATCCGCTCAACCCAATCCTCGCCCGCAGCAGCTCGCACGCACCAAAAAAATCCCCGCCAGCCACCGGGTTTGTTGCTTTTTCCCTCAACGCTGACGCAATCACTCAAATCCGCAAAATCCATCAGGTCCAGCATTCACTAACGAACTCTTGCCCCGATTCTGACTCTTCCTGTTGAACGCTGTTCCGCAGCACGGCAAACTTTTTGCTGCGGGTATCCCCTTATGCTCACTGCATTTCCAGTGCACTCCGCTCCTGCCGTCTGCAGCCTTGGACACGGTCTGCATCCGACGCTCCCCGGCTCCGCTGCGGCAGGCAGATTCACTCTGTCTTTCACCAACACCCCTCACAGATTTCCATCTGCAAAACAACGAATTACCGATTCGGATGCAATCAGCTCGAAAGGTCTGACATGGCCGCTTTTCAACTCCGCCAACTGTTCTCACGGTTTTCGAATCAGCCCAGAAACTTCCGTACCTCCGGTCGTCTGCGGCGCCGCTCAAACAGTCAGACAACATCGACACTGCCAAATGCCGTGCAGTCGCTGGAAACTCGCATCCTGCCGGCCACCATCACCGTCACGTCGCTGGATGACAACCTCAATGCCGACGGCTTCATCACCCTCCGCGAAGCCATACAGGCTGCCAACACAAATAAAGCGGTGGATGGATCCATGGCCGGCAGCGTTGGCGAAGACACCATTGTCTTTGCACCAGGGCTGGACACTTCCGCCGGACTCATCGCCAGCCTCGCTATGTCCGGTGAACAGTTCACAATCTCTGAATCCCTCAAAATCACAGGTAACGGATCGCTGAAGACAGTCATCGATGCCAGCAGCAGCTCTCGCATCTTCTTTGTCAGTTCCGGCAGCCTGACACTTGAAAAACTGACCCTGCAAAACGGCAACCTTGGCGCTGATTCCGGTGCAGACGATCTGCGAAATTCGGGCGCGGCAATCCTGCTCGCGTCCAGTGGCACCCTCACCATCAACGACTGTCGGATTCAGGAAAATACCACAGCCGGCGTATTCTCCTCCGGCGGTGCCGTAGCCTCCGTATCTGGCGCTGTCACCATCACCAGCAGCCTGTTCCGCAACAACACCACAACAGGTAACTCTTCCCAGGGCGGTGCAGTCTTCTCCGCCAGCGGCGCCCTCCAAATCAGCGGTTCCTCGTTCATCCAAAACTCAACCACCGGTGCCTCATCTGGTGGCGGAGCCGTGGCTGTCGGCACTGCCGGTCTGACGATCACAGATTCGCTTTTCAACGAGAACTTCACCCAGAATACCGCCTCGCCCGGCGGCGCTGTCCTGAACAGTTCCGGCAGCGTTGCCATCACCGCCAGCGCGTTCAAAGGCAACAGTACGGCCACCGCTGACTCCGGTGGCGGTGCCATCTTCTCAAAGACCGGCCCACTCCTGATTGACTCCACATGGCTCCACGAAAACCAAACCCAGGCCGATAACTCGCCAGGGGCAGCCGTCGCCACGGAATCCGCGCCCGTCACACTTCGGCGTTCCACATTCGCTGACAACTTCACAGCAGGCACGTTCTCAGGCGGTGCACTTGCCACGTTGTCCGGCTCCATCGTCGCGTCTCAGGTCACGTTCTCCGGAAATGCCACGCTCGGCACCGGCTCCACCGGCGCTGCCATTCACACAGAAGGCGGCCAGGTCACCCTTAGCCAAAGCACACTGACTCGAAATATCGCCGGACGTAACGCTCAGGCTGCAATTTCCGGCGGAGCAATCTTCGCCACCGGAACCAGCCTCACAATAGAAAACTCCATCATCGCCGATAACCAGGCGCCTGGCACCGGCTCAGATATCTCCTTCACCGCCGCCACCGGAAAAACACTGACCGTAAAATCCAGTCTCATCGGACGCAGCGACGGCACTGCCCTGACGCCCACATCCGGCACAACACCCGATAATCTGGGCAACCTGATCGGCGGATCCACAGCCGCTGCCGCTATCGACCCCCAGCTCTCCGCTCTGCTGCAGTTCGGCGGACAAGTGCCCGTCCACCTGCCGCTGGCCAACAGCCCGGTCATTGACCGGGGCAGCAATGCTCTCGCAGTCGATCGCACTAAATCCAATGAACTTCTCACCACAGACCAGCGCGGCAACTCACTCACAAAACGCGTCGTCGGCAGCAGCGTAGACATGGGGGCCACAGAACTGTTCAGTTTGACCTCGCCGCTCATCGTAACCGTCGCCACTGACGAGTTTGACGGCAACATCTCCGCTGCAGACCTGTCTCTCCGCGAAGCAATCACCCTCGCCAACGCCACAGCTGGCACCAGCACCATCACCTTCGCAGCAGCGATCAACGGAACAGAAATTGACCTGACGCTCGGCCAGATCACCATCAGCGATTCTCTGATTATCACCGGCAACGGTGCCGCGAAGACCATCGTTGATGCACAACTCGCCTCTCGCCTCTTCGATATCACCGAATCCGCTGCAACCGTCAGCATCAGTGGCATGACACTGAAAAACGGACGCACAACAGGTAACGGGCACCTGTTCAGTGATGATCGCTTCCACGGAGCCGGCATCCGCTCACGCGCTTCCGGCAGCCTGACCATCGCCGACAGCACACTCTCAGGGCACACAACTGGCGGCAGCTATGCTGGCGGGGCCGCCATTTCCGCTCAAAAAGGCAAGCTGATCATCACCGGCAGTACTCTGTCCGGAAACACCACAAATGGCGGAGAAAGTGACGGCGGCGCCATCAATGTCAGACTTGCAGACCTCGACATTGCTGACAGCACCATCTCTGGTAACTCCACAAAGGGCAACTGGAGCTACGGCGGGGCCATCTACGCAGAAGGACAGGTCCTCACCGTCACACGCAGCACGCTTTCCGGCAATCAGACAACCGGTATCGGGTCAGTCGGTGGAGCTGTCGGCTTCTATGACTCAACAGGCACCGGTCAGCTGCTTATCAGCCGCAGCACAGTCTCCGGAAACAGCACGACAGGGCGCTGGGCTCACGGCGGCGGCATCTACGCCAGCTTTGCCAAAGTCGTTCTTTCACAATCAACGGTCTCCGGCAATTCCGTCAGCGGCACTGAAGCGGAAGGTGGAGGCCTGTTCGTTTCCGGGTTCTCCAATGAAGCAAATGCCGGAACCCAGACAGTCATCAGCCAAAGTACCATCACACTCAACAAATCAGTCAAGGGTGGCGGTGGCGGCATCCGCGGCGGCAACGAGTTGCTGGTCCGTAACAGCATTGTCGCCGGAAACACCGATAAAGATGTGGCTTCCGATATTCTGCCCTCCCAGTTCGGAATGCAGGTCGCATTCAGCCTCATCGGTCGCAGTGAAGGCACATCCCTGACGCCCTCAGCTGCTCCCGACACTAATGGCAATCTCATTGGGGGTATCACCGCAGCCACGGCAATCAATCCAAAACTTGGACCGCTGCAAATCAATGGCGGCCTCACCATGACTCACGCATTGTTGTCCGGCAGCCCCGCCATTGATCGCGGCAGCCTCGCACTCGCAGTCGATGAAACTGTCGCAGGAAAACCGGCACTCACCAATGATCAGCGCGGCGGACGGTTCATGCGAGTTCTGGACGGTGACCACGTCGGTACACCTCCCGCCATTGTCGATATGGGTTCCGCTGAGTTTGCCGGTATCAGACTGATCTTCCCGGCCCCAAATGCCTTCACCCTGAAGCCAACCTTCACATGGAACGCGTTCGCCGGAGCCGTCAAATACCAGGTTCAAATCAATAACGTCACGACAGGTGTTGCGAAATTCCGCGAAGCCACCGTCACAGGCACTTCATACACACCGTCAGCGGATATGGCACTCGGTGAATACAATGTCTGGATCAGACCCGTGTTCACAGGTGATGTCGCAGGCAACTGGAGCAGCACGCAAACCGCCTTTCTGCTGCCGACGGTCACCTGGACCGTGATGCCCCGTACTCAGCTGATCTCCAAACCCACACTCACATGGAATAATCTGAAAGGCGCCGTCAAATACGACATCTGGGGCGACAACTTCTCCGCCGGTATCAATCAGGCTTTCCGCCTTGTCGTCAACGGAGCCACCGGTGCCACTACCAGCTGGACGCCGCCAACTGATCTTGCCATGGGCAAACATCGATTCTGGATCCGCGGTATTGATGCCAAAGGCAATGCCGGTAGATGGTCGGTGCTATACGAAGCACTCGTCGTCACTCAGGTCAAACCGACCGGACCTGCACTCTCCACCTTCGATGCCACACCAACATTTACCTGGAACGCCGTTCCCGGAGCCGCCAGTTACCAGTTCTTCCTCAGAAACCAGGCTAACAACACGATGGTCCTCGACGGACTGTCAGTGGCCTCCAATACCTTCACGCCAGCCACTGACATCCCCGCCGGCAACTACAAATGGTGGGTGCTGGCAGTCAGCTCAGCTCAGGCAGGCAGCATTCGCAGCGGTGGTGCAGAACTGCGCGACCTGAACATCGGCGGACAGCCCACAATCACCTCGCCTGTCGCCGGTACCACCGCAGCCGCCAAACCGACCATCACATGGCAGGCTGTCGATGGAGCAGCCTCGTACATTGTCTTCATGAATCGCACTTCCGCCCCCACGGGCAATGTGCTCAACATTTCCGGCATTACCACCACCAGTTTCACCCCGGCAAATCCCATCGCTGCAGGTGACTACCGACTCTGGCTGCGAGCAGTCGATGCCAATGGAAAACTGTCAAACTGGAGCACCGAAGTCAACTTCAAAATCGCTGCCGAAAATTCGCCGACAGCCAAAGACGCATCTTTGCTGGCAGCCATACCAGCACAGCTGCTGCCCCACAGCCTCCTGCATTCGCCCGCTCAAACACATCAGCAGCCTGCCACAGCCACAGCCACAGCCACAACTACAGCTACAGCAGTTCCCAAAACTGCGGGCATACCTGACACAGACACGCCACTGCTGGATCTTGTCATGGCAGAATGGCCGCAATTGTCATCGCTGACAGAAACCCCGCTGCCAATTCAAAATGACAAACAACTCGGCAATCCGGAAGCCTGAAAAGCAAAGCGAGCAGCACCAAACTATTTGCTGAATCGCACAACGCCGTCCACCAGCACCTTCTTTACAACTGCCGGTAAGGTCTGGCCGTGAAAAGGAGTATTTCTGCTGCGCGAAGCAAAATTGCCCGCATCCACGGTCCACTCAGCCTCAGGATCAATCAGTGTAATGTCTGCGGCCTGACCCGCACCTAATGTTCCACAGGGCAGCCCCATGACCTCAGCCGGACCCTTTGTCAGTCTGGCAATCAGCTGCAGCCATGTCAGATGCCCCGGACGAATCAGCGCCTGCACACAGACACTTAATGCCGTCTCCAGGCCGCAAATCCCAAATGGTGCCTGATCCAGCTCGACCTGCTTCTTCTCCTGCGCACGCGGCTGGTGATCAGCAGAAATTGCACTGATCGTGCCGTCTCGCAGACCACCGATCAGCGCATCCACATGCTCACGTGACCGCAGCGGTGGATTGCACTTGTACATCGGATCAAACCGCTCCATCACCTCGTCAGTCAGCAGCAGATGATGCGGCGCCACATCACAGGTAATCGCTGTCCCGGCCGCCCGCGCCTGCCTGATCCGAGATACGGAATCCCGAGTACTCACGCACATCAAATGCACTCGACCACCAGTCAACTCAGCCAGTGCAATGTCCCGACCCGTCATGATGTCCTGCGCCGCAGCCGGGATACCCCTGAGGCCCAGTCGAGTCGACTGAAAGCCCTCATGCATCACTCCCTGCTCGGCCAGCTCCGGCACCATCGCAAAATGCAGCACAGGGCGACGGAACATACGAGTATACTCAAGGGCACGCCGCATCACCTCAGCATTCGCCACAGGATGCATCGCATCCGAAAAACCTGCTGCACCACCCTGCACCAGCTGGCCAATCTCCGCCAGCTCTTCACCCTTGTGCTGCTTGGTCACGGCCCCCAGCGGATACACGCGACACTGCCGAGCTCGCTCCGCCTGCAATCGAATAAACTCGGCCGCAGAACGATTGTCAACCACTGGACTGGCGTCAGACTGAGCACAAATGGAGGTGAAGCCACCAGCCAGAGCTGCCGCAGTACCCGTCAAAACACATTCGTCCTCTTCACACCCCGGCTCACGCAAGGAAACATGCAGGTCCACAAAACCAGGACACACCAGCAACCCGGCAGCATCCAGCACAGGTGCACCCGGTGACGCGTCGGCAGGCATCGTCCCTGGAGACACCACAGCCGCAATACGACCACCCCGAATCCAGATATCCGCCAGCCCGTCAAACTCTGATCCCGGATCCAGCACTCGACCACCGCGAATCCAACTCTCACTCACGCTGCACCTCCGCTTCCTGCAAGACGCTCACGTGCCAGCAACGACAAACACGCCATGCGAATCAACAGACCATTTGAAACCTGGTCGAGAATCACTGAATTGGGACCATCCGCAACATCCGGAGTCAGCTCGACACCACGATTGATCGGCCCCGGCGCCAAAACCAGCAAATCCTTTCGCGCCCTGCGAATTCGCTCCGCATTCATCCCAAACAATTCCGCATACTCAGCAATCGAAGGGAAAAATGCCCCCCGCTGACGCTCAAACTGAACCCTCAACAGATTTACACAATCCACCTCAGGCAGAATCTCATCCAGATTCCACGCAACCTCCACTCCCAGTTGACGAATCTCAGACGGCACCAGCGTCGAAGGCCCGCAGACTATCACTCGCGCACCCAGCGTCACCAAACCATGAATGTTCGATCGAGCCACCCGGCTGTGGCGAATGTCGCCCACCAGCGCCACAGTCAAACCGGCAATCCGCCCGCGATGCCGACGTATCGTGTAAATGTCCAGCAAACCCTGCGTCGGATGTTCATGAGTCCCGTCACCCGCATTCAACACCCCTGCACGCAGATGACGCGACAGCAGATGCGGTGCCCCCGGAGTCTTATGGCGGCAAACCACCAAATCCACACCCATCGCCTCAATCGTCAGCGCTGTGTCAATAAAGGTCTCACCCTTCGACAAACTGCTGGAACTGGCAGAAAAATCCACCGTGTCGGCACCCAGACGACGAGCAGCCAGGCTGAAACTGGTTCGAGTCCTGGTGGAATTCTCGAAGAACAAATTGGCTACGACCAGACCCTTCAAAGTACTGAGTCGCTCAGAGCCCCTCGCAGTCGCCCGCTCAAGCTCCTCCGCCAAATCCAAAACCGTCGTCAGTTGAGCAGCAGAAAGCCGCTCCAAACCCAGCAGATGCCGCTCACCCCACGGACCACTGAGAGGAAGTTCCGATAATTGCATCGCCCTCAGACCGCTCCTTTCAACCGACACTTCTGCTTTCAACACTCCTGCTGCCGACTCGTCAACTGACCGATGCCGACCTTCGCCAGTCGCAGCATAGCCTGCAGTTGAGTTTCATCAAACGGCTGCCCCTCAGCCGTCCCCTGAACCTCAATAAAGCGACCACGCCCCGTCATCACCACATTCATGTCCACTTCCGCCGTGCTGTCCTCAGAATAGTCCAGATCAAGCACCGGCACACCAGCCACCACCCCCACACTGATCGCCGCAACCGAATCCAGCAGTATCGCCTGACCACCGACACCCAAACCGCCTGGAAACACCGCCCTGACCGCATCCTGCAATGCAATGTACCCGCCAGTAATGCTGGTGGTTCTGGTCCCACCGTCAGCCTGCAATACATCACAGTCCACCGTGATCGTATAATCACCCAGCGCCGCAAAATCCACCACCGCTCGCAGACTGCGACCAATCAAACGCTGTATCTCTGTCGTCCGGCCATCCACCTTGCTGCGCTCACGCTGCTTCCTGGGACTGGTACTCCCGGGCAGCATCGAATACTCACCAGTGACCCACCCCTGAACTGCCACAGCAGGGTCACGAGGACGCCGCCAGGGTGGCACACCCTTCTCAACACTGGCAGTACACAACACCATCGTGTTGCCTGACTCAATCAGAACACTGGCCTGAGCAGTCCTGACGAAACCCCGCTGAATCTTCAGCAACCGCAGCTGATCCGACGCTCGACCATCATGACGCTGCATGTTCGGATCCCACACCTGCGGAACGCGGGCGACTGACCAGAACCAGACTGGCCACATGAAACAACACCGGAGTCAGCAGGATGTCACCAGCCAGCGTGCCACGAGCAAAGGGCAGGCCGTTGATCAGACACTGCAGCAAACCCTGCACCGTCTGAGCATACAGATACTGACCGTTCAGCGGCATACACCACACGCCCACATTGCTGACCACGAAGAACAGCACCGCCGAAATCACCCCGGCCAGCAACGATCGAAAGACAGTCTGCGGCTGCAGCCAGTATCCCGCCAGCAAAACCAGCAGATAAGCACCGTAATCAAATGCCATCGAACCGTAAAAGCCATAGCCCGTACGCCAGTGCAGGGCTGCGTCAGAGACCAGTCGAGTCGCCAGGACTGTCAACACGGCCAGCCACACAGGCCTGACCCGCGCACCGCAGAAAACTGCCAGAGCCCCCATGAGAGACAAATTCTCAAGCGGCAGCTCCGACAGCCGCAGCAACACACATAACACCGCCACGGCAATCACAAACAGATTTGTCACTTTTGTTCCCATCACTGAGTTCCTCCGGCCGCACCGCGCCGCAATCGATCGTTCAACGCGACCCCCAGACCAACGTCCCGAAATTGTCTCGCGATAATAACGTCCAGACCGGCAGAGTCGAGATCCCGGAGGGCTGCAAAAAAACCGGCCGCACAAATTTCAGGAATTCCCTCGCTGCAAAGCCGGAAAATTCGGTCAAAACCGGGAATTTCCAGCTCAGGACCCCATGTCAGCAGCCCGCTCCGCAATCCCGGACTCGGGACCGCCCGCTCCGCTGCAGCTATCAGCCGCAACGGTGTTCGCGGAGCATAATGACGGCTCAGCATTCCCGGAGCCGGCTGAGCAGCGTCGTCCAGACCAGCGTCAGCCCGCGCCGTCTCGTACTCACCAACCAGCTCCCGCAGACGCTCCGGACCCACCCCGCCCGGTCGCAACAACACCGGAACATCTCCCATCAGCGACACAACCGTCGATTCCACTCCCACCCTGCACGGACCGCCGTCCAGTACATAATCCACTCGATCACCCAAACCCTCCAGCACATGCGACGCTGTCGTAGGACTGATCCCGCCAAACGGATTGGCACTGGGAGCCGCCAGAGGAAAGCCACACGTGCGCAGCAGCTGCTGAGACATCGGGTGCGCCGGAACGCGGACACCCACACCAGGCAGCCCGGATGTCACCAGATCGGGCACACAATCGGCCTTCGGCAGCACCAGTGTCAATGGCCCAGGCCAGCAGGCTTCCGCCAGCCGCAAGGCAAGTGCGGGCACATGAGCCACCACGCGTGATAATTCAGACACGTCCGCCAGATGCACAATCAGAGGATCAAAAGTCGGCCGCCCCTTGGCCGCAAACACCTTTGCCACAGCACGCACGTCCAGAGCATTTGCAGCGAGCCCATAAACCGTTTCCGTGGGCATTCCCACCAGCCCGCCGGCTCGCAGAACTTCGGCTGCCCGCAATATGTCGGTGCCCGCCGCTGCAGAGACCGCCGAGAACGATCCGTGGGGCCCAACACTGCCCGATTGAGACTGCATGACCACAACTCCAGCAGCTCAGTCGACAAATACTGCGATACAACTCACGTTGTCACGCGAACCTGCACTAAGAGCAGCAGCGACCAGCGTTTCACAGGCCTTCTGAGGATCCTGGGCTGCCTTCAGCAGCCGAGCAATCTCGCTGTCCTTCAACCCGTCGTTCAGGCCGTCACTGCACAACAGAAAACGATCGCCAGCCTTTGGAGATAATTCGGCAACCAGTGCGCCCGATGCTCCGTCCCTGCAGCCCAGATACTTGTACAAAACATTCTTGTAACGATGAGTCTTGGCTTCCTCAGCACTGATTGTGCCCGAATCCAGCAACGCCTGAGTAATCGAGTGATCGGTCGTCAACTGCCGCAACGCATTGCCACGCAGTTCGTAACAGCGACTGTCACCAACACCCACAGCGTAAAATGCTGCGCCCACACGCAACAGCATGACCACCGTCGTGCCCATACTGCGAGCAGACAAGTCCACTTCGCTCAGGGCGATGATCTCTGAGTTTGCCGACGAAATTGCCCGGTCCAGAACATCACGCACCGCAGACGCCGAGGCCGACTGAAAATCGAGACGCTGCTCAAGATACCGCGGTATCAGCTCTACTGCCAGGGCACTGGCCTTCTCACCAGCACTCTGACCGCCCATGCCATCCGCCACAATGAACAAACGCTGACGCCCGTCGACGTAGCAGCTGTCCTCGTTGTTCTCACGATAGTTGCCGGTCACGCTGAGATGACCCGTGCGAATGGATACCATGGAGCAGATCAATTACCTGTTTCTGGCCAGAACCCGGAACACTGACACCCTGCCTAAATTCTCTACAAAATTCACAAAAAGACAACTCAAACGCCCGGTTTCACTGTGAAAAGTCGGGATTTGTGGTGCCTCTCAAAGCACCACTCCACCACCGCAAATCGTCTCCACCACATTCGTCAAACCCAGCGTCGTCGCAGAAATCAACAACTCCCCAGCCTCAAAACCAGCCGAGGCACCCAGCATCCGACCCTGACCCTCCACCAGCCGATAAACCCGGTCCTTACCCGGAGGAAACTGAGTCGCATAACAGCGAATCGACCGTATTTTCTGCTCGATCGACCCAGAAATGTCCGCCACAAATGCACCCCCGCCAGCCGGATGCTGCAGCGTCTGCAAACCCAGCGGATACCACAGCTGCTTCTGCACCCGATGCACAGGCAGCCCGTCAAAATACTCGTCCCACTTCGACAGACGACTGTAAAACACGGCCGCATCCGTAATCTGCATCGCCTGCCAGTGATCCGGAGACGCCATCGGAGTCCGATCCGCTATCCCCAGCACAAGCCTCGGCCTCCAGCGACGAAACACCTTCGCCAAAGCAACCCTCGCTTCAAATCCATCAAACAGCCGACGATTGGGCAATGTCAACGTCTCGCGATAATGCACTCCCAATTCACGAGCAGCCGCAGCCGCCTCGGCCAGACGCACCTCCGGACCAGGACTCAGCGGAGTCGGCTCCCCGTCCGTCAGATCCACAATCCCCACTCGATAACCCTGCTGCACCATCCGCGCTAAAGTTCCGCCACAGCCGATCTCCACATCATCCGGATGCGCTCCCACCGCAATCACGTCCAGTGCATCCGACATCACTGCCACACTCCTCGGACCTCACCCCGTGACTCCAGTCAGACCACCCCCAGTGCCAGCAAAACTACAGCGCAGTGGCACTCACAGGATCCCACTTCGCCGTGTTTTGATCCACAGGCACCACAAACAACTCAACTCGACGGTTACGCTGACGAGCTGTGTCAGTCGCCGATCGCTCCAGCGGATGAAATTCACTGTAACCCATCGCCGCCACCCGCTCCGGCTGCACTCCCAGACGCATCAGCTCAAGTATCACCGCGTCTGCACGGTCCGTTGAAAGATGCCAGTTCGTCGGATGCTTCAATGCTGTCTCAGGACGCACTATCAGCTGATCATCAGTGTGCCCCACCACCAGTACCTTCATTCCCTGAGCAGCACCGGTATTCACACTCGACGCAAACTCCTTCAGTGTCGGACCTGCCTCAGGACGTATCACGTCACTGCCCAAATCAAACAAAATGTCGCTGCGAAACTTGTTCAGACCCGTCGCAGGATCATACTGAAATCCGTCCGCCGAAAGCCCCGCACCAGCCTGATCCGTTACCGAATCTCCAAACGCCTGAGCAACCCGGTCCGATAACAGCCCCTCACGCTCCGCTGCCAGATTATTCAGACGCTCACCCATCGTGCCAAGCTGCGACTGAGTCTCTGCAAGCTGATTCAGCAAGGCCTGGTTCTCAGACGTCAGACCACGCGACATCTGCTCCAGCTGCTGGTTCTGCACATACAGATCCCGAGCCTGTCGCTGAGCCGCCGTCAGCTCGTCTCCACCCTTGCCCAGGCAACAACCTGCTGACACCAATGCCAACAGGGACATTCCCAGCAAACCACTCTGATTCAGTCTGACCGCCATACCTGTCTTCCTGACTTACCACGACCGAATTATCCGACAGAAGAAAAAGCCCCCTGCCGCAAACATCACCCGGTCCGGTCCGCCCCCCCAGAGTAATCCCGGGCGGTTTTCTCAGTGAAGACACCTTTACCACTTTTTGAACCAATCCAGCACTCACCACCACACAGCCTGTCAACACGCCCCCCGTTCAGGCAGTTTCTGCCGCTGCTCCGGCAGTTTCTGCCGCTCATTCCACACCCAAATAATGAACAAAAGTTCAGTATCAGCCACGAGATCGGCGCAGCACAAACAGCCACAAACAACCCCCGACACGCCACTAATCCAGAGCCGGCAGCCCCACACGCTGACAATGCGGCAACAAACCACAGCCCAAACACTGCGGACGACGGGCCACACAGGTGCGACGACCATGGTGAATCAGACGGTGTGAAAAATTGATCCACTCCGCCTGCGGCACTAATGCCATCAGCTCACGCTCAATAATCTCAGGATTCTGCGAATTCACCAAACCCAGCAAGTTGGTCAGACGCCTGACATGAGTATCCACGACGACACCTGAGGGAATGCCAAACCACGTCCCCAGCACTACGCTGGCAGTCTTGCGACCCACTCCAGCCAGTAACACCAGCGACTCCAGATCCGCTGGCACTTCTCCGCCGTGTCGCTCCACCAAACCCGCCGCCATCGCCCGAATATTGGCCGCCTTGGCGCGGAAAAAACCAAGCGGCTTCACAATCTCTTCCACATCTTCCTGACTGGCCGCCGCCAGCGCCGCCGCATTCGGAAACCGCCGAAACAATTCGGGCGTCGACTTGTTCACTCGCTCATCCGTACACTGCGCCGACAGAATAGTCGCCACCAGTAACTCAAAAGCACTGGTGTGATACAACGCACACTCAGCCACTGGAAACATCTGCGCCAGACGCTCCACAATCCGCAGCACACGCTCCCGCTTCTGAGCGGTCGATTCTCTGACACGACGGGGCACTGCCGAAAACTCCCGCAGAAAATTGCTGACCCCACATTCTCAATCAGTCCGGGTGCTCAGCCGTCTCGACCCGACAATTCACCGTTCGCCAGCGGAACCTGCGACACACCCGCCTTCTCACTGCGAAGTTTCCGCAGGCGAGTAAACAAGGTTGCGAATCGGTCTTCTCCTGTCTGCTCCGCAGACTCTCCCGAAGACTCATCGACAGGCCCGCCAGAATACACTCCCGGCGTCCCAAGAGATCGAGGAATCGACAGTGTTTCAGGCCCCACTCGACCAGCCACATCACCGGCCAGCTCACCAGCTTCGGTCGCCACATCCCGGAAACCGCCGAATATGTCTCGCCGGTTTTCAGGTGACCGCCACTGCATCCAACCGTCAGCCCTCTCTGATGCCGGCTCTGCAACCGACTCAGCCACGGGCTCCGCGACCGGCTCCGCAACAGGCTCAGTCACCCGCCGACGCTCACTCATCAAACGCAAAATCTCATCGTCATCCGCAGCTCGAATGTCAATGGACATACTGCGAGGTATTGCAGACGGCGCTGGCTCCGGCCAGACTTCCGCGGGCACATCTGCAGCCAGTCCGTCCGTCCACACATACTGCGCAGTTACAGGCACCCAGCTCGAAAAATCTGCAGGCTCTGCACCGGTCTCGGCAGACTGGTCGATTGTTTCGTCCGAACCGAATTCCAGCGTTTCGTGCTCGACAGCCTCTGAATCATCGGGGGACACTTCCATCGCACCCGCATCCCGCCGAGCAGTGATGAACTCCTGCTCCGCAGACTGCTGAGCACCCGATACCAGGCGTTCGCCGAACTCCACCACTCCCGCCAGAGGACGCTCCGGCACAACTGTCGCCGTTACACCGAAGACCCGCGAATCTGCCGTACTCGACTGCCCTAAATCACTCCCACCAGACTCCCAGCTGTGTTCAATCTCAGCCGATTCCGCTGCCAGCGACGCATTCAGCCGACAGGCCAGATGCTGTAAACGTTTCAACGCCGTCCCAACACAAGACAAATCTGCCGGCAACAATGATTGCTCTGCCGCTACCGCCAGAGTTTCATCCGCCAGCATGCTCAGCGATCGCGGCAAACCATCACAGGCCTCGACCAGCCGATTCACCGCCTCACCCGAGAAACAATCGGCCAGGCGCCCACCCGCAGCTTCTACCTGCCGCTGCAAATACTCCACACATTCCCGCACAGTGAGCGACTGCAGCACTTCATGACAGCGAATCCGATGCGAAAAACAACTGTACTCAGCACGTGCAAGGTCAATTTCGAATGACACCGGAGCTGTCGCCAGAACTCGCACCAGAGATCGTCCGTTCCACTCCTCCTCACTGATCGCCCGCAACTCGTTAAGCACAGGCAGTGGCACCAGATGAACATCATCCAGCAGCAAAATCACAGGCCCCCAAAAATCCATGCTCTTCCGCAGGCTTTCCACAGTATTCCACTGCGTACAAACCGGCAGGGACTGCTCAGGAACACCTGCGCCGCCAGCATGTCGCACCGCGCTGTGCATCAGCAATTGCAGCAATGTCCCCGACGAATCCAGCGCAGCACCCGATACCAGAACCGTGCGCCCCTCGTTCTGCAGCTCATGCCGCAGATACTTCAGCAAGGCCGAACGCCCCGTCCCCTGAACCGAAGTCACAAGAGCCATGCCGAGGCTGGAACGAAGACACCGCAGCAGTCGCGGCAAAATCTCGCTGATTGACTCCGACCGGATAAACAGCCGAGCCGGATCAAAGCTCTGAAATGGCGTCCGGTGAAATCCAAAGTGAGATTCGTACATACGATTCCGTTCACTGTCTGAGCCAGTTTCGGCAGATTCTGCCGCACAAGCCTGGTCCTGCGCCTCTCTGCATCGGCACAACACAGACGGCATCTTGAGCACAACCGTCACGAGCAGAATATCTTCCCGGATTACTGCGAATCCAGACCAGCATTCGCCAGCTGCTGCAACGCCCGAGCAGAAATCGCCAGCGACGATTCCCGGGCACGCCGCGAAATCGTCAAACCCACCGGCAATCCCTGCCAGTCCACCAGCAACTGCGGACACTCGTCAGGAATCACCGGAACGTCATGCTGCACCACACCCACAAATCCCGTACGCCGATCACTCACCGGCCCCGATCGCCCGTCCAGATACTCCGACCTCTCAAACAGCTCAGCCGGATCCCAGCCAAGCTTAAGCTTCACCCTTCGCTGCTGCCCGCCACGACGCACGTCCAATCCCAGCCAGTCACCCGGCTGACGCTGGCGCAGCAATTCTCCAAACTGGACCCGACTTTCCACGCCAACACCCTCAACTCCCCGCAACTCGTCACCAGCCTCCAGCTGCAACGCCGCCGGACTGTTGGGCACAGTCCGCAGCACCCGCAGTCGCTGGCCCTCACCCTCATCAAACTCCTCCAGCTCTGCCCCCAGCACCGCACGCACGGCCGGCTCACGCCAGTCAAGTCGCGACACCAGTCCCCCCGCACTCACCAGCATCTCATCCCCCACTCCAGCACCATTCACACCATGCACCTGCTCAAATAACTGCAAGGGCTGTTCACGCCATTCGATCGGGCGAACACCCGCTGCACCAACAACTTCATTGATACCTTTAGTCAGCTCATAAATCGCCAGATCCAGGCCAAACGACTGCCGCACCGGCTTCAATCGCCATCGTACCTTTCCCCGATCAGTCACCGCATACTCGCCGCCCGGTTCCACGGCACTCAATCGCAACGCTAAAAGTGTCTCTGTCAACAGCCACCCCCGCAGTCGCTGCTCACCAAACACCTCGCCACCATCCACCATCGCCACCTGCAGCTGCGACGCCAGCAGCGGACGCACAATTTCACCATTTGGCCTGCCACCGCCGGCGCCCACCACAATCGCTGTGGATGTACTTTGAGCCGGTAAATCAGTGAGTTTCACAGAGGCCCGCTGCACCAATCCTCGCAGCGATGTCAGCGATGTATGCAGGTTCGACTCAGCACCAGCCCCAATTCTTCTGTGCAAACCCACCAGTCGCCCCTCACCATCCAGCAGCGGACCACCGGAATCACCCACTGTCAGTGAACATGTTGTTCGCACCACATTCGCAATTGCGGACTTCACCACACCAGTCCGCAGTACCGCCCCGCTGCCAATCGATTCACGCGCCGGAAAACCGGCCGCAAATACAACACTGCCGTCGAGCATTTCACGACCAGGCTCACGCAGCGGCACACAAACCAGATCACCACTGTTTTCCGCTCGCTGCAGACGCAGCAGCGCCGTGTCACTAGACTCATCCCGACCCAGAATGATCGCCGACTGCACAAGCCCATTCGCCAGATGCACCCGCACAGCACCGGCATCAGCATGCACACCATGCGCAGCCGTGGCAATCAGCCCCCCCGCAGATATCAGAACGCCGGAACAGCGATCAGATCCGGACTCAATCAGCACCGTCACCTGCCGCAGTCGCTGCAGACCCTGCGGCGAAAACTGCGCACAGACCTCACCCGAAAACGGCAGCCATAACAGCAGCAGAATCACTGCGATTGCAGATCGTTCCTGCCAATACATACCGCCCCCCCCCAACACCACTGACCTCTATTGCTGCATCAGAGTCAGCGTGACTCGACGCACATCCATCACCAGATTCCCCGGAATCTCCAGCGCTCGCAATTCCAGTTGCTGCTGACCAGCCTGCAGATCCACATGCCCCAGCAGCAACGGACGAAACTCCTTCATCTGTGACTCGCCATGCGGACGAGGCAAAGTGTCCTGGTTGGTGTACAGCGGAGGATCCCAGCCCCGAACCACTCTCCCCTGCAATCGACTTTCCCCGCACGTGATCTGTACCAGCGAACCAGCATCTGATTCCGGACAAGTGTAATCAATCACCACCTCGTAACGACCCGCTGTCTGCACTGCCACATTCCACACCATCAGATCGTCAGTCGTTTTCCAGTTCACAAAATATGAACAATTCGGAGCCGCACTGCTGCGCTTCACGCCACCACGTGGCTGACCATCACGCGCCGGCAGCATGGTAATCGGAAACTCAGCATACCCCACCGTGAATGGCCGTGGATCCACGCCGCCTGTCGCCTTCCGCAGCAGATCTCCGCTGGGTGGCAGTACCGCCTGACGCCACTCCTGAACCTCTTGCTGCAGACGCGCTGCCACATCGGAATGCTGAGCATTCACAGGCGTCGTCTGGCCCGGGTCCTGCTGCATGTCATACAGACGACCCGCGTCGTCCAGTCGAAACTGCTGCGTCCTCGCAGACACCCGACCACCCCACACACTGAAAATTGTCCGGTCCGGCCAGTTCACAGTCTTACCCAGCAATAATGGCGACAGATCCCGCCCATCCAGAGGCAGGTCGCCTGTGCGAGCCACCCCGGCCAGGGATGTCAGCGTTGGCAGCAAATCAATCGCGCCAGAAATCTGCCGGACCTCCAGTCCCTGCGGCAACACAGCCGGCCAGCTCAGATAACAGACACTTCGCAAACCACCCTCGTCCACCGACCCCTTCTGCCCGCGCATGCCCCCGTTCCACCGCGCCGTGTTCGGGCCATTGTCAGAAAAATACAGCACTATCGTGTTGTCTCGCACACCACACTGCTGCAGCGTCTGCAGAATCCGACCCACACTGCGATCCTGATGCTCCATCATCGCCAGAACACAACGAGTCTCCTCTGGCTTCTCCCGATCCGGATTTGACCCCCGCTGCAACAAATCACGCTCTCGAAATCGCTCCCAGTCATCGGCTGGAACCGCCCACGGGGAATGCGGAGTCGTAAATGGGATGAAACAAAAAAATGGTCGATCCCGCTGCTCCCGAATGAACGCCTCAGCCCGCTCCACACACACGTCCACAATATACCCGCTGGTTCGGACCATCCGCCCATCGTCCTCCAAAGGCGCGTCAAAATACTCGCCCCAATGACCCGCCGTATGACCAAAATACCGGTCAAAACCCCGCGCCCGCGGATGATAAGGCCACTGACTGCCATTGTGCCACTTGCCAAATGCCCCCGTCGCATAACCGGCCGCACGGAATGCATCCGCTACAGTCCGCTCTGTCAAATCCAGCCGCTCCTCACCCAAACTCACACCCCGCACACCACCCCGCGAATGATAGCGGCCAGTCAGAAACTCGGCGCGCGTCGGTGCACAGACAGGACACACGAAAAATCGGTCCAACGACACTCCCCGCTGAGCAATTGAGTCGATCGCCGGCGTACTGACCGTCCGGTTACCCGAGTGACTGTAGTCACCCCAGCCCGCATCATCTGCCAGAAACACCACCACGTTCGGGCGAACCGGAAGCGATGGTGGCGCTGACTGAGCCAGTACCGATGTCACCTGAAAAGTCAGCAACACCACACACACGCATACACACAGAAAACGCCAATGCCATAACTTCATGCCTGCTCAGCCTTAGACAAGAATCCTTCGTCTTCACATACCTCACAACTCACACATCACGTTTCTCACCTCACAGTACTCGCACGCCCCTTCTCTGTGATCCTGTACTTCTGACTGCGACTCTGAGGGCTCTCAGGCTCGGTCAACTCAATACAGCCAACGTCACGGAGTCGAAAAATTGCCTTATAAAGATGACCACTGCGGCTGGTCAGCCCCAGCAGCGAGGCAATTGCCAGACGGGACTGAGGAGCGTTCTCTTGAAACTTCAAAATCGTGCTTTCGGTTGGATTCAATGCGATCAGGGCTGACACGGACTTCGACCGGCTCGGGTTGCTCGTAACTGCGGTGGTAAACGGCATTGACAACAGCCTCCTCAACCACAGCAAATGGGTAGTTGACCAACCAAACAGCTTCTGCCTTGTCCTTTCGCTTGATCACTTTTTCGCGTATCAGTTCATTCTGAATGAATCGCAGAGCGGCACGAACTTCCTCATGGATTGGACCGCGAAAAGACTTCTCAATAATCTCACCTCCACCCGGTGCCCACAGCACGATCAGCTTCCGCCCAAATTCTCGAAATCATTGGCGAACGCGCACAACGTCCGCATCACGGCAGCCCGGTTCCAGCCTGCCTTGTACTCAATCCGATCTCCCTCCACGGTTCGCTGTCGCAGCAGGTCCTCAATGTTGATGGGCAGATCAGCCATGGAAACAATTCTCCAGGCCAGCAGTTTCCCCACCAGGCAGACAGTTTTCAAGTTCCCGGAGCAGTGAACTGGTTGTGAATGATATTGGCAGGACTGGTGGTGATCAAACCTGCCAGTAACTGCGGTCCAGCGTTCGATAATTGATGGCTTCACTCAGAT
>JBJTPZ010000516.1:0-4504 GCA_046075365.1 Planctomycetaceae bacterium
GGAGTTGACATGACGGGCAATCCGCTGCTGCTGCTGACCGTCATGGCAGCCTTTGCCGCCCTGCAGCTGTTCAGCCTCGGGATCCTCAGCGAAGTCTGTGCTCGCGTCTACTTCCATGCCAGCCGTCGTTCCGGTTATGCCGTCGCTGAACAGCTCAATGCCGCCGACGACGCCGGCGAAATGATCCTCCGCCGCGCCGGCTGACCGGACGCCCGCTCCCACGCCCGCTCACCCTCTCACTCACCGTAGCTCGGGCTTTCCAGCCCGAGCACCCCACCTGCAACCCACTGGCACCCCTCGCCCCTGGAAGGGGAGAGGGGACGGGGGTGAGGGGTTTATTTCCCCCTCCCGCAACCCCCTGCAATGCCCATCTGTCTGCTTAGTCTCACGCGAAGACGCGAAGACGCGAAGCGAAACCCGGCGGGCCCCAGGGAAACTGGCGGCATCCATGCCGCACACCCGGGCACTGCCGTACCCGGCTCGCCCGGCAACAACTTCCGTAGCTCGGGCTTTCCAGCCCGAGCACTGCCCTCATGCACACATCAGCCCGGAGATGCGGCTCAGCAGGCGCTTCGCCCTCCCGGTGGCACGCCCTCGCGGAAAGACACGCGCCGTTTGGCTGGTTCCGACTCCCTCACGGTCGCGGCTCGCAGTTCTCTCGCATCCACTGAAAGCCACTCAGCAAACTCGGGAGAGCGAGGCTCCCGCCGAGCTGCCGCAGGCGACGCCGCAACGTGCGCTTCTGCCAGTGTTCTGCGGCGCAGCATGGTGCAGTGCTCACGGCCGCGAAGACGCGAAGCGAAACCCAGCGGGCCCCAGAGAAACCGGCAGCATCCACGCCACACACCCGGGCACTGCCGTACCCGGCTCACCCAGCAACAACTTCCGTAGCTCGGGCTTTCCAGCCCGAGCACACCCCCTGCCACGCACCCACATCGTAGCTCGGGCTTTCCAGCCCGAGCACACCCAGTCACGCCGCCTGACGCTGTCCTTTGCTGCCTCCCAACCTCCGCCACTTGAAAATACCGCAGCCAGTCGCCGAGTCATCGCTGGCCGCAGCCAGCTGCATCCGCTGCACAACAAGCGAACCGACAATGACCCCAATCCCGGCACCGATCAGCACATCCGAGGGAAAATGTCGCAGCGCCAGAATTCGCTGCAGTCCGCAGCCTGCCGCCAGACACAGCCACCAGCGGCGGCACTGCGGAAACAGGGCTCCAAGAGCCACAGCCAGGCCAAATGCGGCGGCCGTGTGGGCCGACGGAAACGACTGCAAACTCGAAGAAATCACCCGCTCGGAAAACTCGGGCAGACGATCGTCAGGCAGGAACGACAGCCGAGGAAACTCGGGAACCTCGCCCGGCAGCAGCGCTCCCGGTCGACGACGCACCACCAGCAGCTTAATCAGATTGGCCGACATTCCACTGCCATAAGAACTCAAAGCCAGCATGCCGGCCTGCCGGAACGTTAAACCCGCTGCAAAAACTGCAGTCAGGATCAAGATGACCCCGCCAAACCCGTGCCCGAAAGGTTCCAGCCGATCCGCCCCCTGCACCACAAATCCGGGCAACAGCTGCAGACCTGCAACAATACCAGCATCCAGTCGCAGACCAATCACCGCAGCACCCAGCACAATCAGCAGCATACCAGCTCGCAGCAGACCGCCGGGCTTACCGCCGGCAACAGCCGGCAGTTTCGTAAACTCAATCTTATCCGGCTGCGGCATCGTCATCGTGAAGCTCCCACACTGCGGACCGGAACCGGCTTCTTTTTCGAGCCTTCCGCAGCCGCAACTACACTCGACGCACTCACAACACACAAAGTGTCATCGGGGGAATCAGGAAAATCCCCTGCTGTCTTCCGAACCTCAACTGCAATCGGCAGCGACTGCCGAAGTTGTTCCAGTTGCGACCCGGCAACGACCAGACACGCGTTGGAATCATTCAGCAGAAATTCGGCTGCCGCTTCCGCTGTTTCCGGAGTAAACGACGAGAACTGCTGATCGGCATAATAAATCCAGCTGGCCCGGGCCGTGCCCCAGGCGGCAAATTTCGGCTGCCAGTCTTCCGCCGCAGCGAAATTCAGCAGCTCCGGTAATTGCCGCTGCTGCGATGCCGCAGGAACTCCCAGACTAAAAACTCCCAGCGTAAACGCTGCAGCACTCAAACCCCACCAGCACGCCGCAGTCACCAGCTGGCCGCTTTGCACCTGCCGCAGCACAGCCACTGATGCTGCTGCCAGCGGTACCGGAATCAAAGCCAGCCACTGCTGACCAGGCAGAAACATCCCTGCAGCAAAGAACAAACCCCCGGTCAACAGCACTCCCACCAGCGCGGCCGTCGCAAATGCCGCCTGCTGCCAGCGAAAACTGAGTGACACCTCACGACGCAGCACCCGATCCAGATAACTGGCCACAATCAGCACAATCCCGGGATACCCCGGAGTGATATAGCTGGGGAGCTTCGTGGCTGCGATCGAAAACGCCAGCATCGGGCAACCAATCCAGCACAGTCCGAACAGCAGCGCACGACTGCGTTCCGAACCGTCACGCAGCTCGCGTACCAGCTGCAGCAGGGCCGGCCCCAGAAACACACTCCACGGAAAGAAACCCACACACAGGGCCAGCGGGTAAAACAGCAGAGCCGAACCGGAATGCCCCTCCATCGTGCTCACAGCTCGACTCAGATTGTGCTCCAGAAAAAATCCCCGCAGCCAGGCTCCATCGGTGCGCAGGCCCACAAGGATGTACCACGGAGCAGCCACGAGCAGCGCCAGCAACACTCCGCGAATCGGCCTCAGCTGCAGCGCCGACTGCCAAAACGCCAGCGGAAAACGCGACAACAGCAGCCACACTCGGCCACCGCCGCTACCTCCCGCCGCACCTGCAGAAGCCGCAGCAAACAGCCGACACCCCAGCAGCCAGCCGCCGCAAATGATCAGCGGCAGCACCAGACCAACCGGCCCCTTGGCCAGCATCGCCAGCCCCAGCGACAAATACATCAGCAGCCACTGACCCGTACGCACAGCTGCGTCGTTCACGCCACCCGGCGACTGAAACACGCCCTGCCGAAACAGCGGCAGAAATGCCCGCACAAAAAATGTCAGCCCCAGAGTCTGACAGAAGATCAGCGGAGCATCCGGCGTGGCCGCTCTGGAGGCCATCACAAACAACAGCGCCGAAGACAGCATGAACGCCGCCAGCCACGCCACTGCCCGGCTAAACAGCATCCGCCCCACAAACCACACACAACACACCGTCCCCAGACCACACAGGGCAGACGGCAGACGCATCGCAAATTCAGTCTGCCCCAAAACACTGACCGCAGACATCGTCAGCCAGTACAGCAGAATCGGCTTGTGAGTCCGTAGCTCGCCATTGAACGTGGGAACCACCAGATCACCGCGCCCCAGCATCTCAGCCGTACACCGCGCGTTCCGACACTCGTCCACGTCCCACAGCAGGGAATCACCCAGCCGAAACGTCAGCAGAGCCAGACAAACCGCAGACACACACACCAAAGCCACAGTGTGCAGCGGCCACCAGTCCCCGGAAACACCGGCCGATCCAGTTCCATGATCAGACGACATTCAGACGGCCTCCCAGCCGACTTGCATCCAGCAAAACGAAAACAATCCTTCAGCTGCGAAAAATATCATGCCAGGCCAAAGCGGTCCACCTGATCTCGCCGTCCCGCTGTTTTCAACGACATCCTGAGAAAAACAGCAGCCCAAAGGCATCGCCAGACTGCCAGAATTCACACCCGGCAGCCCGCAGCGTCTGCAACGGGGCCTGAAACCCCGAGCCTCTCAGGACTCACACCCGCGGACTGCCTGACCAGTGACCAGTGGTTCGCAACTGGGGCTCGGGCTGGCAAGCCCGAGCTACATATCAGTGCTCATTAGCGGTTAAAAAAACAGGTCCACACACCTCAGCCCCCCCCCTGCTTTGTCCTTCGCGGCTTCGCGGCTTCGCGTGAGACCAGCACTCCCCCTGATCATTCTTCCCTCGTTGGAGTAATCGAAAAAAAATCCCCGGTGAGGGCTGTACGATTTCGATTACGATTTCGATTACGAGTACGAGTACGAGTACGAGCACGAGCACGAGCACGAGCACGAGCACGAGCACGAGCACGAAGCACGAAATACGGAGCAAATTGCTGTCGCCCCCAAAATTAGCGGGACCACACTGCCGGCGGTTCCCGGCAAAAAGTTCCTCAGTTGCCCCCCGCCCACCCCACCGCTCCGGACAAGGCACTCAGGTACTTGCGATTCCGTCGTGCTCGTGCTCAATGAAATGGTGCTCGTGCTCGTAATCGAAAAAAAGAATCCCCGAAAAGGGCTTCACGATTACGATTACGATGAAGCGAACGAATCGCAATCCCCGTCGCCGTCACACCCCCGCCGGGACCGCCCAGTGCTCGCGGTACTGCCGCCGCACCAGCGAATTCGCCACCTCATGATTCGTAATCCGCTCCCGCTCTGCATCAAATTCAAGCACCGCGCC
>JBJTPZ010000517.1:0-4604 GCA_046075365.1 Planctomycetaceae bacterium
CCGGATTGCGATAGACGAAAGCCGGAGTCCCCGGGAAGCCCACGACCAAAATGTCATTCCAGCCATCCCCGTTGAAGTCGTACACCCAGTTGAAAAAGTTGTCCGCGTAACGCTCACGCGGCTGAGGTACTGCCGGGTACAGCTCCTGCCGCTGCGAATAATCCGGTCCCGCATACCAGTGGGGCCCGTAAATCACATCGCTCACGCCGTCATTATTCAGATCGCCGGCTGAAATGCCTTCCGAATAATACACATCAGTCAGCTGCTTCCGCTGAAAAGTGTGCAGCTGAAACTGCTGCGCACTTGCCGTGACAGGGGCCAGACACAGTCCCACAGCCAGCAGCAGTCGAGAAATCGAAGGGAGGGAGGACAACGAATATCGCATGGGAGCTGTTCCATCCGGCAGAGAAGTCGCAGTCCGGCAGAAGCACCGAAGACTGCGGTGGGCAGGAAACGGAATTCTATGCGGGCCTTGACTGGCATCCCAGCGCAGGGAAACCTCTGAGTAAAATTTTCAGGGGCAAATACGTGCCGACGGTCATGACTTTTGACTGTTTTACCCACCCAAAAAAATACCGGGGTTGGGACTGTCGACCAGAATCCCTGTCGCCGGAACACAACACGCTGGAAGAACTGAAAGCAGCTTTGCAAGACTGGTATAACTTCCGTCGCTGACACCGCAGCAGTCACCGGCCTGCATGCGCCGCCCCTCGCCACCCACACCCGCCTTCCGACTTCCGCCTTCCAAAAACAAAAAAACGGGACACTCAGTTTCCCGAGTGTCCCGTTTCATTGGATCTGGGCAGAGGGGGAATCGAACCCCCGACACCAGGATTTTCAGTCCTGTGCTCTACCAACTGAGCTATCTGCCCGACGCATACGCAGTTTACATCGAATTCCGGCAGAAGCAAGGTAACAGACCAGACAGACGCAAAATCGAGACCAGAGGAAGCCTGAGGGCCGTTTCTCTGGTACAGCCGGAGCAGTCTGCCTGCTCAAAACTTACTTGCCCGCCGCGGCACCGGCCGCAACTTCCGGCTGAGGATCTGCGATTTCCACAATCACAACCTCAATCACGTAATTGCCCCCGGCACCACCGCCCATCGCACCCCCACCCGCAAATTCGCCACCAGTCGGACCAGCCATGCCACCCATCCGACCGCCATCCGCACCACCACCCGGCGTCCCGACGGTCCCTTCGCGAATGATCACATCCATCGAACGTCGCATGCCCGTGCCACCAGACTTGCCACCGTCCAGCCACGTCAGGGCACGAGCCTGATCAGATCGCTGCACACCGGCCACGGCTGACTTGTAGTGCTTCATCACATCTTCGGAATCACGCGCCTTCTTTGGGGAAAAGGCAGCGCGAGCGTAGTAGATGCGAGTCTCAGCAATGGATGCCTCGGCCGGATTCGCCGGGTTCGGAGTAATCCGAATCAGGCCCGTAAAGTCAAACTCGGCATTCCGATGCGGACGCACCGGGAAACCCTTCTGATTCGGCGACAGCTTGCTGCCCGGAGCCTGCGACATCGCTCGCAGCTGATCCACATAGGTCAGTACCAGCTGCTGACTGGACAACGCCCATGAATCCATCGCCGACTGACCCTCGTCATCACGAGATCCCTTTGAACGTGGCAGAGATTTCAATACCGCCAGCAAACCGGGGTCATGAGCAGCCGTCAAAAAGAAACCGTTTGAATTCAGACTGTCTGAACCTGTACTGTGAATCTTCTGGAAAAATGCGAACTCAGCGTCCCGCACCGGCTCAGCCGGTATCCCGGCAGCCAGCTTCAGCAGACCGTCCGCAGAAGTCAGGTCACCTGCCTGCTGCAATGCACCAGCCACCGCATCAATACAGGGCTTGCTCCAAAGCAGCAGTCGAGCCTTAGTGACGATCGCTTCAGTCACAGCCTGCAAACCCACCGCCTGAGCAGGGCCCGTGGGAATGCCCGGCTGACCCATGCCAGCCTGCCCCATACCCGGCATTCCCATGCCCGCCTGACCCATGCCCGGCATTCCCATCCCGGACATCGGGCCGCCACCGGCACTGAGCTCGCCACCAGGCATGCCCGGAGGTCCGCCCATGGAGAGCATACCCGGGGCACCACTGACAGGGCCTGCACTGGCAACTCCCGGCATAGATGCTCCACCCGGAGCACCACCCATGGACAACATCCCTGGTGCTCCGCTGACCGGACCAGCCCCGGAGACACCTGGCATCGAAGGCATTCCCGGCGGACCCATTCCCGGTGCACCACCCACGGGACCAGCGCCGGCCACACCCGGCATCTGTGGCATGCCTGGCATCGAACCGCCGCGCATACCAGCCATACTGCCCATGCCGCCCGCCATGCCCTCGGACATACCCGGCATTCCAGGCATGCCGCCTCCACCCATCATGCTGCCCATCATTCCGGCCATGCCCCCGGCCATTCCGCCCAGGCCACCGCCGGAACCAAACTCGCCTCCGCCCATTCCGCCCGCCGCTGCAGGAGACAATCCTGTCAGCTTGTCCAGCGAACGGCCTGCCAGCTCGGCCATTGTATTCAGACTGGAAACGCGGCTTTCCACAGGCAGCGGAGCCGTCCCGTCAATGATCGCCACAATCACCTGCGATACCTGCTGCGGATCCACGTCCAGATTCTTAATCAGCGATACCGTCACAATTTCAGCGTTTTCTTCCAGCGAAACAGGACTCTTCGCAGAACCCGAAACAATCGCAAACAACGACTGCCAGGCCTCTTCAGAGCCATTCTGAATCAGTCCATCAGCAACCGCACTGACCAGTTCCCGAGACAGTGTTGCTGCCGGCGCCGCTGCAGCAGGACCGGCGCCCGCACCACTAAACAGGTCACCGCCCGACATCTCACCGCCACCCATCCCCGGTGGCATCCCAATACCACCAGGCACAATCCCGTCACCACCCATTCCCGGAGGCATCCCAATGCCGCCCGGAACGATACCGTCACCCGGAGCTCCCGGAGCCCCCGACAGACCGCCATCGCCGCCAGGAGCGCCCGCACCGGGACCAGGAACCTTGAACCCGCCACGCATTGCACCCACTGCCGGATTGGCCTGGTAGGCCGTAGCGTACTCAGCCAGCATGGCTCCAATCGAATCCTGCGGCGGACGACGACGAATGCTGGACTGGGGAGGTGCGAGGCCTGGAGGAGCTGACGAGCCACCTCCCGAGGAAGGCACCACGCCCGGAGGAGCACTGGAGTTCTGACCGCCAGCCGAAGCACCCGCCGACATTTCGCTCAAACCCGGAGGAGCTCCGCCACCGGAACTGGGCACACCCGAGAATCCGGCTGCCGATGAGCCACCCAGCATCCCGGGCATGCCGCCCGGAGCCATCCCCTGCATACCCGGATAACCGCCCGCTGCAGCCGAACCCGCCGGCATGACAGGAGTCGGCGGTGGTTCCGTACTGACAGCCAGCAGCTCAAGCAGCAGTGCAGCCACCGCCGGATCACCGGGCTTTGACTTCACTCGCGCATCAATCGCCTGAATCACCCGACGATCCGACTGCCGGACCGCATCCTTCATCTCGTCATCAGTCCACTTCGAAACATCGCTGTTGCGAGCCTGCACGGGGGCACCACCTGGCAGCTGAAAGCCACCGGCTCCGCCAGCCGCACCCGCCGCCATTTCACCAGCCGGTCCGGCCGCCGCACCGCCCGCTGTCATCTCGTCCGGCGGACCTCCCATTGCACCCATCGGCATCCCGCCCGGAGGGCCCGACTGCATCCCGCCGGCCATGGCACCGCCGCCATCCGACGATTCTGAACCGTCCGGTGGCGGAGCCATCGCCATACCGCCACCGCCGCCTGCAGCAGCCCCTTCGGCCGCAGCCGCACCACCCGCACCCGCATCCGCAGCCGGTTCTTCACCGCCGCCACAGCCCACCAGCACGCTGCCGGAAACCAGCAGAAATAACGCGAAACTGTGCCGAACGGACGAAGCCAAATGACGACGGCACAGCGAAAACCAGCGGAACGGAGCCACCTTGAGATTCTCCGAAACAAACACGGAAGGTCTGCAGTGAGCACGACAAACCTGACAAATTACGCTGAATACTGGCGGGATGCAAGCTGGGAACCCCTCCAACGCACTCCGAATTTTTCGGTCACAGCCGCAGAATCGGTCAGGTCCGCCCCAGCCTCCTGCCTGTTTTCCCGCCCGCCTGCCCAGCCACTTCCGAAATTCCCCTCAATTTCACCGAAATTGCCCGCTGCACCCCGCTCCGCTCGTCGTAAGATCCAATACTCCTTCCGCCTGACCTCCAGGATCCTCGGAATGTCGTATTTCCCGAACATTTTCCGCCTGTTGCTGGCGTTCGCGGTTTCTTCCGCAATGCTGCCGGGGATGTTCTGCGCTGTTGCCAAAGCCGGTTGCGGTGATTACCTGCACACAAAACTGGGGCCGCCTGTCAGTGCGCGGCTCGCTGAACAGCTGGCCGCTCGCCTCAGTCGTGACGGTCACACCGTGGCCGTTCACCACCAGCCAGACTCGCAGCCTGCCACTGCCACCCTGTCCCCCCCCGCGGCCCCGGCCAGGCCCTGTACCGGCTGGCAGTGTCGCCAGCAGAAAACACCCTG
>JBJTPZ010000518.1:0-2964 GCA_046075365.1 Planctomycetaceae bacterium
CGTAAACCACCATCAGGTGCCGACCGCTGGTTGTGTCTCCGAAGACGACAGGCCTGCCTGAGGAGCGGCTGACATCTGTATCCTGCACATTTTGAAACACTTCTTCAACTTCGATTTTTGTTGCACCATGCTGGGCGCAGTGATGCACATTGCTGTTCGGGTCGTCGTCAAGGTCCCAGAGAATCGAGCCGATTGTCATGACACGATCAGCCTCTGTACGTGACTTCAGATTTTACCGGTCTGCGTACAAACTGGCCAAGTGGCAGCAAAATGACTGCATCGGATTCACGCCTGCACCGGTCTTGAAAACCGGAGTGCCCTTACGGGTACCCAGGGTTCGAATCCCTGTCTCTCCGCTTTGGCAGAACGCTTAAAAACGCAGTGTTTTTCCACGAAACCCCGAGTTTACTCGGGGTTTCTTTGCGTTTACGGACCTCAGTTTTGGCCCCGATTCCGCGACTCTGTCCCCTGGCTCCAGGAGTGCTAAAAGGGGAAAACTGTGACAATACGAGGAAAGCTGAATGGCACCAATACGGGCACCTCGGCACCACTGACGGCACCGTTTTTCGTGCGTTTTTGGGGCAGCACCGGTTGGGGAAACCGGTGCATGGCGGGGGCGGTCAAGGCGGTTGGCTGCCTTTGGCATGTGCCAATGCCGCGGTAGCCGACGCGACCTGTCCGGTGAGTGCGCTCGTGATTGCTCGGTGCGGCACGACCTGCGGTCATGGGTCAGCGAACTCCGGATTCTTCTGCGTTCGGCCGGCAGGGCTGCTTGGTGCTCTGCGAAATACCACGCTAGTTGACGGACGGCCGCAAAAGCCGTTGCCGCCTGCGTGAATAAGCGAGATTAGACCGCCGTAATCTGTTGCAGCCGTCGTAGTTACCCTGGCTCCACCGAACCCGCAAGCACTGTTCCGCGGAATTCGCTGCGGCAACGCAAACACGGCGAGGCGGAATGTCTTTTCCCGAGCTCGACAGTGAGTGTTTGACAGTTGAGGTTCAGTGAGTGAAAATACTTGGCAAAGGTTTCTCGTTGTTCTTGACGCATTCCACAGAATACCTGTTCTGCTACTCATGCCACCATGGTGAATTCATACGCGATGACGTTCGATGGCTCCCTTCTGGAACGCGGGTTCTGGCTTTATGTCTGGGACATACACCAGAATGAAAATCGGTACATCTACGTGGGCCGAACGGGCGACAGTTCGTCGGCAAACGCCGCGTCACCGTTCAGTCGTATTGGCCAACACCTCGACTTCCGGGCAAACGCAAAGGGCAACGCCCTCGGCAGACAACTCGGCAATAACAACGTGCAACCTTCCCAATGCAGATTTGAAATGCTCGCTATTGGACCAATCTTTCCGGAGCAGGTGACATTTGCATCCCACAAACCCATACGCGATACCGTTGGTGCGTTAGAAGCTGCTTTAGCTGACGAATTGGTCAAACGGGGGTACAACGTGATCGGCACTCACGGGCGTCGAGTACCGACAGATCCTGACCTGTGGAAAGAGTTGTTACGGCACATCGACCCAAAGTTCCCGTGTCAAACGTCGGAGAACCAAGCGGTGAACGGGAACTGCCAATGACGCGGGTTTTGAAATCATAGTTTTTTGGCGGCGGTCCCGTTACCTCCGTTGTTAGCCTTCAAAACATGCTTAAACGTTCTGAACTCATCCGAATGGCTGGCATTAATCTTGGAAACTACAAGATCCATTGCGCCACTGACAACAAACGGAGCGAATGGCGTCCCCTTGAGCAGTACTATTGCGGCACGTTTGAGATCGGACAGTCACAACAATCGCAAAAGAACTTTGAATGCGATAACGTATTATCGTTGATCAATCTGGGAAACAGTCGGCGGTGGCTCTACGTCGGCGTGTATGCTGTTCATGGTGTGAAAGCCGCCAAGGACTGGGATGGTTTCATCTATGACCTGCGCCGAGTTCCGGGGCTCGAGTACCTCGACGGACGAGCAATCGTTGACTTCAGCAAGGATTTTCGCCAGTCGTACTTGGTGGGGCAACGCTACGCATCGGATCTGATTGTTACCGAGATTCGGCCCGAAAAGATGTCCATAGCGGATTTCCCGGGGTTCAATAGTGTTCTGCTTTCCTTCGAGATGCTGAAATCGATCGTTCGACAAGATCACCTATCGTGGCGCACGGCACTATCTAATGTGTCAGGGGTGTACCTTATCGCGGATCAATCGAATGGCATGCAATACGTTGGAAGTGCGTATGGCGGCGTGGGGCTTTGGCAACGCTGGTCGGCGTATGCCGCCACTGGTCACGGCGGCAACAAAGAACTGCGACAACTGCTCCGCGAACATGGCGATTCCTATGCAAACAATTTCCAGTACTCCGTCGTGGAGGTTTGCGACATCAATGCGAGTTCAGAGTTCATCATTTCCCGTGAATGTCATTGGAAGAACATACTGCTGTCTCGCGAATTTGGGTACAATCACAACTAGACCGCACGCGAAGAACCTGTTGCACACAGAGTCTCGCGGCTTCTGAAATCAACGTTGGTTCGTCGCGGCCCGGTTATTTTGGTCATTCGTCCCATGATCACCGCACAGGCTCCGGGGACGCCAAGACACACAACGGAAACCACCTTCCGCGGCAATCAGCCCCGATCGGCGGTTCCCCTTCAGCCGCAGCCAACCTGCACCGCCATTCCGGAATTCCACATTCCGCAGTCGTCAGTCGCCCTGTGAATCGCGTAGTTCTTCAGATTGCGATGTCACACTTTGCGCTCTTTCCCCGAGGCAGCACCATAGCGACTGCAGACACACACCCTTCACCCCTGACCGTCGAATCCACACCCCTGCTGGTGGATGCCACCGCTGCCGCTGCGCTGTGTGGTAAGCATCTGCGTACCTGGCGCGCCTGGCAGGCCACGGGCCCACTGGTCGGATCCCAAAGCCGATCCGACCTGGTCGTTCACTGATGTTGAGATTCA
>JBJTPZ010000519.1:0-13125 GCA_046075365.1 Planctomycetaceae bacterium
AATCGCACCGGCACCGTCTGTATGTTCGCTACCCTGCGAGCAGCCGCTTCTATCCGCACCGCTCCGGTCTCGGGAACCGCACCACCCCCGCCCGCCGCTGCCGCCGGCACCAGCTCCATCGCACACACAGGACAACGACCCGCACGCTGCAAAGCCGACGTGCACATCATCGGACATATCCAGTTGCCCACAACCCCGGCGGCACCAACAGCGCCCGACAACCCGCCCTCAGTCCCCACACGCGGAAGCCAGCCACGCCGCTGAGACTCACCCAGCAAAAAGAGCGCTGACACCACAATCCCCAGCCACAGTAACGGCTGAACGCACGCCAGTAATATACCCCTGGCTGCAGCAGCCAGCAGCCGCGGTCTTAATGTCACAGCAGTACCGTCCGATATTCGACTGCCGGCCCGCGCAGCAACGCTGCCCGGCACGCAATCCGCACGAGACAACTCGCACGGACTGCCGCCAGCCGACAATCCGGCCTGCTCCACTACCGCTTCATCGGGCACGCCAGGCCCCCAGTCTCAAACACACTGAAAAACAACAATCGCAGACTCAATCACACCCGCCTGCAAATCACGTGCGCAGCAGACAAAACCCACGCCGATTCAGGAAAACCGCGAAAAAACACGAACTGTTTTCGACTGTCTGCCAAACTCAACCGTTGCAAATTCGCAACATCTGCTGCCTGATCTCACCACGCTCAGCCGGCACCACAGACTCAAAAACACCACATCAACGCACCACAAAAATCCCAAAATCGACCATCAGCCACACAACCGGAGTGTCAACGCCCCTTATCACACAACCACCGCATCGCGCAAGCCCACTTACAAAATTATTTCAATATTGAATCAGCCTGATAAACTCACCCCGATAAGAAATCTTAGCATCTCAACGCCCACTAAAATGTATATTATTATCCTGAATTCCATTTGCCATTGGCAGACACACAGTCCTATAACGTCCTCACAGCATACGCAACTATTTCAGTTTCGCCCCTGCGGCTCACAGGCTGGCTGCTTATTGCCAGCACCGTCCGGTGCTGTATTCACCGCACTCATGGCTCAAACGAAAGAAGTCCAATGAATCCCATTACTGCCGCCACTCTCGATCGCCGCAGCCTGCTCCGCAATACCTTTGCCGCCGCTGCCGCCTCCGCTTTCTTCTCCTTCTCATCGAAGTCCGCCCGCGCTGCCGCACTGCCAATGCCGATCGATACCTCCACTCTTGCCAAATATATTGATCCGCTGCCGCTGCCCGCCGTCGTCCGGCCCAACGCCAAAACACCCACCATCATTACCATGACGCAGTTCCAGACCCGCCTGCACAGCGGACTGCCCATGACCACTGTATGGGGCTACAACGGCAGCTATCCCGGTGTCACCATCGAAGCTCAAAGCGGCGTCGCCACGCGAGTTCGCTTTACTAATGCTCTGCCCCAAAAACACCTGCTGCCCATCGATCCCACACTCGATGGCGCCTTCAACTACATGCTCAATACACCCAACCCCGAAGTCCGCACCATCACACACCTTCACGGCGGACACAGTCGCCCGGAACACGACGGCTTTCCGGAACACTGGTACGTCCCCGGCAGCAGCCGCGACCACATCTATGACAACAATCAGCCCGCCTCTACTCTCTGGTACCATGACCACGCCATGGGCTCCACCCGCCTAAATGTCTACGCCGGACTCGCCGGCTTCTACCTGATTCGCGACAAAGTCGAAACCGCTCTGAATCTCCCGCGAGGCACCTTCGAAGTGCCGCTCGCAATTCAGGATCGCTGCTTCAATCCCGACGGCAGCCTGTTCTACCCAACCTCCCGCGAATATTTCGATGGCTACGCCGGCCCATACAACACCGATCCCGTCACACCAACTGATGTGCCTCCTGTCTGGAACCCCGAATTCTTCGGCAACGCCATGGTCGTCAATGGCAAAGTCTGGCCGTACCTGAATGTCTTCAAAACCCAGTACCGCTTCCGACTCCTCAACGGCTGCTGCGCACGCACACTCATCCTGCAGCTCTCAAATGGCGGAACATTCCACCAGATCGGCAGCGACAGCGGATTCCTGCCCACAGTCGTTAAATCCACTCAGCTGCTGCTCGCCGCCGGTGAACGAGCTGACGTGATCATCGACTTCTCAACACTGCCCGTCGGCACCAAAGTACAACTGCTCAACCTCGGTCCCGATGCCCCCTTCGGCGGCATGACCGATATGGTCAGCGCTGACTCGGCAACCACCGGACAGGTGATGGAATTCCGAGTCGCCTGGGACCCGGCCGCCAAAACGGTCAAAACTAAAAGCTCACCGCCCGTGCCGGCCACCACCGGCAGCACCGGTACCCCAGTCGCCAAACTTAAACTCCCGGCCGTTCCCAAACTCCCGGCAGCAACCGTCACTCGCAAAGTCTCTCTTAACGAAATGGCTTCTGCCTCCAGCCCGGCCTTCGACGGACCCGTCATGGGTATGCTCGGTACCATGCAGTTCGATCAGGCCATGCAAATGGATATGCCCATGCCCATGCGCTGGATGCACCCAGCCACCGAAACCCCCAAACTGGGCACCTGCGAAACATGGGAAATCCATAATTTCACCATGGATGCTCACCCCATCCACCTGCACCTCGTCGCCTTCGAAGTTGTCGGTCGTATCCCCGGTGGCGCAATGGCCAATATGGCCGCTATGAACAATACCGCTGCCTCCACTATCCCCATGATTCCTCCGGAACCGCACGAAATGGGACGCAAAGACACCGTCGTCTGCTACCCAGGTGATATCACCATCATCAAGGCACTTTTTGACATCAAAGGCAACTATGTCTGGCACTGCCACATCCTCGACCACGAAGACAATGAAATGATGCGGCCACTGACAGTCATCTGACAACCAGCTCTCTCAACCAGACCCACAACTCCTCATGGGCTGCCTCCCGCATGCGAAATTCAATGCGGCAGGCAGCCCTCTCTGTATTCCACGACAACACACGACAACATCACTGGTCGATCACCGGCGACAATCCCTTGTCACCAGCACAGCCGGAACAACACGCCGCTCATCTCACTCCTGTGGCAGGTTTTTTTCACCAGCGGAATTCATTCTTGTTTCTGCCGCGCAGCTCCACCAGCATTCTCGCTCAGGTACCGTGCTCTGCAACACGCTGCCCACACAGGCCACCACTTTCGGCCTCCCATCCCTCTGATCAATAAGGGCCCGGCATGTCGCAGAAACCCTCCACACCACTGAACCGTCGCTGCCTGCTCAAACACATGCTCGGTGCCGCAGCCGTCGCACCATGGTTCTCAGCCTCCCGCTGCTCCGCCGCCGCAGCTGCCGGCTTCCCGGTGCCCATCGACACAAGGCCTCTCGCAAAATTCATCGACGCACTCCCCATTCCAGCCGTAATCCGACCCGGCTCCCGCACACCCGCCAGCATCACCCTGACACAGTTCCAGACACGCATGCACAGCAGCCTGCCCCTGACAACCGTCTGGGGCTACAACGGCAGCTCACCCGGTGTCACCATCGAAGCTCAGTCCGGAACTCCCGCAAAAGTGCGCTTCGTCAACAACCTGCCCACAAAACATCTGCTGCCCGTCGACCCCACGATCGATGGCGCTTTTAACTACACACTCAACACCCCCAATCCGGCCGTACGCACCGTCACGCACCTGCACGGCGGACATACTCGACCCGAACATGACGGCTTCCCCGAACACTGGTACGTGCCCGGAGTCAGTCGCGATCATGTCTACGATAATAATCAGCCCGCTGCTACACTCTGGTACCATGATCACACCATGGGGATCACACGACTGAACGTCTATGCAGGACTGGCCGGCTTCTATCTGATCCGCGATAAAACCGAAACTGCACTCAACCTGCCTCGCGGCACCTTCGAAGTACCGCTGCTCATCCAGGACCGCTGCTTCAATGCCGATGGCAGCCTGTTCTTCCCCACATCTCGCGAATACTTCGACGGCTACGCCGGACCCTGGTCAACAGATCCCGTAAACCCATCAGACGTACCACCCATCTGGAACCCCGAATTCTTCGGCAATGCCATGGTCGTCAATGGCAAGGTCTGGCCATTCCTGAATGTCTTCAAAGCACAGTACCGCTTCCGCATCGCCAACGGCTGCAACGCACGATTCCTCCTCCTCGCCCTTTCAAACTCCGCCAATATCCACCAGATCGGCGGCGACGGCGGATTCCTGCCACAGGTCGTCTCCAGCGGACAACTCCTGATCGGTCCCGGTGAACGAGCCGACGTGGTTATCGACTTCTCTGCTCTGCCCGTCGGTACTCGAGTTCAACTGCTCAACCTCGGCCCCGATGAACCCTACGGCGGTCTTGACGACATGACCAGCTCCGATCCCGAAACCACCGGCAAGGTCATGGAATTCCGCGTTGCCTGGGACCCAGCCTCCAAAACCATCAAAAGCCCCTCAGCCCCTACACCACCCTCCATCACCGGCAGCAGCGGGACGCCCGTCAGTCTGCTCCGGCTCCCAGCCCTCCCGCCTCTCCCAAAGTCCTCCTTCACCCGCAAAGTCTCGCTCAACGAACTAGGCTCAGAAGCCAACGGTGATTTCGATGGCCCCGTTGCCGGAATGCTCGGCACCATGCAGTACAGCTCCGATATGGAAATGGATATGCCCATGCCCATGCGCTGGATGCACCCGGCTACCGAAAAACCTCACGTGGGTACCTGTGAAACTTGGGAGATTCATAACTTCACCGAAGATGCCCACCCCATCCACCTGCATCAGGTACAGTTCGAAGTCATCGGACGAATCCCCGATGCAGCAGGTACCGAGGTCAATCCGGCCGCCATTCAGCCACCGGAACCCGGCGAATCAGGTCGCAAAGACACTGTCATCTGCTACCCAGGAGCCATCACACTCATCAAAGCCGCCTTCGATATCAAAGGCAACTACGTCTGGCACTGCCATATCCTCGACCACGAAGACAATGACATGATGCGACCCCTCGTCGTCATCTGAACAAAATCACACACTGTTCAGCGGACTCTCCGGCTGCTCACCTCGCAACACCTGCAGCAACTGCAACACCGCCATCTCATACAACCGATGATGGCCGGCCCACGTATGACTGGCAATGTGGTCCGTCAGGACCACATTCTCCAGATCCAGCAGCGGATTCCCCGCACCCACCGGCTCGCGCTCAAATACATCCAGACCGGCCGCCGACAGATGACCGCTCCGCAGCGCCTCCGCCAGCGCCCGCTCATCCACTAACGCACCACGCGCAGTGTTCACCAGAATTGAACCAGGCTTCATCCAGGCAAGTCGAGCCGAATTGATCAGATGCCTCGTCTCTGCCGTCGAAGGCGCATGCAATGACACCACATCCGCAGCAGACAACAATCCCTCCAGACTGCCAGCTCGCTCAACCGATTCAGCCATAGCCCGCTCCGCTGTCAGAGCCGGATCATACACCACCACCCGCATTCCCACCGCACGCATCACTCGCGCCACCTCAATTCCTATCCGACCCGCTCCCACCAGACCCAGTACGCGACCTCGCAGCTCCATACCCTTTACCGTCCGAAAAGCCCGATGCCATTGCCCCGAACGCACGTCCCGATCCGCGTAAGCCACGGTCTTCGCCGCCGCAAATATTAATGCAATCGCATGCTCCGCCGTCGATACCGTGGGACCATGCGGCGTGTAACACACCTGAATCCCGCGCTGCGTCGCCGCCCCCACGTCAATATTGTCGTATCCCACTCCGATTCGCGAAATCACTCGCAGCCGAACTCCACGATCCATCCGACCAGCATCCCACCTCGCACCCGGATCCAGCGCACCATCACACGTCCCCAGCTCAATCAGATCCGCTCCCGGACCCACCACCTCTGCAACCCCCGAAAACATCGGCAACACACTGTCCAATGGCTGCTCATCCACCCAAATTCGATACATCAGTCCCGCCCCTGAGTCAAAATTCACTGCCGCTCAAAAAATTACCCCAAACGCCACACTGCCATCAGCACATCAGCACATCCTGACCCAGTGCCAACGCACCGCACACCCCCGCATCGTCCCCCAGCTGCGGCGGCACAAGATACTCCTCCAATACTCCACCGCTCAAACTCAAAACTCCAATATAGCCAGCCAGCAACTCTCCCAGATCCGCTCGCAGACGCCGAAAAAACTGCTCCTCACCCAGACGCCCGGCCTTCCGAACACTGCCGCCCAGCACAATGCGACGCGGAGACAACACACATGTCAGATTCATCATCGCCTGCGCCATACTGCGAATCGTTAACGACCACACCTCATCGTCCGGCGACAATTCTTCCGCCGCTCGGCCCGCTCGCTTCGCAATCGCCGGACCCGAACACAAACCCTCCCAGCAACGCCCATGAAATGGACACACACCCGCAAAATCATCACCCGCTGCACCCGGCAACAGCATGTGACCCATCTCCGGATGCATCAAACCGTGCAGCAGCTGACCCCGCGCCATCCCGCCACCTCCTATCCCCGTACCCACCGTCACATACAAAAAATCCTCCAGACCACGCGCTGCACCCCACCGCTGCTCTCCCAAAGCAGCACCGTTCACATCCGTATCCAGTGCCAGACGCACACCCGGGAATCCACGCCGCAACGGACCCAGCAGATCAGCCCGCTGCCAGCCCCGCTTCGGAGTCGTTGTGATGCAGCCCCACGTCTTCGAACCCTCACACAAATCCAAAGGACCAAATGACGCAACTCCCACCGCCGCCAGACGACCCAGATGCCGCTGCTGCTCACTCAACCACAACACCACTTCAGACATCAGCCGCTCAGGATCATCGCCCGTCGGAAACTGCTGACGCACCAGCAGCTCGCCACCCGCTCGACGACCAATCGCACAAACAAACTTCGTGCCGCCAGCCTCGATTGCACCCACCAGACCGCCACTGACATCACTCATCGCTCTTCACCCCGCTGCCACGCCGAACGCAGCTCATAAACCTCCGCCACATGCACCAGCGCTGTGCCACCTTGAGCCTCCAGATGCAAACGCCGGTTCTGCGAATTCACATTCACAGGCAGCGGCACATAACACAAACCACCACTCCCAAACACCTCCACTCCCGTACGATCACACAACACCCGCAGCCGCTGACGACCACCCTGCAGCGGCGCTGCAGCTCGCTGACCACCCACCACCAGCTCCTGCCTCTCCACATCATACTCCACCACCACATCCCGCACCGTCAGTACCACCGATCGCGCCGCCCCAGGCTCAAACTCCAGCTCCACATCCCATAACTCCCCCTCCAGACCCTCCAGCGGATTCCGCATGCCAGGACGCAACGACAGCTCGCCCAGTGAATGCACCCCACCACGCAGCGACAACAACTCACGCACAGGTGCAAACGTCAGACGCACCCCCTCCATGGTCTCCCGCAATCCCAGCTCCAAAGGAACCGTCATACTCTGATTGAAAGGCATCCCGCGAGTCTCAGTTTGCCACCACCCAATCAGTATCCGACGACCATCCGGCACATCACTGAACGACTGAGCCGCATAAAAACCACGACCACGCTGCCCCGCTAAACGCTGCTGCTCCGCCGCAAATCGAACCCCGTCAAAACCTCCCACTCCATACTCACTGTTCGCTCCCAGCAAAACCCACCTCCGCTGCGCAGCATCTCCCCCCACCGAAAGCTCAAATAAATCAGGACACTCAAATAAATATCGCCCGCCTCCGCCATCACCCTCCGTCACACTCGCCAGATGCCACTCCCGCAGATTCGCAGATGTAAAGAAATGCACCGTGTGCACTCCCGCCTGCTCCACATACAACACCATCACCCACTGACTGGTGCCCGCATGCCAAAACACCTTCGGATCGCGATTGCCACCCGTGACCTGACCCAGCACCGGATTCCCGCTGTACTTCACAAACTTGCGACCATCTGTGCTGTACGCCAGACACTGCACCGTCGGACTGCCGGCTGCCGTATAAATCAACACCAGCGGCGGACGACCACCCTCGCCAAAACCACTCGTGTTCTTCCAGTCCACCACCGCACTGCCACTGAACATCGGACCCAGCTCGTCCGGCTGCAGCACATCCCCCAGCTCCTCCCAGTGCACCAGATCCCTGCTCACCGCATGACCCCAGTGCATATTGCCCCACGACCACCCATAAGGATTGTGCTGAAAAAACAGGTGATACTCACCGTTGAAATACACACACCCGTTCGGATCGTTGTTCCAGCCACGCCGCGGAGAAAAATGAAACTGACCACGCAGAGGCTCCGCATACAGGTCGCCTGCATCACGCAGCTCGTCAGTCTCACCCACATTCTGCAACGCCGCAGATTCCTCATGCAGACGATCCACTCGCAGCGTCAGCTGTCGATCACGCCAGCCGGAAATATCCAGCGGAGCCCACCAGTCAGCCGCCCCGTCAGCCAGCTCAATGTCGTTCCGTACCACCGGCTCACCATCCACCAGCAACGTCACCACTCGCTTCGCAGCACCATTCCGCACCGGAATCTGCAGATAACGACTGCCCGCCTTGAAAGTCCGCTCGACATTCGTCAAATAACCCCGCGGCCGCACGTCCGTCTGCACAATCTGGTCCACATTGATGTGCCCCCAGCTGCCCTGTGCAGCATCCAGCACACGCAACACCGCCATCTGACCCGCCAAATCCCCCAGCTCAAATGACTCCACCGTAAGCTGCTCCGATCCACCCGGCACGTCATTCGAACCCGTCGCTGATCGCACCACTCGACCATTCACCAGCAACTGCACACCCAGCTTTTCACTGCGACCACCGCCAATCAAAAACGACAAATATCGCCGCTCAATCCGAAACGCCGGCGATGTCAGTGTCCCCGTCGCATCATCACCACCAAAAAATGAATTCACCAGACCACCGCCGGCAAATCCCTCCACACTCATCTGACCGGGCAGGGCACCGCGAGCAGGACCACTGCCAAATGCCGCTCCCGTAACCTGCCACTCCCCGTATGTCTCACCCTCAAAATCCGCCAGCACCAGATCCTCAGCAGCTGCCACAACCCCCGCACCAGACACACACACTAGCAACAGCACTGCCACCACTGCGACCACTGCCACCAGCACACTGCACCAGCCACCACGCATCATCACTGCCGCTCCGGTCACTCTGTGACACCACACCCACACCATCGGACTGCCCGTGACACCGCCTGCTCAAACACGCATTCTCCCGATCCAGCCGACACTGGCAAACCTGTCGTCAGGAAATTTCCCGCACCTCACGAAACGTCAGATTGATCCGCTCACCAACCAGCCGCTTCGTCTTCGGCACACAATGCTGCCAGTGCCGCTGCATCGTGCCTCCCATCACAATCAATGTGCCATGACCCGCAGCAAATGTCAGTGTCTCCCGAGTCTCATTGTGGCGGATGCGAAACTTCCGCTCCGCACCCAGGGACAAAGACCCAATCACCTCTCCCATCTCCGGCTCGTCATCCGCATGCCAGCCCATACTGTCACGACCCGATCGATAACGATTGCACAAACAGTAATTGTAAGTCCCGGCCACCGACTGCAGCCGCTCACGCAGACTCAATAACTCCTCCAGCCACGGCAAAGCCCCATAATCCCGCCCCGAATAACGATAACTGACTCCCGCATCCCCGTAAGACGCTATCAGCCGCGGCTGCATATGCCCAAAAATCCCCGGCAGCTGCGCCCACTCACATCGCTCCAGCAGCAGTCCCAGACTGCTGTCCGCCTCCCCCTTCGCCAAAAAATACTCCTGATACAACAGCCAGCCACCCTCGCCCAGATCCAGCCGCCGCAAACCCGCTGCCACTGCAGTCCCCCCACCACCCGCTCAGTCCGCACATCCATCGAAAAAACCAGCAGACACAACTCGCCAAACCATCATTTGCTGCCGAAAATCAACCAAAAAACGCCTGAACTCCAGCAAAATTAACAGCATTTCCCACAGACACTCCCTCCCCGTATGGTAGGATTTTCCCTGATCGGGGTACAAACCGCGGCGCGGGCTTCCCAGCCCGGACTCATGCCCCCAAAAACACAGCGTTTCTGCACTTCAATAGTGCCGTCCCTCAGCCCCGTCAGACTTTTGTCAAAAGCATCATAACCGCCCGGACTGCAGTCCGGCTTCCTGTCCCGGCCCCACTTTCCAAAGGCACCCGTTTATGTCTTCCAGAATTCGTTCCCGCTCCCGTCGCTCTGCCAGTCCCTGCCCGCTGGAAATCCAGTCACTCGAAACACGCCAGCTGCTGGCCGTGGCCATTCTGGACACCGACCCGGATGCCCAGATCGTGATCATGCCGTACACCGCACCCGTCGTCGACGGCGGTACCGTCTCTGTCACCACCTCCCGCGCCGGTGACATCACCCTGATCGGTGATGACAAACCCAATCAGGTCAGCGTCGAAATCCGCGGGACAACTCTGCTGATCGATGGTGGCGCTGCCACCAAATTTCGCCTGCCCGGACAAACCGCTCAGCCCGTTCTCGAAGTGCCGCTCCCAGCCACCGTCCGCAGCATCACCGTCAGTCTCAGCAGCGGTTCCGATAATCTCTCCTTAAGAATCTTTTCCGATGTGACCGTCAGCCGTGACGTCGCCGTCAGCCTCGGCGCCGGCGAAGACTCGCTCACTCTGCAGGTCACCAGTGCTGACCTCAATGTCAACCAGAACATCACCGTCGATCTCGGTACCGGAAATGACTCGGTGCATGCCTACACCTCCGATTCCGCCAGCATCCTCGCTGGTCGCGACATCACAATGCGCGCCGCTGCCGGAAATGACTCTGTCCTCGTCGGTGATGGCGACTACGTCAGCCTCGACAGCCTCTACACCGTCGAATACTTCCAAAGCCTCGAAGATAACTCCGAAATTCCCCGTAACCAGCGAATCCGGGCCGGACGCGACTTCAGCGTCGATCTGGGCGCCGGAAATGACAGACTGTCCCTGTTCAACGCCGAATCCGGACGAGATCTCAGCATCGCTGCCGCTGCCGGCTCCGATACACTCATCGCCAGCAACCTCCGCTCCGGTCGCAATGCTGCCATCACCGACGCCGAATCCGCAGCACTTCAAAACCTCACCACCGTCGGCAGCCTCAGCATCCGCGGTACCGCCGCCAACGACAAACTCAGCCTCAATGGCATCGCCGTCAATCGACTGGAAATCGACATGGCAGCCGGCAACGACCAGCTGACTCTCAGCGAAAACGTCACTGTAAAAGTCGCCGGCAATATCAATGGCGGCACCGGAACCAATACACTCTACTCCGGCAAAGCTCAGCCCAAAATCACCGTCCGACGTACCACCCAGACCACCTCCTCACAGCTGTCCCTCGAACTGCTCACCAGCATCCTCGACGACATGCTGGGTGAATCCGGTGGCATCATGCCCGCCCAAATTGTTATGGCCGAATAACTGCCTGCCATCACAGCCGCAGCCACCAAACAGCCACGCCCTGCCTCCACTGCCCGCAGCAGTCGGTGGCCGGGCGTTTCTGCTGCGCTCACAAATAAAGACGGGCAGGCACATCGCCATTTCCTATACCCAGCCAGCGATTTTCCAACTCAAATCTCAACTCCCAGGCACTGCTGTTGCCGCCATTCAGACTCACTCGGTACTCTCACAAACTGCTCGGCTCGCCCCCACGCCATCGAAAGGCATACCATGTTCCGCTCACTCAGCCGTCGCCGACGATCGCGTCAGGCCACCTGCCCGGCCAGCATTCAGTACCTCGAATCCCGCCGGCTGCTGGCTGCGGCTGTCACTGAACAACTCCAGCCCATCGACACATCACTCAGCACATCACCGGAAATTATTCCCGCCGTCATGCCCACAGCCTCCGGGCTCGTCAGCGTGAATATCAGCCGCGCCGGGGATGTCTCCATCGTCGGTGATTCCGCTGGTAACTTCGTCGCCGTACAGTTCAGCAAAGAAGGCCTGACAGTGAGTGGCTGGGGCCGCGGCACTCTTGTTCGCTCAAGCAGCCAAAAAACGTCACACTCAGTCGTTATACCGCTGAAAAACTCCTCCGGCATCCGCAGCCTCTCTGTCAGTCTCGGTGCTGGCGATGACACTCTGAGACTGCAGTTCAAATCTGACCTGACCATCGCCCGGGACCTCAACCTTAACCTCGGCGCCGGAGCAGACTTCATCGACATCGGACTCGAACAGTCCAGCCTTCGCATCAATCAGGATCTGCTGCTGGACCTCGCCGCTGGCGACGACCGCGCCGTCCTGAATACATACTCCACAAGCACACTCATCACCGGTCGCGATCTCAGCGTTCGCGGCGGAGCCGGTGCTGACACACTCCTCGTCCACGCCCATAACGCAGTCGCCGCTGATCAGCTCTCCAGCCCCGCTCTGTTTCGCCAGCTCTCCAATACCACCACTTCCGCTCTGTCCCAGCCCGTACGGGCTGGACGTGACCTGCTGGTGGACCTTGGAGCCGGTGACGATGCAGCCACCCTGCTGGCTGCCGAAGCCGGACGCGACGGCTACATCTCTATGGGCGCCGGACAGGATGTCCTGACTGCCAGCAATCTGCGCTCCGCCCGCAGCCTCAGATTCACCGATGCCGAAAAAGCTGCCCTGCAGAACATCACCGCCGTCATTCAGCTGGCCGTCCGTGGCACTGCCGCCGCCGACACTCTCGACCTCGAACGCATCTCCGCCACCCGCATCGATGTCGATCTGGCTGCCGGCGACGACCGACTGTCACTCGGCGAAAACCTGTTCGTCCGCACTTTCGCCACTTTCGAAGGCGGACTCGGCTCAAATCGAGCCTCCGCCGGAACTCCTCGCTTCGGCTTCTTCTTCCGCCGCACAACCCTCGACCTCACCAGCAGCGATACTCTTGAACTGCTCGCCGCAACACTCGTCGCATCACCCCAATTGTCATTTGAAGTCATGATAGCATAAGTTCAACCACCCACTCACGCAGCCCGACGCCCACGCGACCGCAACACCCCGCTGGTCGCTGACACCACTCGCTGCAAATCTCCGTCAGTCAGATTCGGAGTCGACGGGAAACTCAACGCCTGCTCAAACAGGCGATCGGCTGTACCGTTCAGCACCGCCTGAGCACTC
>JBJTPZ010000520.1:0-5048 GCA_046075365.1 Planctomycetaceae bacterium
TCCAGAATCATTTTCTGCATTTCGAATTCCGGCGTGTTCATCCGCAGAATTCGCTGCATCGTGGTGCTCATGGAACCTTCCGCATTCACGAGGCAGCAGACGCTTTCGGTGAGTCGTTCAGAGCGTCGGACATCCTTCACGCGATCTCCAAGGACCTCACGAAACACTCCAATGAGCAGATCGACGCCGGCCGCATTTTCCTCGGACTTCTGCTGTTCAGCTGGTTCCTGTGCCTTTTCTTCGTCGGACTGCGGCGGCAGCTGCAGTTCGGCGGCGTCGATGGAAACAACGTTCTTTTCGGCAAATGTCCCGATGGCTGAGAGCACATATTCGTCGGCCGGGTCCGCCAGTACGAGGACTTCGAGGCTGCGTTTCCGGAAGACTTCGAGATTGGGGTCCCGCAGAATGGCGTTTTGGTCGGTGCCGCAGGCGTAGTAGATCTGTTCCTGTCCGGGTTTGGCACGATCCACGTACTGCTGCAGCGACACCAGTTCGCCGGTGCCGGCGGTGCTGGTGGACGAGAATCGCAGAAGTCCGGCTACGCGGTCACGATTGCCGTCGTTCGCCGTCACGCCTTCACGCAGAATGACGCCGAATTCGCGGTAGAATTTTCCATAAGTTTCGATCTGTTCGGTGGCCAGATCATCGAGGTGATCGAGCACTTTGCGGGTGATGACTTTCTGCATTTTGCGGAAGACGGTGTTGTCCTGCAGTGCTTCGCGTGAGACGTTGAGCGGCAGATCGGCCGAATCGACGATCCCGCGGAGGAACCGCAGGTAATCGGGCAGCAGATCCCGGTTGTCATTTTGCACAAGGATGCGGCGGGCGCAGAGGTGCAGTCCGTGGTCGGTCCGGCCGAAGCCCATGCGTTCGAGGTTGGCGTCGGGGCAGTAAAGAATACTGTGGAACTGGAACGGCGAGTCGGCGGCCAGATGCAGGTGCCAGGTCGGTTTTTGACCCGGGAAATGCGTCAGGTATTCGTAGAAATTCTGGTATTGCTCGTCGCTGACACTGCTTTTGGGTTCCAGCCAGACTGGTGGCTGGTCGTTGACGTGTTCGCCGTCGAGATGAATGGCGTGGGGGACGAAGGTGGAGTATTTGCGGACGATGTACTTGAGCCGTACCGGCTCTGTGAATTCCTCCATGCCTTCCTTCAGGTGCAGTCTGATGCTGGTCCCGCGTTCGACGGTTTCGGAAACGGGCGTGACGGTGAAGTTGCCGTCGCCGGTGGATTCCCAGCGCCAGGCCGCTTCGGCAGTGGCACTGCGCGAAACCACTTCGACTTTTTCTGCCAGCATAAACGCCGAGTAGAAACCGACTCCGAACTGCCCGATCAGCGACAGGTCGGTGTTTCCGTCGGTGGAGCGGCTGCGGGCCTGTTTCAGGAATTCGAGTGAGCCGCTGCGGGCGATGGTGCCCAGGTTCGCGATCAGTTCCTGCTGCGTCATGCCGATGCCGTTATCGCGGATGACGAGAATTTTGGCGTCTTTGTCGGGTTCCAGCCAGATTCCGAGTCCTTCAGCGGTGCCCTGCCCTGACGTGACGGACTGGTAGCGGAACTTGTCGAGTGCATCGGAGGCATTGGAGATGAGTTCGCGGATGGTGATTTCGCGATTTTGGTAGAGGGAGTGTGACAGCAGGTGCAGCAGCTGTTTGATTTCGGCCTGGAAGGAGTACTGCTGAGTTTGCGTTTCCGTCATGACATCCTCGCTGAGGAATTTTCGGATTTGTGACTGGCAGCCTGGCGAAATTCGGCAGGCGGCTCTGGAAGGGTCTGCTCTGCCACATTGGCAGGTGTTTCGGTTTATTGACAGGGGGAGCAAACGGTATGCCAGAGGGGAGAGGGCGGTGTTCGGTTGTCGGTGTTCGGTGTTCGGTGTTCGGTGTTCAGTGTTCGGTTTGGCGAGCCGGGGATGGGAGTCCGCTGGTGGTTGTTTCTGTAGCTCGGGCTTTCCAGCCCGAGATCTGTCGTCTGCGTTTGGAGCGTTGGGAGATCGCGGCACCGGGGCGGGTGCGGTTGCAGGCGGGGTGGTGCATGCGAAGCCGCGAAGCCGCGAGGGGAAACGCAAAGGGACCGTGGATCGTGGGCCGTGGACAGTTGGGCGAGCCGGGTACGGGAGTCCGCGGGTGGTCGTTTCTGTAGCTCGGGCTTTCCAGCCCGAGTTCTGTCCTCTGCGTTTGAAGCGTTCTGAGATCGCGGCACCGGGGCGGGGGCGGGTGCAGGCGGTTTGGTTCACGCGAAGCCGCGAAGCCGCGAAGGGAAACGCAAAAGGGTAAGTGTAAGTGGCAGTTTTCGAGTACGAGTACGAGTACCGTTTCACTGAGTACGAGTACGAGGTGAGCTTTTTTTGGGGGGGCGTCGTTTTGTGTTTTTCGTACTCGTACTCAGTCCGCCCTGGCGGACGGTACTTGTACTCGTACTCGATTTTGACTCGAACCGCCGGGAGTTCCCCCCCTGTCGGTGGTTGTCCGGGTGGGGGGGGGATGGCAAGGGGGCGTTGAGTGATCAGTGGTCAGTGATCAGTGGGCGATTTGGTTCACGCGAAGCCGCGAAGCCGCGAAGGGTATCGCAGTGGTCGGGCGAGCGGCGGACGGGAGTCTGCGGGTGAACCTCTCAGTAGCTCGGGCTTTCCAGCCCGAGCAAAGTATCTTGCGTTTCTTGAACGTCTGCATGGTGAGTTTTCAGGGTGTCCGGCCCCCTCACCCCCGACCCCTTTGCCCCGTTTCACGGGGGCGAGGGGAGGATTGCCAGGCAGTGGGAGGTCAGTTGCAGGCGGATGGTCTCACGCGAAGCCGCGAAGCCGCGAAGGGAATCGCAGTGGTCGGGCGAGCGGCGGGCGGAAGTCCGCGGGTGGCCCTTTCCGTAGCTCGGGCTTTCCAGCCCGAGCCCAGTATCTTGCGTTTTTTGAACGTCTGCATGGCGAGTTTTCAGGGTGTCCGGCCCCCTCACCCCCGACCCCTCGCCCCCGTTTCACGGGCGAGGGGAGGATTGCCAGGCAGTGGGAGGTCAGTTGCCGGCGGATGGCCTCACGCGAAGACGCGAAGACGCGAAGGGTAACCCAACGGGCCGCAAGGCAAGTGGCAGCATCCATGCCACACACCCGAGCACTGCCGTACCCGGCTCGCCTGGCCGCAACTCCCCGTAGCTCGGGCTTTCCAGCCCGAGCACTTTCCTCAGGCATACATCAGCCTGCGATGCGGCTCAGCAAACGCTTCGCCCTCCCGGTGGCACGCGTTGGCGGATAGACACGGGCCGTTTGGCTGGTTCCGACTCCCTCACGGTCGCGGCTCGCAGTTCTATCGCATCCACTGAATCGCCGCTCTGAGACCTCGGGAGAGCGAGGCTCCCGCCGAGCTGCCGCCGAGCTGCCGCATGCTGCTCCGCGACGTGCGTTTCTGCCAGTGTTATGCGGCGCAGCATGGTGCAGTGCTCACGGCCACGAAGCCGCGAAAAAAACCGCATGAGAGGCTTTTGAACCGCTCATGAATGCGAATGTGAACGTATGCCTGAAGGCCCCTTTCAGTAGCTCGGGCTTTCCAGCCCGAGCCCACTGCTTTGCTACTTTTGAACGCATGTATGGCGAATGTCCGGGGGCTGGCCATCGCACCCACGTCCCCTTTGCACCGTTGCACCGAGGGCGAGGGGGCGATTTGGTGTGTTTGTGTTCTGGAACAGACAATCGCGCCTGTCGCCTCTGGCAAGGAGAGAACAAAGCGGACAGGAGTGAAGGGAACTTTGGTTCCTGAGGGCAACGTCAGAGTAAAAAAAATCGGGGCGGTCCCTGCGGACTGCCCCGGTTCGGCAGAAGATCTGAATTCAGGCCGTCTGAAGCAGACGGCTGTGGGGTATCAGGCTTCGTCGAGCAGTTCGACGGCCGCGAATTTTTCACCTTCCAGCATAGCCAGGCTGGCACCGCCGCCGGTGCTGACGTGAGTCACTCGGTCGGCAAAACCAAGCTGCTGGATGGCAGCAGCACTGTCACCGCCACCAATGATGCTGGTAGAACCACTGTTCGCGATGGACTCGGCCACGGCGCGGGTTCCGGCGTCAAACGGCGGCATTTCGAAGACACCCATCGGACCGTTCCAGACGACCGTGCCGGCGTTGGCAACTTCTGCCGCATACAGGCGAGCCGTTTCGGGGCCGATATCAAATCCCTCGAAATCGTCCGGAATATGACCGGCTTTGACCACCACCTTATTGCAGTCTCCCTTGAAAGCATCACCGCAGTGAGTGTCGACGGGCAGAACCAGTTTTCCGCCTCCCCGCTGCAGCAGCTCTTTCGCCAGTTCCACGCGGTCCGGCTCAACCCGGCTTTTACCAACCTTGCCGCCCGTTGCCAGTGCGAAGGTGTAGGCCATAGCACCTCCGATGAGCACCTTGTCACAGACATTGAGCAGGTTACTGATGACTTTGATTTTGTCCGAGACTTTGGCGCCGCCGAGGATGGCGATGAACGGGCGACGAGGGCTGGCGATTGCATCGTTGAGGTATTGAATTTCCTTCTGCACGAGGAATCCGACGACGCGAGGCTTGCCGGCCATGGCAGCCGGTACGGCCACCATTGAGGCGTCGGTGCGATGGCAGGTGCCAAAGGCGTCGTTGCAGTAGATGTCTGCGAAGCCCGCCAGCTTCCCGGCGAACTCTGCATCGCCCTTCTTTTCGCCCTTGTTGAAACGCAGATTTTCAAGCAGCACCACACCGCCATCGGTCAGTGCGGCGACCCTGGCAGCAGCGTCTGCTCCGACAGTATCTGCCGCAAAAGCGACTGGTCGTCCCAGCAGACTGGCGAGCACCGCAGCGGCCGGCCGGAGGCTGTACTTTGCCAGATCCTCACCGTCTTTCGGCTGACCGAGGTGACTGCAGAGGACCAGCCGACCACCGCGATCCACAACAGAGCGGATTGACGGCAGGGCTTCGCGAATCCGGCGATCATCGGTGACATTGCACGCCGCGTCCAGCGGGACATTGAAGTCGACTCGCATCAGCACGGTTTGACCGGAAACAGCGAGATCACTGATTGATTTTTTGGCCATGGCTCTGGTTG
>JBJTPZ010000521.1:0-9219 GCA_046075365.1 Planctomycetaceae bacterium
TGTGGTGGCTGGGTTGAGGAGTGATGTGATGGCGGGTGGCGAGGGTGGTCAGCAGTTTGATCAGGGGTTGCCGCGGCGTGATTTTCTGCGGGCGTCGGGTGGCTGGGTGCTGGGTGGTCCGCTGGCTGCCGGTGCAGTGTCAGCGGGTGGTGGTGTTGCGGCTGCGGGTCGCGGGGTGACAGCAGCAGAGAATGCGCGTGAGGGCACAGCGGACTGGCGGCTGACGAAGACGGGGGTGGATTCTGCCAGCAAATACCGTTGTCCGTGGATTGAGGGTTTTGCTTCGCGGACGAGTGTGCGGGCGGGTGAATCGATTCAGTTTTTTGTGAGCACGAATCCGGCGTCAGCGTTTCGCATCGAGATTTTTCGCATGGGGTATTATGGGGGTCTGGGTGCCAGGCTGATGCAGCAGCTGGGACCATACCAGGGAGTGGTGCAGCCGGAAGCTGAGACGGGACCGCGGCGTTTGCGTGAGTGTCGCTGGGAGCCTTGTGTCGAGCTGGTGATTCCTGACGACTGGGTCAGCGGTGTGTACGTGGGCCGGCTGACGGCTGAGCGGGAGGGCTGGCAGAGTTATCTGATTTTCATCGTGCGGGACGATCGACCTGCGGACCTGCTGTTTCAGTGTGCGGATACGACGTGGCAGGCATATAACCGCTGGCCGGATCAGTTTGCGCTGTATGACAACGGTCATGAGAAGTGGTATTGCGGCCCGGACGTCGACGTCAGCTTTGATCGACCGTATGGGCGTTACTGTCAGATTCTGGATGCTCCGCTGACCACCGGTTCTGGTTCGTGGTTTTTGTGGGAGTATCCGTTTGCGTACTGGCTGGAACAGCAGGGTTATGACGTGAGCTATCTTTCCTGCCTGGATACTCATGCCGACCCGGCCGGTTTGCTGCGTGCGAAGGGATTTCTGAGTATTGGTCATGACGAGTATTATTCACTGGAGATGTATCAGCATCTGCTGTCGGCGCGTGATGCGGGAGTGAGTTTGTGTTTCTTTTCGGGGGACACGTGCTGGGGTCGAATTGATCCGCGGCCCGGATGGCATGGCGGTGCTGGTCGGATTTTCAGCCGGGTGGATGCCTTTGGTCCGTGTTTGCCGGGAGCCGAGGCGTGGTCGGGTGCCGATCGCTTCCCGTATCAGACTCCCAGTGAAGCTGCCCTGATTGGTGCTCGCAATGTTCCGCCGGTCACGGGTGGTGCGGACTGGATTTGTCGTTTGCCGGAACACTGGGTGTTTGCGGGAACGGGTATGGTGGAGGGCGAGGGGATACCGGGGCTGGTGGGCTGGGAGTGGATGGGGATGCCGGCGGAGATTGCGGGTCTGGAGGTACTGGCGAGTGGCCGGACGACTCATGGCAGCGGCCGCTCCGGGTCTGACGGGTTTTATACGGCGACGATTTATCCGGGACCGCGTGGTAATTTTGTATTTAATGCAGCGACGTGCTGGTGGTGTGACGGGTTGTCAGAGCCGCCCGGTTATTTGCGACCGAAGGTGTATACGGAGCCTCGCGGTGTGGATCGGCGGGTGCAGCGGATCACAGCGAATTTACTGGACCGTATTTGTCGGGGGGGGGATGTGCCATGGCAGGGTCAGAAAACAAGCAGATAGAGCAGTATCGGGGTTATCTTCAGGCGGTAGCTCGACTGCAGCTTTCGGCGCGGCCGTGGCTGGCGGGCAAGCTGGATTCCAGTGATCTGGTGCAGAAGACATTTGTGCGGGCGTACGAGCATTGCGAGCAGTATCGTGGAGGCAGTGATGCGGAGCTGGCGGGCTGGCTGCGTCAGATTCTGAACCGGGTACTGGCGAATGAGCTGCGGCACTGGGGTCAGGCGCGGCGGGATGTGGGTGCGGAGCAGTCACTGGAGCAGGAGCTGGATGCCAGTGGTTATCGTCTGGATCAGATGCTGCAGGCGGATCAGACGTCTGCCAGTCAGCGGGCGCAGCGTGGTGAGCGAGCGGAGCGGCTGGCGGAGGCGATTGAGGACTTGCCGGAGGAGCAGCGGGTGGTGGTGCTGGCGCGGCACTGTCGTGGTCTGGGGTTGCAGGAGATTGCGGAGGAGACGGGTCGGACGGCGGCATCGGTGGCTGGTCTGCTGCGGCGGGGACTGGCGACGCTGCGTGAGCAGCTGGGTGAGGAGTTGTCATGACGGATTCGCAGACGCGTCTGGATCAGCTGATAGCGGAGCTGCTGCTGCGACTGGAGCGTGGCGAGCAGGTATCGCTGGAGGATTTTCTGGCGCGGCATCCCGCTGAGGCTCTGGAGCTGCATCGGTTTGTGCAGGATCTGAGTTTGCTGAATGGCCGGCCTGCGGGACTGACCGACTGTGACGCTACGCTGATTGATCCGGCGGGGGCAGCAGCACTGAGTGTTTCTGAGAGTGCTGCTGGTGGCGTGGTGCTGCAGGCTGTACCGGCGACCGGGCAGGTGTTTGATCGTTATGAGCTGCTGGGATCACCGCTGGGCACTGGTGGCATGGGAGTCGTCTACAGGGCTCGACTGCTGGGCACGGGGGTGCAGGTGGCGCTGAAGCAGCTGCGACGTACTGAGGCGACTGAGCAGCGGATGTTTCTGGCGGAGATTGAAGCGGCAGCCGGGCTGCGGCATCCGCATATTGTACCGGTGTATCATGCGGGTGAGACGGACGGTTTGCTGTGGTATACGATGGCGCTGATTTCCGGTGGCAGTCTGGCAGAGCGGAGGGATTTATTTGGGTGTGCGGCGGGAGTGGTGGTGGAGCTGATGCTGAAGGTGATTCGCGCGGTGCATTTTGCGCATCAGCGGCGGGTGCTGCATCGGGATTTGAAACCATCGAATATTTTGCTGGACGAGGACGGTGAGCCGCATGTGGCGGATTTTGGGCTGGCGGTGCGGCTGAGTGAGGCTGGCGGTGTAGCGACTGATCATCCGACGGCCGGATCACTGCCCTGGCTGGCTCCGGAGATTGTGGAGCTCAGTCGTCTGTCGCCATCTGAGCGACGTCAGCGATCGGAGGCAGTGCTGACGACGGCGGTGGATGTGTGGTCACTGGGAGTCGTACTGTATGAGCTGCTGACGGGTGAGCGGCCCTTTGGCGGGACGACGTATCGGGAGCTGTCGGGAGCGATTCTGTCGGGTGAATTGCGGCGGCCTGGTCTGATACGGGCCGACATTCCGCGGGATCTGGAGGCGATTTGTCTGCAGTGTCTGCAGCGGGAACCTGGTCAGCGGTATGAATCGGCAGCAGCACTGGCTCAGGATCTGGAGCGGTGGCAGCGGGACGAGCCGGTACGTGCGCGGCGAACGGGTCCGGCTGAGCGGCTGCTGCAGTCGTGCCGGAGGGCTCCGGCAATGGCTGCTGTCAGCGTGGCGATGCTGGTACTGCTGCTGGTGATGACGGCCGGTTATGTGGGAACGGTGCTGCGGCTGCGGCCAACAGTACTGCGGTCGATGCAGGATCAGACGGACTATCTGTCACGGCATCTGGCAGGTCTGGTGAAAGAGAAGCTGAGGTCGTATGCGAATCGCGTGTCTGAGCGGGCTGAGCTGCTGCGGACGATTCCGCAGGGAGAGCCGGTCAGTGCTGCTGATGGGCAGCGAATTCAGCAGTGGCTGGATCAGCTGGTGACTGGTCCGCAGGCTTTTCAGAATGCGTTTTTGCTGGACGGGGAAGGTCGTATTTTGTGGTCTTCAAGGGGGTTTGAGCCACCGTCGGACGGTCGGTACAGCGAGCGGGACTATTTTGATTACTGGAAGAATCGTCAGGCCGAGGGCGGGGACGTGTATGTTGGTCGGGTGTATGAGTCATCGGTGGACAAATTCGACAAGCTGCCGTTTTCGATGCGGATACCGCGAGGAGGTGGGGAGTTCTGGGTCTTTTCGGCCAGCATTCTGACGGACGCGGATCTGGATCTGGAAACGGGCAGTCTGAGTGCGGGCGGGAACACGGTCTGTCTGGTGGCGGAGCCGGATTTGTCAGCGGACCCGGATGGGCGTTATGCGGGTGGAGTTGGGGTGCATGTGATTTTTGTTCATCCGCGTCTGCAGCCGGGTGACCGATCGGTGGTGGTTGAGCTGCCGTTGAATGCTGAGGCGGCGGTGGATGCCGGCAAGGCACCTTTTCTGCCGATGACTGAGTATCGGGATCCGCTGCAGAGCGGCAAGTGGGTGGTGGGATCCGCGCGGGTGCCGGGTACCGGCATCAGTATTCTGGTGCAGCGGAATCAGGACACGGATTTGTTGTGGATTGAGGGTTCGGCAGTGCGACTGCTGCTGTGGGTGCTGGCGTCACCTGTGAGTGGTGTGTTGGTGTGGGTATTTCTGCGACGGTGGCATCAGTGGCGACGTTCACGAATCTGCTGAAGTCAACGAAAATCGGGGTGGATTTTTGTGCTGGCGAGGTGTTGGAGTGGACTTTGCGGGGTTGATGCAAAAAAGCAGCGCAAAATGCGGGGCGACGTTCGGTATCTGGAGCATCGCCCTCTCTCCCCCGTTTCACGAGGGCGAGGGGGGAATTAGTGGTCAGACGAGTTTCAGACAGTTTGTCACACGCGAAGCCGCGAAGTGTGCCGCGGATGTTTTTAGGGCTGTTTTTTTTCTGCCACGGATGAACACGGACTGGCACGGATGAATCGCAGTGGGTGGGGCGGGCGGAGCCACGAATGTCCGGGATTGATATTCGCCTGGTTCTTCGTGCTCGTGCTCGAATTTGTCCCTGGTTTGCGTTTGTGAGTTCCTTGTGCAGCCGGTGTTGTGTTTTTCGAGTACGAGTGCCGTCCGCCAGGGCGGACTGAGTACGAGTACGAGTTGGGGGCGAGGGGCGGAGTCAGTTTTCGGTTTTCGGTTAGGCGAGCCGCGGACGGGAGTCCGCGGGTGTGAGTTTGGACTGGTTTGCATGGTGTTGGCGGGGCGGTGTTTTTTTGGGGGTGTGGCCCCCTCACCCCCATCCCCTCTCCCCCGTTTCACGAGGGCGAGGGGGGGGAATTAGTGGTCAGACGACTTGCAGAGTGTTTGTCTCACGCGAAGCCGCGAAGCCGCGAAGCCGCGAAGTGTGCCACGGATGTTTTGGGGCTGTTTTTTTGCCACGGATGAACACGAATTGGCACGGATAATCGCAGTGGTGGGGTGGCGGACTGAACCACGCGGGGGCACGGACTGCGAGCATTGATCGTTGATTCGTGCTGGTGCTCGTGCTCGATTTTGCCCTGGTTTGTGTTTATCAGTTCCCTGCGTGATTGCGGGGTTGTTTTAGCCTGGCTGCTGCAGCATTTCGATGAATGCGAGGCGGACTTTTTCGACGGCGGCGGGCAGTGGGCCGGGCAGTGTGCAGCCGGAGGCGAGGTGATGACCGCCGCCGGCGAATTTTTCGGCAAGCGCGGCGACATCGTGAGGATTGCGGCAGCGGAGGCTGAATTTGATCTGTCCGGACGGCAGTTCAACGGCGATGAAAGCGGCTTCGGAGCCGGCGATGGTGAGGCACTGGTTGACGAGGCCTTCGGTGTCGGCCGCAACAGCGCCGGTTTCAGTCAGGTCACGTGCATCGACCTGCAGCCAGATCAGTTTGCCGTCGGCATCGGAAACTGTCCGCGACAGGGCGCGGCCACCAAGCCGCAGGCGGGACATTGACAGCTGTTCGTGCACCAGGCCGTAGACCATGTGCGGCTGGGCGCCCATTTCCATGAGTGCCGAGGCGATTTTCATGGTGCGGGGCGAGGTGGAAGGAAATCGGAACCAGCCTGTATCAGTGGCAATGGCGGCATACAGCCAGTTGGCTGTGGTGCTGTCGAATGTGATGCCGAGAGACGCTGCCAGTTCAAAGATCAGTTCACCGGTGGCGGCGGCTGTGACGTCTTTGAATTCGTGAGCATCCAGCTGGTCTGAGCTGACGTGGTGATCGATGACAATGCGTGGAGCGGTCGAGTTGCGGATGATTTCGGACATTGCGCCGAGCTGCTGCCATGCGCAGGTATCGACAACCACGAATGCATCGGCAGCCGGAATGGACCCGCGGGGAATGTCGGAATTGAGTTTCATGATGACCCCGGGGGGCGTCATGAATTCGAGGTTGGCAGGGGGCGCCGAAGCGTTGATGATTGTAACGGTTTTACCGAGCGCCAGCAGGATCGCTCGCAATCCAAGTTCTGATCCCAGTGCATCCGCATCCGGCCTGACATGGCTGGTGATGATGAACGACGAGTACTGTTGGATGAGATTGCTGAGAGCATTCCAGTCCGGAGTGGCCACGGTGCAAACCTTCGGTGCAGATGACGGCATGCAATAAACCTGCGAGAATCTGAATATCGAAGAAAACGATGTGGGTTGCAAGTTGGTAAGGGGACGGGGGGCGGGATTCGCCAAAAGAGGTTCGTCAGTGTCGGTATAGCCGGGAAATTCGTTTGGTTTTGCGGGGAATGGGGCGGATGCCCCATGGGCATGTTTTCTCTGTGCCTTGTGGGGTACAGAGATTCGATGTGTTAAGACGATTTTTTTGATGGTGGAATATGGCGTTGAGTGAATATGAGGGGCTGTCGGTAACGGTATTGGGGCTGGGCAGTTTTGGTGGCGGTGTCGCAGCAGCTCGATTCCTGGCGACCTGCGGGGCTGATGTGACAGTTTCGGACATGAAAACAGAGTCTGAGCTGTCGGAATCTTTAAGCGAGCTGGAGTGTGTCAAACTGGCGCGCCTGGTGCTGGGCGGACATCCGGAGGACGTGCTGGATGGTTGTGGTCTGCTGGTGGTGAATCCGGCGGTGCGACCGGATCATCCGCTGGTTCAGCAGGCTCGCGCGAGGGGTCTGGAAGTGACAACGGAGATTGATTTGTTTCTGCGGCATCAGGCGGGGCGAGTCGCGGCGGTGACGGGCAGTAACGGCAAGTCGACGACAGCGGCATTGCTGCACAGTTTTTTGCAGTGTGGCGTGGGTTCGGGCAGGGTGTGGCTGGGCGGGAATATTGGTATTAGTCTGCTGGATCAGCTGGAATCGATTCGGGCGACGGACTGGGTGGTACTTGAGCTGAGCAGTTTTCAGCTTGAGCTGCTGCGTGAGCGACGATTTCGATCTGAGCTGGCGGTTTTGACGGGGTTTAGTCCGAATCATCTGGACTGGCATGGCACGGTGCAGGCCTATCAGCGGGCGAAGTACGGTATTTTTGCGTCTCAGGTTCCCGCGGACATCAGCATTTTGCCGGCCGAGCTGTCAGTGGATCCGCAGTGGCGGGTGCGTGGTCGTCAGCATGTATTTGGTCTGGAGGATCATGGTGAGGACGGCGTTTGTTTTTCGGGTTCGCATCTGGTTTTGCGAACGGACCGTGGCAGGCGTGAGGACTGTGTGCGACTGGAGCTGCCGCAGCGTTTGCCTGGGGAGCATAATCGGCGCAACGTGGCGGCGGCGGCCTGTGCAGCGTGGCTGGCTGGTGCTGAGCCGGAGGGTTTTGCGGGAGTGCTGAAGAGTTTTCAGCCGCTGCCGCATCGTCTGCAGTGTGTGGCTCAGCGGGGCAATTTGCAGTTCTGGAATGACTCGATCGCTACAACACCGGAATCTGCTGCTGCGGCACTGCGTCATTTTTCAGGTCGAGCGATTGTGCTGGCGGGTGGTTACGACAAGGGGCAGGATCTGAGTGAGCTGTCGACGGCGATTGCGGAGCATGCTGCTGGTGCGGTGCTGCTGGGGCAGACGGCCGAGCAGCTGCGGCGTCAGATTGAGTCAATGAATTCGCGATCGATTGTGCTGTCCGTGGCGGCTGATTTTCGAAATGCGTTTGAGCTGGCGGTTGCGATGCGCGGCAGCGGGGATATTGTGTTGCTGTCCCCGGGCTGTGCCAGTTACGGCTGGTTCCGTGATTTTCGTGAGCGTGGACAGCAGTTTGAGACGATGGCTCGAGAGTGGAGTGCTGGCGAATGAGAGTGTTGTGGTCTTTGCAGCTGGTGCAGCGGTGTTTTGGGGTACTGCTGACGGTGTTGCTGTTCGGTGTGTTACCGGGCTGTGGCAGCGGCGCTGCGGATTCAGCGGCAGCGTCGGCAGAGCGGCCGGAATCTGCTGAGGCGGCTGGTGTGGTACCGGCTGAGGGGAAGACGGCATCGGCAGCTGCGGGTTTCATCACGGTGACTCCGCAGGAACTGCGTCGTCGGCTGAACTGTTATCAGGCAGAGTTTCAGATGCAGGGTACGGAGATCGTTGAGGTGAGTTTATTTCAGACGGGCATCCGTGACATTTCTGCGCTGCGTGGTTTGCCATTGCGGGCGGTGGATCTGGGGATGACGCAGGTCACGGATCTCAGTGCATTGCAGGGCATGTCTTTGGAGCGTCTGGATCTGGAGAATGTGCCGGTGACGGATCTTCGTGTTTTGAGTGGCATGCCATTGAAAGTGCTGAAGATGCAGAAATCGAAGGTGACGGATTTTGCAGTGCTGGGCGGTCTGCGTCTGGAGCAGCTGAACGTGCTGGACCTGCCATTTGCGGACGGCGATTTGCAGTACCTGCGGGATGCACCACTGGAGACGATCTGGCTGGCGGGAACAAAGGTGACGGACATTGCGGGTCTGCCGCTGGGTGGCTTGAGGAGTCTGGACATTGAGCGAACGGCGGTGTCCAGTCTGGCGCCATTGTCGGGGTGTCAGCAGCTGGTGCGACTGAACATAGCTGAGTCAGCGGTGACGGATGTGTCTCCGCTGCAGGGATTGCGGCTGCAGCGGATTACATTGACGCCCGAGCGGATCACAGCGGGGATGGAGGTATTGCGGGGGATGGCATCATTGAAGCAGATTCAGACCAGCATTAACGAGCCGATGTCAGCGGCCGATTTTTGGAAGCGGTATGATTTGGGGGTTTACAAGCCGCAGGAGGTCAAATAGGTGCTGGGTGGCGGTTATTGAGCCATGAAGTGCCACGAATCTGGCTGGGGGCGGAGTTGGTGTTTGGTGTTCGGTTAGGCGAGCCGCGGACGGGAGTCCGCGGGTGGCTGTTTCCGTAGCTCGGGCTTTCCAGCCCGAGCACTGTGGTTCTGCAACCCAAACGCAGAAGCACTGTGCTCGGGCTGGAAAGCCCGAGCTACATAAAGGGCCCACCCGCGGACTCCCGTCCGCGGCTCGCCAAACCGAAAACCGAAATCCGAAAACCAACTCCGCCCCCAACTCGTACTCGTACTCAGTCCGCCCTGGCGGACGGTACTCGTACTCGTACTCGAAAAACACCACACCGGCAGCACAGGGAACTCACAAACGCAAACCAAGGTG
>JBJTPZ010000522.1:0-2697 GCA_046075365.1 Planctomycetaceae bacterium
TCGAACACGACGTACGCCACCAGCTGACCGAATGGTTCGGCACCCAGGTCCGCAACTGGCGACTGCTCCGCACACACCGCATCAGCTGGGCTCTCCCGGCACAACCCCCCGGCTTCCTCGACCACCAAAACCACACTCCAGCCGCCGTTCAGGGCCTTTGGTACTGCGGCGACTACCAACAAACCGCGTCAATTCACGGCGCCATGCTCAGCGGACGCCAGACAGCCACCGCCCTCGCCACGGCCCTCACCGGCTCCACTGCCACTTAGCCCCTGCCCTCTGACTCATAATCCCCCCTGCAGGCTGCTGATCGGCACCACTGCCAGCTCATTTGCTATGTGGCTCTTGTGAGTATACCCGATGTACAAATGCCCCGAGTGCTCAACCACGTACGGATAACTCAAATCAACACCCGCTGCTGATACACCCGCGCTTTGCTCACAGATCGCTGAACGAATCTGCAGGACTCGACTGAACAGCAATTCGCCCGGTCGGCTTAAAGCAATCGTCAGCGGAGCACGCCCGCCTCCCGTGTCCGCCGTCGTCGTGCACACCAGATAACGCTGCCCGGTACTCAGCACACCCGCATACGGCTTGCTCGTCGCCATCGGCATGTTCGAAGCTGCTGCCGCCTGCCACGTGCGACCGTAGTCAGCACTCCTCGAAACCAGTGCCACTGCACGCCGACCGTAACGCGCTATATTCGTAATTCGCGAACCCTCCACAATCACTGTCGACTCACCCCACACATTCCTGCCCAGATCCCGCTCAGCCTCAATCACCACCAGCTCCCAGTGCTCAAAATCGTCGCCCCGGCTGATCGCCACCGCCGGCAAATTACCAGCCTCACCAAAACCGCTGGACACTCGAAAGCCCGCCATGATCCAGTTGCCATCCGCCATCCGCTGCGGCTCCTGCATCGGCCAAAAACCACGCTCCAGCACGATCCCCCGAGCCTCCCAAATGCCCGTCGCTTCATTCAGGATGTAAGCCCGAGTATGCGTGCGCTGAAAGTTGTCGTAAAACGCCCCCATAAACGCCCACAGCCGGCCACCATGCGACAAAAACACACCGTGACTCACCGCCGCATTCCCCTCACCCGCATCCATCACCGTCGGCTCACCCCAGTGCGCTCCACCGTCCTCGCTCACCCGCACATGAGCCTCCTCGGTTACCGTGTTCTCACTGCCCCGGTTAAAGGCCCACGACGCATACAGCTTCCCCTTGTGCCACGCCAGACCTACCCCCAGAGTAAAATTGCAGCCGTCACCCGCAGGTCGCTGCGGCTTCAGCACATGCAGCTTCACGCCAGCCACCTGCTCCAGCTCGGCCGCCCGCGGCAAACGAATGCTGCTGTCCCACAACGGCACCTCAGCCGCCGCCACCGGTACGTCATGAGTCTCCTCGAAGGGCTCATACCCCGCCGCCACCTCCGCCGCACTCAACGCACCCGACCACACAGAAAATCGATCCACCGCACCATGAAATGTCTGCCGCAACACACCCGCATCACGAATCCCGCCCAGCGTAATCGGAGCAGCCGTGCCAACAATCGGCGAACCCAGCGAAACCTCACCCGCCAGCCTCCCGTTCAAATACAACACCGCCCGCTGCCGCTCAGCCACCAGCGTGACCTGATACCAGTGACCAGCCTCCAGCCCCGCCCCGCACGTGATCGTACTCCACCCCGACTGCCACAAATGCGCCCTCAGCCGGCCATCAGGCTCAATCGTCAGACTCCACTGCCGCTCACCCAGCGAATACCGGTTCTTCCCGGCCAGCATCTGCTGCCCGCCCGCCAGATCATACGCGTTAAACCACAGCGACACCGAAAACTGACCCGCCCCCAGCGCCTCAGTACCAGCCAGCTCCAGCAGCGAGTCACCGTCCAGTACCAGACTTCGCCCCCGCACACCCGCACCAGACTCCGCCGTACCCGCCACCACCACCGCATCACTCAACTCATCCAGCGACCAGTCCAGCCTGTCACCAGCAGTCAGCACACCCACCCACAACACACAACACAACTGCAGCAGCTCAATCATAATCGCTCACCCAACCTGACACCCCAACACTGATTGTCACGTTTCGCCCCCGCGAAACGTACCGCCACCCCACCAACGCATCGCAAACCGCTTCTCAATCCCCCACCAGCCAGACCGCCCTGCCCCGAGATGTCCCGGAACCGTCAATACTCCTCTCAACAACGTCAATTCCCCCCCGCCTGTGTGACACGTTACCTAAAACAGAACACAAACTCACGCCAACAACAGAACTGCCCCCCGCCCCCCCCAATCCTCCCCTCGCCCCCGTGAAACATGGGAGAGGGGCCGGGGGTGAGGGGGCCACCCTCCCCCAAAACCCAACCACCCAGCAATCCTCAAACGAACCGGACACCGCACCGCCCACAAACTAAAATCCCGCCCCTCCCCACCCCCCATCGTACTCGTACTCAGTCCGCCCTGGCGGACGGTACTCGTACTCGAAAAAAGCCCACTAACAACCACCCTTGGCGCCTTCCTTCGCGCCTTCGCGGCTTCGCGTGAGCCAAACCGCCCACCGACCACTACTCCGGCCCGTCGGTCGTCACTTCATGCCACTTCATCGCGTTTCGCATCGGCTCAATCCGCAAAACAATCAGGCCGTCCTGAAACACTCGCACAGTACCCGTCGACTGCGACACCGCAATCGCAATCG
>JBJTPZ010000523.1:0-2856 GCA_046075365.1 Planctomycetaceae bacterium
GCGATTCTGTCGGCCAACGTCTTCACCACCGTCACCATCAGCAATATTGTGGTGAATGACGGTGTGCTCGACATGCTGTTCCGCACACCGGCCAGCTACACGGGCTCGTGGCTGGTCTGCGGCTTTGACCTTGCCGCCAGCGTCGCCACCCTGCCGCCCACCGCGCCGCAGAGACTTGAAGGAATGACCTTCGACGAACACGGCCTGGAAGAAACATCAACAGCAAGGCTTTCCTCTGTCAGCAGGGCAGGGCAGATACTGACGCCTGAAACTGTCGAACAGGCTCGGCGCGAAGCGATTGCCGACTGGATCACGACCGGACTGACGCCCGGCCAGATTCTGGCCCTGCAGAACGCCACAGTGCAGATCACGGACCTGAATGCTGAGGGTGCCTTTGGCTTTGCCGGCAGCCGGCTGATACAACTGGACGACGACGCCCTGGGCTTTGGCTGGCACGTTGGCAGCGGCCCGGTTCCGACGGGGGCCGTGGACCTTGGCACCGTACTGCGTCACGAGCTGGGCCACATACTGGGCTACGGCGATCTGGACCCAGCCACCGCCGGAGACGATATCATGGCCGGCACTATCCTGCCGGGTGAACGACGGGGAGTGACACCAGTCGGTTCGGCCGAGGTGGTGATTCCTGAGGACCTTAAGCGAATTGGCGTGAATGTCGGACTGAAGCCTGATCCGGTTCAGCACTCGGTGGAACTGACGCCTGCGACTTCTCTGATTGACCCCGAGTCGCTCGGGATGGACAACCACCCTGTCGCCACGCCTTCTGTTCCAGGCCGAAATCCCGCTTCAGTCTCGCATCGCGACTTGCCAGCTGAACATGAATCAACGGTCGATAATCTTTCCGATTCGGAAGAACTCGACTTGCTGGATTCTCTTTTCACTGACGCATTAACGAGACTTTTTGATAACGAGGGAATTTGATTGTGACAGATTCGGGTTTATTGGAACGATAGCCGCAGGTAATGGACAGCGATCATTATTCAGTTTCACTGTATTTTGCGTTCCGCCAGCGATTGTGTCTCTCGGTCTCGCTGGTGTGTTGTTTCCTCGCATGCACCGGGTGTGATTTTGTTCTGCGATCAGATGGCGCTGCGGATTCGGTGCTGAAGGTAGATCGAAGACAGTTCCTTGAAGATCCCGGCGGCGCATTGACTTTCGACCAGATGCTCAAAACGGAACTGCCCCGACAGGCCGTCACGGCAACCGATTCGGTGGTATCCTGGGGCTTCACGCAATCCGTAATCTGGGGTCGATTTGACCTGAGCAGCCTCCGCAGGACCGAAGCGATCGTCGAAATTCCTTCGACTCGTCTGGACCAGGTGGACTGGTTTGAGGTGCGCGGCGGGACGGTGGTACGCAGGGAGACAGGGGGCTTGCGGGCAGGTGCGGGGATGGCGCCGACCAGCTACCCGTCGCTGCAGGTGAACGTAACTCCATCGGCACCCGTCACTGTACTTTGCAGAATTCAGTCTGCTGGGTCACTGACGATTCCACTGCTCATTGCGACGACTGATCAATACAGCAGACTGGACGGCAGCCGCAGATATTTCAGTTATGCCCAGGTTGGCGGATTTGTCGTTGTTGTATTGATTATTCTGCTTTTGGCAGTACTGTTTCGCGACTGGTCGTTCGGTGTGCTTGGCATGACTTGCGCCTGCGTGCTTCTTTATGGGCTGCTGTTCGACAACGTCCTTTCGCTGCCAGGCCTTGCCTTGCCGGGATGGTGGATCCGGGCTGGCAGCACGCTGGTGTCGATCACCGCGGGACTTTTTCTGCTGAACTTTTCAGTTGTCTATTCCGGGCTGTTCGAACTGACGTGGACTGACCGGGTGATTTATTTTACTGCGATGGCCGTAGCATTTCTGTACTGTGCCGCTCACTTTCTGCTGCCATTCCCACTTATCAATCGATATCTGAGCGTTATTCAGACAGTGGTGGTTGTGTCAGCCCTGTGGATCACCAGCAGCCGATGGAGACGACATCGGCGGCGTGAAGATCAGGTACTGTTTGTCACGCTTCTGCTTTGTCACACCCCGGCAGTTCTGCTGATGCTGCAGCTGAATGGCTGGATTTCCATCGGCCTGACGCCAAGCTCACTGAGATTTATGGCGATGCCTGTCGTTTTCTGCAGCCTGTTCGTGGTGCTGGTGCAGCGACGGCAGGCAATTGAACTGCTGCGGCTGAAAACCGCACTGGCTCAAGGGGGCGAGGCTGAAGCCCGGCTGCTGGCCCTGCGTTATCAGCTGAATCCCCACATGCTGATGAACAGCCTGTCGGCAATTTCATGGCTCTCCAGCGAAGCTCCTCAGAAAATCCCGCGTTTCATCGACAACCTGTCCGCTATACTGCAAAGTCGCCTGCGACCATCCAGCGGACAGACGTGGACAGTCGCCACTGAGATTCAGCTGGCAGAAAATCTGCTGGAACTGGCGGCTGTACGATTTGGGGATCAGGTCGGACGCTCCGCCGAAGCCTCAGTTGAGGCATCGCGCTGCCTGTTACCGGAAATGCTGGCGCAACCGCTTGTCGAGAACGCAATCAAGTACTGCCCGCCGGATTTGGCGTCTGCCAGTATTCGCGTAGTCGCGGAAATCCAACAAAACCGCCTGGTAATCAAAGTCCAGAATTCCATCAAACCAGGAACAACCGGAACAGTGGCAGATGGACTTAAGATTGGACATGCGAACATTCGCCAGAGACTTGAAATTTGCTACGGAGAAAGAGCAGAGTTCCGGTTTCAGACCACTGACACCTTAGCTGTTGCAACACTTGAACTGCCCATCTTGACGAGCGATAAGTGCTCATGACTCACAGCAACATCTACTTCTTGATCTAATG
>JBJTPZ010000524.1:0-1333 GCA_046075365.1 Planctomycetaceae bacterium
GTTCCATCCTCAGAACGATCAATGGTTTGAGCACCTGGACTGGTCTGTCAACGGTACTCTCATCGTCGGACTCACAGATGTTGGAAAAGCAACTATCCAATTGCTCCGGATGAATCGTCCGCCACTGATAGAGGTTAGATCGTTGTGGGTAGTACTGGGAAAGCACCCACCTAACTGAATGAGTGTGATGCTATGCTGAGCTTTGACCGATCCTCGACGAAGCGTTCGAAATCTTTGGCGATGAGAGCGAATACGTGGTCGCCGCTCCGCAGTATCGAGCGGCTGCCAACACGGCGATGGGCTGGAAAAACTCGAACCTGCCCACCGAAATGACGCGACTGCTGCGCCGCGCCGGCGTTGCGGGTTGGCCACGATTGGGCCACTCGATGCGGGCCAGTAGGCAAACGGAATTGCAGCGTGAGTTCCCACTGCACGTGGTCTGATCCTGGCCGGGCAACTCGCCAATGGTGTTGAGGTTCCTGTAACCCTGTGAACAGACGGGTGTGGACCCGCGAGGGTGAGGCTTCTGCCGAGCCACCGAGCGCTGGCCTGCGGTGTGAGCGATTGCCGGCGAATTTGCGAAGCAGCGGGGATCGGCGCAGTCCTCGCGGCAGGGATGCGGCTCAGCGGGAGCTTCGCTCTCCCGTCAACCCCGGTCAGGGCGGTGGGCAAGTGTTGCGGCCAATGTCGCATTTCGCGGGCACTGGTTAGGTCGGCCGCGGCCGATTCATTCGCAACCGCTCCAGTTCCTCTTTGAGTGGCTGCCAGTATCCTCTGTCAGCCTGCCGTTGTGCATCCTCTTCAGCCCTCAGCAATTGCTCAATCTGCCCGAGGTTTGTGACGTCGAGCGACTTCAGCCACGGACGTTCGAAATCCACTCCGGCAACGCTGTCGGGGAATCGATGTACCAGTTCCGCCAGCATCGAAGACGTTCGGGACTCGCGGAGCCAAAACAGAACCATGGCCTCATTTGGAGCATCCTGATTCAGGTCATAGTGGGCTTCCACCAGCCTTCGGATCATCGGCCAGTCTTTGTCTCTTTGAGTTTTCTTTGCACACACCAGATCTTCGATGGCGACGACTTCGTAAATGGCGTTGTTTTCCGAGTCCTCGATCGTCGTTCTGCGCTGCCAAAGCTGTTCGAAGGGATCGCAGCCGCGCAGCTTGCTCATGATATCAATGCGAAGCCCGGCTAAACTCCGCTGCGCCGTACAACACGCAGGCCTGACCGCCGATAAGCAGGTGGCGTACCATGCGGCATGACAGCGTCGAAAGGACTTTGAGAATCGGGTTCGGGATCAAGCGAGCCTCCGGCTTCAAGGTAGAATCGCCA
>JBJTPZ010000525.1:0-9389 GCA_046075365.1 Planctomycetaceae bacterium
AGACGCGAAGCCGCGAAGGGAATCGCAAAGTGCGGTGTTCGGTGTTCGGTGTTCGGTGTTCGGTGTTCGGTGTTCGGTGTTCGGTGTTCGGTGTTCGGTGGTCGGTGGTCGGTGGTCGGTGGTCGGTGGTCGGTGGTCGAGCACGAGCACGAGCACGAGGAATCGCCAGGGGTGCTTCCCGTAGCTCGGGCTTTCCAGCCCGAGTTCTGCCCATTAAACGCAATAGCACCCCTCGCCCCTGGAAGGGGAGAGGGGACGGGGTTGAGGGGTATAATACCACTTCCCTCACTCATAAGGACTCAGCAGACAGTTGGCCAAATGCGAAGCCACGGATGAACACGGATGAACACGGATGAACACGGATTTTCACGGATCAAGACAAGTGTGAAGGCTGGCCACAGATCGTGAAATCACTATCCGTGGCACCACTCTTGCGATTATCCGTGGACATCCGTGTCGATCCGTGGCTTGCGATTCAAAACCATCCGTGGCTGCCTTTGGCCACGGACCCGGCCAGTTTTTTTAGCCACGGATGAACACCGATTTTCACGGATCAAGACATGTGTGAAGGCTGGCCACAGGTCGTGAAATCACTATCCGTGGCGCCACTCTTTGCGATTATCCGTGGACATCCGTGTCAATCCGTGGCTTGCGATTCAAAACCATCCGTGGCTGCCTTTTGCCACGGACCAGGCCAGTTTTTTTAGCCACGGATGAACACGGATTTTCAGGGATCAAGACATGTGCGAAGGCTGGCCACAGGTCGTGAAATCATGATCCGTGGCACCACTCTTGCGATTATCCGTGGACATCCGTGTCAATCCGTGGCTTGCGATTCAAAACCATCCGTGGCTGCCCTCGGCCACGGGCGGGGATTGTTTTTTAGCCACGGATGAACACGGATTCACACGGATAAACAAACATTTGGAAACAAGCCACAGATTTGAAATCAAATGATCAGTGGCCAGTCCCTTGCGATTATCCGTGGACATCCGTGTCAATCCGTGGCTTGCGATTAAAAACTGTCAGTGGCCTGCGTTTCAAAACTCTCCGTGGCAATTTACTGCTGTTTTAGGCGATTAACGTCGGTGTCGACCATCAGGCGTACAAGGCCGGCAAAGTCCAGTGATGGCTGCCAGCCCAGTACGTGCCGCGCTTTACTGCTGTCACCCAGCAGGGCGGTGGCATCCGCCGGTCGCAGAAACCGCTGATCCACCTGCACGTGATCAAGCCAGTCAAGCCCCAGATGATCGAAAGCAAGCTGCAGCAGATCCCTGATGGAATGACTGACTCCGGTGGCCAACACATAGTCGTCGGGTTGCGAATGCTGCAGCATCAGCCACATGGCCTGCACGAAATCGCCGGCAAAGCCCCAGTCACGCTGCGCATCCAGATCTCCCAGCGACAGCGATTTCTGCAGACCTGCGCGGATACGAGCTGCGGCGAGAGTGATTTTCCGAGTCACAAAGTTTTCACCGCGACGCGGACTTTCATGGTTGTAACAGATCGCATTGCAGAAGAACAAACCGTGACTTTCACGGTAAATCTTCGTCATCTGCGTTGCAAAGGCCTTGGCACAGCCGTAGGGAGAATTGGGATTCACCGGCGTCGATTCGTCCTGCGGTGATTTCGTCGGCGTGCCGAAGATTTCCCGGCTGCTGGCGTGCAGAAAACGCGGCGGACGCGGCAAGTCACGCAGAATTTCCATAATCCGCAGCGTGGCCATGGCCGTCAGTTCGCACGTGCTCTCAGGGATTTCAAAGCTTAACCCCACATGGCTTTGACCGGCCAGGTGATAGAACTCGGTGGGCTGAACCTTCATCACAATTCGCCGGATGGTCGTCGTATCCATCAGATCCGCATAGTGCAGATGCAGGCGGGATCCATAAATCTGAGGATCCTGGTACAGCTCACTTAAACGGACTCGTTCCAGCGAGCTGCTGCGACGCACAATCCCGTGCACCTCGTAGCCTTTACCCAGCAACAGTTCAGCCAGATACGAACCGTCCTGTCCGGTGATCCCGGTGATTACTGCAATCATGAACTGGCAACGCTCCGATATGGGCCACGGACGGGCACGGAAAAGAACAGTGTTTTAGCCACGGAAGGGGACTGTTTTTTCAGCCACGGAAGGGGACTCTTTTTTCAGCCACGGAAGGGGACTCTTTTTTTTAGCCACGGATGAACACGGATTCACACGGATGAAAGACTCTGGAGAAACAAGCCACAGATTTCAAATCAAAGGATCAGTGGCCAGTCCCATGCGATTATCCGTGAACATCCGTGTCAATCCGTGGCTGGCAATTAAAAACTCTCCGTGGCTGACTTTGGCCACGGAGGATGACTCTTTTTTTTAGCCACGGATGAACACGGATTCACACGGATGCAGAGCTCTGGAGAAACAAGCCACAGATTTGAAATGAAAGAATCTGTGGCCAACCCCTTGCGATTAATCCGTGAAAATCCGTGTCAATCCGTGGCTTGCGATTAAAAACTGTCCGTGGCTCCCTTCGGCCACGGATGGGGACTCTTGTTTTAGCCACGGATGATCACGGATTCACACGGATGAAGCACTCCTGGCAAACAAGCCACAGATTTGATCCCCAAATCTCAGTGGCCAACCCCTTGCGACTAATCCGTGAAAATCCGTGTCAATCCGTGGCTTGCGATTCAAAACAATCCGTGGCCTGCCTTTGGCCACGAATGGGGACTCTTTTTTTAGCCACGGATGAACACGGATTCACACGGATGAAGGGCTCTCGGGAAACAACCAACGCATCTGAAGTCCAAAAATCAGTGGCCAACCCCTTGCGACTAATCCGTGAACATCCGTGTCAATCCGTGGCCTGCGATTCAAAACAATCCGTGGCTGGTGATTCAAAACTGTCCGTGGCCTGCGTTGCGCAACCGTCCGTGGCACCGATTGTTATTTTCTGGCGGCGGCCAGGATGGCTTCTTCGCGAGCCAGTGCGAGGTCGTTGTCGACCATCAGCCGAGCCAGCTCTTCAAGTGACGTGGAAGCTGTCCAGCCCAGTTTTTCTTTGGCCTTTGAGCAGTCGCCCAGCAGCAGGTCGACTTCGGCAGGACGGAAGTAACGCGGGTCGATTTCGATGTACTGTTTGGGATCCAGATCCAGCATGCTGAAGACGATGTCGGCGAATTCCTGAACGGTCTGAGTTCTGCCGGTGGCCAGCACAAAGTCGTCCGGTTCACTGTGCTGCAGCATCCGCCACATGCCTTCAACGTAATCTTTGGCATAGCCCCAGTCACGTTTTGCGGCCAGGTTACCAAGATACAGTTTGTCCTGCAGGCCCAGTTTGATGCGAGTTGCAGCGCGGGTGATTTTGCGAGTTACGAAGGTTTCGCCCCGTCGCGGGCTTTCGTGATTGAACAGAATCCCGTTGACCGCAAACATGTCGTAAGACTTGCGGTAGTTGACCGTCTGGTGAAAGGCGTATACCTTGGCACAGGCGTAAGGGCTTTGAGGCTGAAAAGGAGTTTTCTCAGTTTGCGGTGTTTCCAGCACTTCGCCGTACATTTCGCTGGACGAAGCCTGATAGACCTTTGTCAGCTTCTTCTTGTTCAGCTGCCGGGCCGCTTCAAGCACGTTCAAGGCGCCGCCGCCGGTGGCCTGGAAGGTATAGGCGGGCTGATCAAAGGACACGCGAACATGGCTTTGCGCCCCAAGGTTGTAGATTTCATCGGGTTCCAGATCCAGCACCAGATTGGTCAGGCTTTGGCCGTCGGTCAGGTCGCCGTAATGCAGAAACAGCCGCGCACCGGACTGATGCGGATCAGCATAGATGTGATTGATGCGTCCGGTGGTGAAGGTTGAGGCACGACGTACCAGACCGTGAACCGTGTATCCCTTTTCCAGCAGAAGTTCGGCCAGGTACGAGCCATCCTGACCAGTGATTCCGGTGATGAGTGCGGATTTTGACATGTTGATTACTTCGACTGCAGGGTAAACAGGGTTGGGTCAGAGCACAATTGGGAACAGATTCAGCAAAATGCAGCGGGAATCACCGGCTGGCAAGCTTTTCAGCGATTTCCCGGTGGCGTTTTGCAGCAATTGCAGCAGGGAAAGCGATTGTATGGTTTCTGCAGCAGTCAGCAGGAACGCAGGGTCTGCAGGCTGAGCGACTGCAAAAAATCCTGATACGCCGACTGCAGCCCTGCAGACAGCGGAATCTGCGGTGACCAGCCGGTCTGACGGATCCGCGAGATATCCGACAGCTTGCGCGGTGTGCCGTCGGGCTTCGAAAGGTCGTGAGTGATCCGGCCGGCATATCCCACTGTGGATGCCACCAGGCGAGCCAGCTCAAAAATACTGATTTCTTCACCGCTGCCAATATTCACCAGATCGGGCGGATCCGAGAGTTCCAGCAGGTGCAGGATTCCGGCAGCCAGATCGTCCACGTGCAGGAATTCGCGCAGGGGAGACCCGGTGCCCCAGATCTGCACCTCGGGTAAACCTTTCTGCCGGGCTTCATGAAAACGTAGCAGCAGCCCAGGCAGCACATGACTGTTGGAAGGATGATAGTTGTCGCCCGGACCGTACAGATTGGTGGGCATCGCTGAATGAAACAGCACGCCGTACTGTCTGCGGTAGAACTGACACAGTTTCAGACCGGCAATCTTGGCAATGGCGTAGGCTTCGTTGGTTGGTTCCAGGAGTGACGTGAGCAGACTGTCTTCGGCGATAGGCTGTGGCGCCATGCGAGGATAGATGCAGGTGCTGCCCAAAAACAGAAATCTTTGTGTTCCGGCCTGCCAGGCGGAATGGACTGCGTTCGAGGCCATTGCCAGATTCTGGTAGAGAAACTCGGCGGGGTACGAATTGTTCGCCAGAATGCCGCCCACCTTCGCTGCGGCAAACACGACCACATCAGGGCGCTGCGACTGAAAGAACTGCTGCACCGCCAGCTGATCCGTCAGGTCCAGTTCCCGACGACTGCGAGTGATAATGCGATTGCAACCGCGCTGCTGCAGCAGTCGCACGACAGCGGAACCGACCATGCCGTTGTGACCGGCAACGTAGACTGATTGTTCAGGAGTCATAGGGGGAGAATGATGGGTGAAGAGTATGAAACAGGAATCGAAGGCCGGGCTTTGGGCCACGGATTGGGACAGGTTTTTTAGCCGCGGATCGGGACAGTTTTTTTTAGCCACGGATTAACACAGATTAACACGGATAATCGCAAGGGGCCGGTTTTTAATCATGCATGAGATACGCGGATTTGAAAGGGTTAAATGCGATTAAGACGAGTCGCAAGACACGCGTTACACCCCTCGCCCCTGGCAAGGGGAGAGGGGACGGGGGTGAGGGGTCAGGAATTCTGAACATGGCGTTTTAAAGCGAGAATGAATGCTTAGATGTAGCTCGGGCTTTCCAGCCCGAGCACCCGAGCCATGCGATTCTTGAATGCCGCGTGGGAAGGGCGTTTTCGAGTACGAGTACGAGTACCGTCCGCCAGGGCGGACTGAGTACGAGTACGAAAGGACGGTGTTCAACACGAATGAACGCCAGGCAGATGTTCAACGTAGCTCGGGCTTTCCAGCCCGAGCACACCAGCCCAGACGCCACCGTTGGTCTTAGGGCAGAACTGGGGCTGGAAAGCCCGAGCTACCGTCCGATTAAAGACCATCCCGAAATTCAGCTGGAACACAACCGCGAGTGAGGCAGCGTGACAGAACAGCGGCTTTTTTTCAGTCAGCTTCTCCGGTCTGTTCAGCGAGCAGAGTTCGCAGTTGTGCGACCACTTCAAAATCCTTCGGCCGGCCAGCAGCAACCTTGAGATCGATCAGCTTTCGCAGACTGACAACTGGCACGTCACAGCCGTAGATTTGAATCGCTGTGACGTGTTCCTGCAGAGATTGCCAGGTTCCGTTGCCAGGTACTTCAGCCAGCAGGTCGAGATCTCCCAGCGTGGTTGTCAGAGTGAAATTCAATCCCGCTTTCAGTGTTCTCAGATCAAAGTGAAACGGCAGACCTGGCGGGGCACCGCGAGGATACGCTGAGAGCTCTTTCAGTGCGGCAGCAAGCTTCTCAAGGTTGTCAGCAGCGCGATCATAGACGACATCAACGTCATAGGTCGTTCGCGCCAAACCGTGGACAATCGCAGCGCCGCCACCGATCAGAACAAAGCGGACCTGCCAGCGGCACAGCAGCGGCAACAGCTGGATAAAATTGGCTGGTGTCATCATTTGAGTCAACCTGAGCTGATGTTGCCGTCTGTTGCCTGTTTCTGTTTCGCTCGCAGCTGACGTCCGGCTGCGCGCAGTTCCAGTTCCAGTTCAATCATCCGAGCATGTTTGTCCATGCGCTGCTGAGGAGTCAGTTTCAGGTTTTCTCGAAGCAGCGAGCGATCAACAAACTGCATGTAGTAGCGGATGTGTTCAGGAATGTCGTCTTCAGGCACAGGAATATTCCGCGGTCGGGGGTGAAGCTGGGAATGCAGGGCCGGGCTTTTAGCCACGGATCGAGGCAGGATTTTTAGCCACGGATTTGGACGGTTTTTTTAGCCACGGATTAACACGGATTGACACGGATAATCGCAAGGGGCCGGTTTTTATCAATGCATGAGATACGCGGATTTGAAAGGGCAAAATGCAATTAGGACGAGTCGCAAGACACGCGCTACACCCCTCGCCCCTGGCAAGGGGAGAGGGGACGGGGGTGAGGGGTCAGGAATTCTGAACATGGCGTTTTAAAGCGCGATTGAATGCTTAGATGTAGCTCGGGCTTTCCAGCCCGAGCACCCGGCTCTCAAGGACTTATTGTGCCTGAGCACGGCTGTCGTCAGGAATGACCGTGTGAGGTGCTGTCGGTCGTTTTGGGTGACAGTTTTTCAGTGACCTGCTGGCAGCACTGGCAGTTGACGTGTTTGCCCGGACCGGCCAGCACGGTATGCAGCAGATGCCGAAATTTCTGCAGGCTGTGTTCGAAGGTGTAATGCTGCAGCGCCAGCTGTCGGGCGTTGTGGCCCATCTGCTGCATTTGCTGCGGATGTTGAGACGCCCAGCGAATCTGCTGCACAATCTGATCGATCTGCTCGGGCTGCACCACCAGCCCAACCTGATGCTGCACTGTCAGCCGATGCAGCTCGGATTCAGCGGGTGCGTTCGTCAGCAAGGGCCGACCGGCAGCCAGAATTCCATAGAGCTTGCTGGGCATCAGGCAGCGAGTCAGCTGGGCGGTCAGTGGCACCAGGTGCAGGTCCGCAGCATTCAGGCTGATGTTCAGCTTACTGAGCGGCTGATAGCCTGTGATGGTGACATTCTTCAGTCCCAGCTGCTGCACCTGCTGCTTCAGAGCCTGTTCCAGTGAACCGCGACCGACAAATACAAAATGGATTTGCGGATCATCGGCCAGGCGGACTGCGGCCTGAATGAAATGATCCAGACGCTGCGTCATGCCGAAATTGCCCGAGTACATCACGATGAACTTGTCCGCCAGGCCATGCCGCTGACGAAACGCGTTGGGGCCTTCCAGCGGCCTGATCCGCTGCACGTCAGCCCAGTTGGGGATGACCTGCACTCGATCCGGGTCCAGACCGTCTTCCAGCAGCAACTGGCGCATGTCGGAACTAAGCACGACCATGCGATCACAGCGGTGATACACGTCAAACAGTTCGCGGCGGATGGCCTGGATGTAGCGATTATTGGGGACTTTTCCAAGGGCGACGCCGACATCCGGATGAATGTCCTGCAGGTAGCCCACGACCCGCAGGGGCATCCGATTCATTAACCTGCCAGCCTCATTCGCCAGCATAAACGGATCCGTTTCAAATATCAGCACGTCCGGCTGACCGATGCGTTTCAGCATCCTGCGAACGGACCATTGAAAACTGAGGTAATTGGCGATCCGCAGCAGAATGCTGCGTTTGGGCAATTGCAGATGTCGCAGACGGTGAATGCGCACACCGTTGTGCACCGTTTGTGACTGCCAGTCGGCAGGCGCGTCGGCCGACAGACTGTTGGGCAGGCCCGCCACCACTTCGACCTGAAATTCGTCGGCCAGCGCTTCACAGAGCTGAGTCAGCAGTTGTCCGGTCGCTTCAAGATCGGGCCAGTAGGACCGATTCAGGAAGACGATGCGAGGCCGGTCGTCGGGAATGCTGGAATCAGAACTCATAATGTTACGCATCAGATGTGTGCACACGAGCGGGGGGCTCGGGCTGGAAAGCCCGAGCTACGTTGGGAGTTTGGGGGTGGGGGGTATAACCGTTGCGTCAATCTGCGCATGCTACGCCCCCGTGGGTGACGGAAACCCTGTGGATTATATCGGCCTCAGGGTGGCAAAATGCAGGAAAAGCTTGCGGATTGCATTGATCGCGGGGAATCGGGGCAGGGCGGAGGAATCTGCCGACTATGCCTAAAATAGGCCTGTGTGGAACTTCGCTGACACTGGCAAATCTTTTCTCGCACCACAAAAAAAAGGGCGTTCCTGGCCGGAACGCCCTTTTCGGGAAGACTGCAGCGCAACCGGTGAATCAGGCCTTTTCGACCTCGCCCTCACGATCACCATCACCCTCTGAGCTGCTGGCAATCGCCTGCAGCGGTGCCGACCCGCCGGTGCCTACGCCACCGACTTTGTTTTCATCCGGGAAATACTCGCTGCCGTCCTTGCTGGTGTACGAGTTGTACGAACCGTAGCGACCGTAACCGTAGCCATACTTGTAGTTATAGCTCTTGTAGTAGTAACGGTAGTCTGAGTAACGGTAGTTGCCGTAGCCATAAGCATCCCGCTCTTCCACACCGTTGATCACCACTCCGGAAACCGTTGCACCGATGTCACGCAGCGAGTCAATCGTGCGTTTGCCAAGGTCTCGGGTATGACGGCTGAGTCGCATACAGACGATGACACCATCGACGCGAGCGGCCACCCCGGCAGGGTCAGTGACGGCCAGAATCGGCGGAGTATCCACGATCACGTAGTCGAAGCGACCACGCAGATCCTCCAGCAGCTTTTCGTATTCCGGGCGAGCCAGCAATTCGGCAGGGTCTTTGGGACGGCTGCCGCAGGTAATGATGAACAGATCCGGTACCTGACAGGACTGAGCGGCCTCCTCGATGCTGGCCGAGGCCCTGAGCACGTCTACAACACCGATTTTGTTGTCGGCCCCCGTGAGCTTGTGCACCTTGGGTCGACGCAGGTCACTTTCCAACAGTACGGTTCGTTTGCCGGACTGAGCCAAAGAAACAGCCAGATTCAAAGCAAGCGTCGACTTACCGTCACCGGCCGCAGGGCTGGTCACAGAGATGACTCGGTGTTCCCCGGCCATCGCACTGAAACACACGGCCGTGCGGATGGCTCGGAACGCTTCGGCCGGACGAGATCGTGGCAGGTGCACGGTGATCGCAGAACGGTCGAACTTGTTGCCGTC
>JBJTPZ010000526.1:0-4438 GCA_046075365.1 Planctomycetaceae bacterium
GGCGGACGCTTCATTCGCGAAAATGACGGCTGGTATCGCGATCCGCCGTTCGCTGAAAACTACGACCCGCGAACCGAAGTCAGCCGCTGGCGAACCGAATTCCAGCAGGACTTTTCTCGCCGCATGTCATGGTGCAGGAAATAGGCTTTTCCAACACAGCGTTTCAATACACAGGGACAACTTATGACTACACCGACTTGCCGGTCATCTCCCAGCCGTCGACAGTTTCTGCTGCACACCATCACCGCACCGGCCACCGTTGCCGGGCTCAGCACGGTCGCCCGCTGTGGCGAACCACACCGACCGGCAGCCCGCCGCGCTGCCAAAGTGCGCGGACGCACCACGGATGCACGCGTCAGTTTCTTTCCCGTCCCCGACGGAAATGCTATCGACTCTGCTGTCGCCACCGCTTTGATCGCTGCCGTCCAGGCTCCCAGCCAGACCGGCATCGGCGGATACGGACTGACAGCCATGGTCTCGCTCAACGGCGGCCAGCAGATCCTCGCAGTGGATGCCAACTCGACCGCACCACAGAGCATGTCGCATGACATCTTCAGCCCGGGCCCCGATGGTTCCGTGCCTGGTCGCAAAAACGACGTCGGCTGGCTGGCTGCCGGAGTCCCCGGGGTGCTTGCCGGACTGCAGCTGCTGATCGACCGATTCGGCAGCCTGAAACTCGAAACACTGCTGCAGCCGGCCCTGAAAGTCGCTCGTGAAGGGTTTCCATGGCCCGCCGGTTATGCTGCTGCGATTGCTGCAAAACCAGTCTTCGCCGCTGACCCCGGTTCAAAAAAACTGTATTTCCGCGACGGATCTCCGCTGGCAGCCGGCGAAGTATTCCGCAATCCGGAACTGGCCGAGCTGCTGCAGACACTGGCCAGCCATAACAGCGTCGATGACTTCTATCGCGGCGGGATCGCTCAGCAGCTGGCAGACGCCTTCCAGTCAAATGGTGGTCTGGTCACCGCGGCTGATCTCGCGGCTTATCAGGCCCAAACAACTGCACCGCTCGTCCTGCAGCACGGCAAACGCAGCGTCTGCACACCACCGCTGACAGCCGGCGGCATCAGTGTTTTGCAAATGCTGCACACGTGGCTGGCACTGCCAGACGAACTCCGCAGCCAGCCCGCCAGCAGACCTCACTGCATCGCGGAAACCATGCGGCTTGCCTGGCGGGACCGACTGACGCTGCTGGGAGATCCGGCGGCATCCGCTGTTCCGCACGCTCGACTGCTTTCGCAGGACTATACACAGCAGTCAGCCACGGCTGTTGCCACCGCAGTCAATCAGGGACAAATCCTCGACCATCAGCTGACTGCCAACAACCAGGCAGGCACCATTCACATCAGTGCGGCCGATGATCAGGGAAACCTGATCGCCCTCACACTGACTCACGGAAATTCTTTCGGTGCCTGCGTGACGGCCGACGGACTGGGTTTGACACTTGGACACGGCATGTCGCGGTTCGATCCGCGCCCCGATCATCCCAACAGCCCGGGACCAGGAAAAAAACCGCTGCACAACATGGTGCCCGTGATTGCCTGCGAAGACTCAAAGCCGCAATTCGCCATCGGCGGTGCCGGCGGACGCAAAATCCCCAACAGCATCTTCAGCGTGCTGCGACCATGGCTGGCGGACAACACCAGCCTTGACGATGCAGTCGCCGCCCCGCGAATGCACACGGAAGGCACGCTGACCCTCGAGCTGACGGGCAATTCAGCACCGGCCGACAAAGCCAGACTGGAAACGCTTGGGTATACTGTCCGCAGCGGCGGCTCGGCTGTACTGGCAGCGCAGGCCACATTCTGACTTGTGAGCCTTCTTTCTTGCAGAAATCCGTCAATAAACCAGAGCCTCCGGCGAATCACCACCACACAAACGGGCACCGACGTCCAGTGGCACGCCTGCAGAAACCAGCACTTTTACCTGAGATTTCCCGATGATCGTCACGACCACCTCCACTGTGGAAGGCCACTCAGTCCAGCGTTACTGCGGCATTGTCGCTGGTGAAGCGGTTCTGGGTGCCAATCTGTTCAAAGACCTTTTTGCCGGACTGCGGGACCTCGTCGGCGGCCGCTCGGCGACGTATGAACGCGAACTGCAAAGTGCACGAGAGCTGGCTCTTGAAGAGATGCAGCAGAAGGCCAGTGCGCTTGGCGCCAACGCAGTGATCGGTGTCGACCTCGACTACGAAGTGCTCGGACAGGCCAATGGCATGCTGATGGTGTCGGCCAGCGGCACCGCAGTCGTCATCGCAAGGCAATAGTGCTTCTTGAACACCTGCAGCGAGGAACACCACATTGAACACGCCCGGTCAGCCGGACAACGGCAGCGCGAATCCATCCCCGTGGACTCCTTCGGCAGAAGCGGACAAAGCCGACATCAAAGAGGCGTGGAACGTACTCTCTGATACAGTCACCGGGGTCAATGTCCGCTGGAGCGACAACAAGTTTCAGGCCGTCTTCGTGAGTGTCTCTGTGCTGGTGCTGGCACCGGTCGGAGCGTTACTGGCGGCGTTCAATCCCGGCTGGAACCTGCCATGGTTCGCTGGCGCCGGCGTCGGCGCCTTTGCCGGATTGGTCTTTGGAATCTTCGCCAGCGGAATCTGGCTCGGCATTTACCGCTTTACACAACACCTTCGCGGGAAACACGACTGACATGCCAGCAGCCTGCCGGTCCCCGTTCTCGGTCCCGGCACCCGTGGGCTCCCGCCCACGGCTCGCCCTATGACAACCCAATCCACCCCTCGCCCCCGTGAAACGGGGGAGAGGGGATGGGGGTGAGGGGGGAAACACGCCCGCACCACACCCCACGTCACCGCCCCACGGCCACCTCGACCTCTCGTGCTGACTCATCTCCGTGCTTCTGTTAAAACGCCCACACCCGTGGGCTCCCGCCCACGGCTCGCCCAATCGCAACTGACAACTGACCTCGTGCTTTTCTCGTTGCGGCTTCGCGTGAGGCCAACTGCCCGCGGCGCAATCGCCTCTGGGCGGCGGTCTGCGGACACGACAAACGCAGAGGACAGAACTCGGGCTGGAAAGCCCGAGCAACGGAAAACGCGGCACACCCGTGGGCTGCCGCCCAATGGCCCGCCCAATCGCAACTGGCAACTGACCTCGTGCTTTTCTCTTCGCGGCTTCGCGGCTTCGCGTGAGGCCAACTGCCCGCGGCGCAATCGCCTCTGGGCGGCGGCCTGCGGACGCGCCAAACGCAGAGGACAGAACTCGGGCTGGAAAGCCCGAGCTACCTGATGCGCCATCGCTTTGCCTGCCGTGCGATCCACGCCATCGCCAAAATATCATACAGTCCATGCACCGCCATGGCCCCCAGCAGCGAACCCGTCGACTGCACCAGCCAGTGCATCACACCGGCAATCAGCATGATCAGCACCATGCTTTGAAAACCCTGCTGCCGATGAGCCAGTGCAAAGGCGACCGCTGAAACAGCCACCGCTGCAGTGAAGCTGTCCAGCGAATACCACAGGATCTGCAGCAGCACCCCGCGATAAACGGCCTCCTCCGCCACACCCGCTATGACCGCCACCAGCAACTTCAACAGCCACTCAAGCCCGCTGCCCGGCACAAGGCGATACACAAACATCTCTTGCCGCTGCTCGACCGTCCGCAGCAGCGACGAGACCAGCATCAGCAACAGACACACAGCCAGACATGCAGCTGACTTCCATGTTGTCCCCCAGAGATCCTCAGGCGACTCAAAAACATCAAAACCAAAACCACGCCCCACAAACACCGCCAGCCAAAGCAGACCCAGCAGCAGCAGCAGAGTCGACCTCCAGATTCGCAGACGGACTCGCCCGTCCCGCAACACTTCCGGCTGCTCTTTCAACCGTCGACTGCTGCGAAACGCCAGCCAGGGCAACAACAGGAGCACGTAAAACAAAAACAACAGCGACGGACCGCCCGGTACCGTTAACACGCCTGCCAGCATCTCAGCCCCGCTTGCTAATGAATCTGCAATCGACAACCATCACATGCAGCATCCCAAAATTCATCACGCACGTCACTTCAGCCTCGTGCGTTTCCTCTTCGCGGTTTCGCGGCTTCGCGTGAGACCAACTGCCCGCGGCGCAACTGCCACAGTGCGGAGGGCTACGGACGCGGCAGACGCGGAGGACAGAACTCGGGCTGGAAAGCCCGAGCTACGGAAAACGCAAGCACACCCGTGGGCTCCCGCCCACGGCTCGCCCAATGACAACTGGCAACAAAATCACCCCTCGCCCCCGTGAAACGGGGGAGAGGGGATGGGGGTGAGGGGGTCCACCATCCCGCACATCACACCACCGCCCCACGGCCACCCCAACCTCTCGTGCTGACTCATCTCCGTGCTTCTGTTAAAACGCCTACACCCGTGGGCTCCCGCCCACGGCTCGCCCAATGGCCGCTGGCCACAAAATCACCCCTCGCCCCCGTGAAAC
>JBJTPZ010000527.1:0-17386 GCA_046075365.1 Planctomycetaceae bacterium
GTGGTTGCTGTCGTTTTCTGCTGTTTTGGCTGCCGCTGGTTTTGTTAAAAGCAGCGGAACGGACAGCGTGGTTTATGTTGAGTCTTGCTGCTGCGGGGCCCGGCTTTTTAAGGTGCGGGTTGTGGTGGACTGACCGGGGGGGCCGGTCTGCCGTTTCTGACTGGTTGATCTACCTGCACGCAGTCACTGACTTTCAGCATGGCCCCCTGCCTGCGACAGTTTTGGCCGATCATTGGTCGCCACCGCAAGGTGCGCGGCGTGCTGTTCGTGCGGATCAGTCGCTGTGCCGTGTTCCTGCTGCTGCTGTTGAATCTGGTATTGGCGCCGTGTCTGAGTGACGTTGTTGTGGCTCAGGAAGAGTTGGTTCCGGCATCGCCGTCGCCTGCCGGGGTCGCCGAGGTCCCTGCGCCGGCTCAGGTGGCTCCGCAGCCGGCGCCCGATATTCTGCAGATGCCGTTCGAGCCTCAGACTCCGGCCGATATTTTTGCTGAGCCGTTGCCGCGTGTGGAGACCGCAGCACCACCCCAGGATCTGCCGCGGGGCTACACGGGTGCTACGGGGATTCGTCCCAGTGAAAGTCAGCAGACACTGGATTTTGTGCCTGTGGAGGATCGCTGGCGGATTGGATTTCCTGAGAAGGACAGGTATGGGGATGGCAATCCGCCGGGTGATGATCGGTTTGGGGAACTGGGTCGATGGTGGGATCCGTACAATCAAAACGTATTGAAGGGTGATTATCCGATCATCGGTCAGCACACGTTTCTGAATATTTCAGCGACGAATTTCATGCTGCATGAGTTCCGGAAGACTCCCACTGGAACATCGCCGTTTGAAAGCACCGTCGGGCCGGGTCAGCAGGAGTTTTTTGGCGATCCGGATCAGTATTTTTTCATCAATAACCTGAAGCTGCAGTTTAATTTGTTTCATGGGGACGCAGGTTTCCGTCCGTTTGACTGGCAGATTCGGCTGGCGCCGGTGTTCAACCTGAACTATCTGGATGTGGAAGAGCTGGCCGTGGTGACTCCGAATGTCCGCAGCGGTACAACGCGAGCGCGCGGGTATGCGGCGATGGAGGAGTGGTTTGTGGAGGCACGGCTGGCCGATCTGAGTCCCAGTTATGACTTTGTATCTGTCCGTGCCGGATCACAGCCTTTTGTCAGTGATTTTCGGGGCTTTGTGTTTGCTGACACGAATCGGGCGGTGCGACTGTTTGGCACTCGATTGTCGAATCGCGATCAGTTCAATGTAATCTGGTTTGACCAGACGGAGAAAGACACCAACAGTTCTTTGAATACCTTTGAGGATCGCCACCAGAACACGCTGATCGCAAATTATTTCCGGCAGGATTTTATCTTCCCGGGCTATACAGCGATGGTCAGTCTGCACCACAACAACGATCAGCCCAGTGTGGAGTATGATCGGAACAACGTGCTGGTGCGACCGGACCCGGCTGGTGTGTTCAGGCCTCATGAGGTGGATGCGTGGTATCTGGGTTTTGCCGGGGACGGCCATATTGGTCGCGTCAACGTCAGCCATGCGTATTATCATGTCACCGGGACAGACAGTTTGAACCCGATTCAGGGTGAACGATCGCAAATCAGTGCCGATATGGCGGCTCTGGAGCTTTCGGTTGACCGCGACTGGATTCGTTTTCGCACATCTGGATTTTGGTCATCGGGGGATGACGACCCGAACGACGGCCAGGCAAACGGTTTTGACTCGGTGCTGGACAATCCGAATTTTGCGGGCGGTCAGTTTAGTTTTTGGCAGCGGCAGCAGATCCGTCTGTTTGGTGTGAATCTGAAGCAGCGTGAGAGTCTGGTGCCGAACTTGCGGTCCAGTAAGTTTCAGGGGCAGAGCAATTTCGTGAATCCGGGCCTGCGACTGCTGAATGGCGGTATGGACTTCGAGATTACTCCGAAACTGCGAGCCATCACGAACGTGAACTTTCTGTGGTTTGATCAGACGGCGATTCTGGAGCGATTCGCATATCAGAACGGGATTGCTCGCAGCATCGGTACGGATCTCAGTCTGGGTCTGGAGTATCGTCCGTTGCTGAGTGACAATGTGCTGATAGCGGGCGGTGTTTCGGCACTGCTTCCGGGGCGTGGGTTTGACGATCTGTATGGGGTCACTGATCCGCTGGCGGCGGCGGCCGGGGCCACTGGCCGGGCCGAGAATCTCTACGGTATGTTTATGGATCTGGTGCTGACGTGGTGATTACTATGACTCGAGCACTGACCCTGGTCCTGATTAACCTGGTTCTGCTGGGCGGCGGTATTTTCTGGCTGCGTGAAGTGCGGCAGGACGAGTGGTATCTTGCCGCTGTCGAGCAGCCGGATGATCGTCGGGTGGATGACCGCACGACAGGGCGGGCAAAGCTGGATGCAGAAGAGTCGACGGATGCCCCGCCTGTGCGGCCGGTCAGACTGTCGTCGGTGTCCCGCCCTGTTCCCACGCCTGCGGCTCCGCAGTTGCTGCACTCGAACAGTCTGGCCGGACGTACTGCAGAGCAGGCGGCTGCGCTGAGTTCCGGCTGCATCACCTGTCACAAGGATGCGCATGATCCGCATTACAGCAGTGCTGTTCAGCTGGGCTGCGTTGACTGTCATGGCGGCAATGCAGCGGCTCGGACAAAAGATGCAGCCCATGTGCATTCGCGTTTTCCGGATGTGTTTCGGACATCTGCCAATCCGGTGCGTTCGTACACAGTGTTGAATCACGAGGATCCTGAGTTCATTCGGTTTGTGAATCCGGGGGATCTGCGGGTGGCGCACCAGAGCTGTGGAACGGCGGGTTGTCACGGCACTGAGACGCTGCAGGTTAAGAAAAGCATGATGACTCATGGCTGCATGCTTTGGGGGGCGGCGCTGTACAACAACGGAGCGGTCCCGGACAAATGGTCACGGTATGGTGAAAGCTACAGTATGCATGGTGTTCCGCAGAGACTGCAGACAGTACCTGCGCCGACGGCCGACGAGACAGCTCGCAAGGGTGTTCTGCCGTATCTGGAACCATTGCCGCGGTTCGAGATCACTCAGCCCGGAAACATTCTGCGGATCTTCGAGCGTGGCGGCCGTTTTGTGACGGATGTTGGGATTCCGGAACGTCTGGAGGAATCCGGGCGTCCTCGAACACGGCTAAGTAATCGCGGGCTGGGCACGGGGACTCGCACTGATCCGGTCTTCATCGGCCTGCAGAAGACTCGCCTGCTGGATCCTACTCTGAATTTCCTTGGCACGAACGATCATCCGGGGGATTTTCGATCGAGCGGCTGTACGGCCTGTCATATTGTTTATGCCAACGACCGGTCGCCGGTGCATTCCGGCCCGTTCGCGAAGTATGGCAATCGTGGTCTGGCGGCTGCGGTGCCGGACGAGTTTGTGGGGGCTCCGGATCCCACGATTCCAAAGAACGAACCTGGGCACCCGATTGCGCACCGATTTACGACGGGAGTGCCGACAAGTCAGTGCATAGTCTGTCATATGCATCCTGGCACTACGGTGATGAACAGTTACCTCGGGTTCATGTGGTGGGACATGGAAACTGATGCGAGTTTCATGTATCCCCAGCGTGAGCGTGAACCGACGTCTGAGCAGTTTATGCAGTCGACGATGTCTGATCCGCATGAAGCTTCTGCGCGAGGAAACTGGTCTGACTCTGAGTTTCTGACGGAATCGAGCCGACTGAACAGTCAGCTTGAGTACACACAATTTGCTGATTTTCATGGTCACGGCTGGATGTTTCAGGCGGTGTTTCGCAAGGACCGTCGGGGAATTCCTGTTGATGCATTCGGCAGCCCGGTACCGGAACCGGATGCGACCCTGCGGCAGCGGTCGGTGCAGCGGGCTGAGCGGGCGAAGGAACTGCGTCGAGATATTGACTGGACGGGTCCCGAGGCTTTGGAGCGGGTGCGTCGGGCCGATGACGAACTGCTGCGACAGCATGCCGGAGTTCCGGTACATTTGCTGGATATTCATCTGGAAAAGGGGATGCACTGCGTCGACTGTCACTTCGTGCAGGATATGCACGGCAATGGCAAGCTGTATGGTGAGGTTCGAGCTGCGATTGAGATCAGGTGTGAAGATTGTCATGGCACGGCTGGCAGTCGGGCGGGGATTGTGGTTGACGGTCGGCGGGAGCTGCGGACAGGCGGTCCGGCGGCGGAGGAGCGTGAGGGGCAAACGGTGGGTCGCAGTCTTTCGGCCATGCGGACTCCGTTTGGTCGTCGCAGGTTTGAGGTGATTAATGATCGCGTAGTGCAGAATTCGATGGTTGAGCCGGGTTTAAGCTGGCCTGTGACGCAGGTGGCGGACACTCTGGATCCGGCGCAGCCGGAATACAACGCCGCCGCGGCGCTGGCCAAGACTGTGCGATTTGATGAATCGGGGCAGTTCCTCTGGGGGGATGTTCCGGCGGATGGCAGGTGCGGCCACAACACCGGCACGATGTCCTGTATTGCCTGTCACAGTTCGTGGAATCCCAGCTGCTATGGCTGTCACCTGCCGCAGAAGGCGGCGCGCAAGACGCCGTCGCTGCATAACGAGGGCGACATCACACGCAATCAGGTTTCCTACAACTTTCAGACGTTGCGGGAAGACGTGTTCATGCTGGCGAGGGATGGCAATGTGACGGGAAACCGGATCGGGCCGTCGCGTTCATCCTGCGCGATTCATGTGACCTCGTATAATCTGAATCGGGAGGCTGTTTACACGCAGCAGCAGACAATTTCCGCAGACGGGCTGAGCGGGATTGCCTTTTCGACCAATGTGCCGCACACGGTGCGAGGTAAAGGTGAAACAAAAAGCTGCACTGACTGTCATCTGTCCGACGGCGGCGACAACAATGCGGTGCTGGCGCAGCTATTGATGCAGGGAACGAATTATTTTAATTTCATTGGCAGAAACTGCTGGGTGGGGGCAGGCGATCACGGTTTGTTTGCAGTGCAGGTGACCGAACGGGATGAGCCGCAGTCGGTGATTGGCAGTACGATGCATCGGGCGGTGTACCCGCAGCGCTGGCAGCAGCATCGCGAGCATGGCAGCGCGCTGCAGCATGCGCATGAGCACCCCGGTGTGGATATTGGTGATCAGCTGCTGCGACCCGGGAAAAAAACTGAGATTCTGAGTTTGCAGGTACGCGGCGAGTATGCGTATGCAGCCTGCGGTGAAGGTGGTGTGCGAGTCTTTGATGTGGCGTTTATCGAGCACAAGGGATTTTCGGAGAGGATTGTCACTGCGCCGGTTTCTCCGGCCGGGCAAAAGTTTTATGTGCCGTCGAAATTCGCCACGGATGTGGCTGCTCCGACCACTATTGCCCCGGATCCGACTCGAGTGCGTCAGCCAGAGAACCAGGACGCTGCAGTGCACCCGATGTATGCTTATCTGTATGCGACAGACCTGCATGATGGTCTGATCATGATTGGTGCCGGAACACTGCTGGACGGGAACCCGCTGAATAACTTCCTGAAGAAGGATGTTGTGTTTAATCCGAACGGGCTGCTGCAGGGGGCGAAGTCGATCACGATTGTCGGTACCAGGGCGTGGATCTGCTGTCGGGCGGGGGTGGTGATTGTATCGCTGGATGAGCCGACAAAGCCACGTGTTGTGCGGGTGCTGGGTCCGGATCAGCTGCTGAATCCTCGTGCCGTGGAGGCTCAGTTTCGTTATGCGTTTGTGCTGGATGATCGCGGGCTGCAGGTGCTGGATATTACGCAGCCGGACAATCCGGTTTTGGTTTCTTCCCTGCCCCTTGCAGACGCTCGCAGCCTGTACGTGGCCCGCAGCTATGCGTATGTGGCAGCCGGGAAGAATGGTCTGGTGATTGTGGATGTCGAGAAGCCGGCTGAGCCGCGGGTTGATCAGGTCTATACGGCTGGCGGTGTGATCAATGACGCTCGAGACGTGAAACTGGGGATTACCTACACCAGTCAGTTTGCATATGTGGCAGACGGGCATAATGGGCTGCGGGTGATTCAGCTGACATCGCCGGAGACACCGGGCAATGCGGGTTTCAATGTTCGACCGCAGCCGATGCTGGTTGCCAGCTGGCCGGCTCCTGAGGACGGTGAGATTCTGTGTGTGGCGGAAGGGGTGGATCGGGATCGGGCGATTGATGAGGCGGGTAATCAGCTGGCTGTGTTTGGTCGTGTGGGTGCCAGGCCGTTGAATTTAGCTGAGCAGCGGAAGTTGTACCTGAGGGCTGCGGGCAGTCCGTGGACGGTTGTGGATCCGCAGCGTGACTGGACGATTGATGACTCCGCTGAGCGAGAGCTGGAATTGCAGCAGCAGCTGCAGCAGTTTTATGGGCCGCGTGGAGCTGTGCGGCGTTGAGACGCGACAGGTTTTGTGGTGACGCGTTCCCTTTCGGGGGTGCTGCCCGATCCGATTCGCTGTGGTCGCGTTTTGCAGGCTGCATAAATTATTGCGTTGCGGCACGGGGATTGCGGATTCGTTTTGGTATCGGGGAAAGTGCCTGCAGGCATGGTTACCTGATGCCGCAGTGCTGCTCAAAAGCAACGTGAGCGACACAAGTGATTCCTTCAGGCATCATTGCTGCGTCAGAACTGGTCTGCTGCCGACTTCCCTGCTTTTTGATCAGCGGTGAATTTGGCAACACTCAGCGGACTGGAAAAACAGCATGGCTGGTGACCTCATTTTGCATGTGGGCATGCCTCGCACAGGCACCTCAGCAATTCAGGAATCTCTGTATTACGGGCTGAATAACCCGGAGACACTGTACTTCAGTTTTGATGAAACGAAGGCATCCGCGACGTTGAATGCATTGTTTTCTGCAGATCCTTCGGATGATCCGCGACTGCGACTGCTGGGCTGGTCACCAGAGAAGTTTGCGGACTTTCAGCGTACGGCCGAACAAAAGCTGTGGCATGCCCTGTCGGTCGCCACTTCCACGCACAGTTCGCTGTATTTGTCTGCAGAGAACTGCTGGGTGATGCAGCAGTCTGAGCTGGCGGCAATGAAACGATTCATTGAAGCGGCCCGGTTGCCGATTCGCGTGGTGGCGTATATTCGGCCGCGGCATGACTGGCTGGAAAGTCGATTTCAGGATTATATTTCCCGAGGTGGTCGCAATTTTCGTGTGGCACCGCTACGTATGGATGTTTTGAATTATGCGGAAAGGATTCAGACGCTGGAGCAGGTTTTTGGGAAGGCGTGGGTGGAGTTGTTTCCGTATGCGCCCCATCTGTTTCCGGACAAGTGCGTTGTGATGCATTTCCGCCGAACTCGTGAACTGGATCTTCCTGCGGACGCGATTCGCCGGACACCGGCAAGTCTGAGTCTGCCGGCATTGCGGCTGCTTTACGCCTATCGTCAGCACGTTCCTCAGCGACGCGGTTCAAAGTCAGCGGTTATGCAGAATCAGCTGCTGCTGAAACAGTTGTCGGCCTTGTCCGGACCCCAGTTACGGCTGCACCCCGAACTTGTGGCACCGATTCTGGATCCGCTGCAGGATCAGCTGGCGGTGGTGTCTGATCGCACGGGTGTGGACTTTCCGGAAACGTGGCACCGTCGCGATGATGAGTTGTGCGTGCAGAGCGAGCAGGATCTGTTGAATTTCTGTGATCAATCGCTGGACTGGCTGTGTCAGGTCAGTCGTATGCCGCAGATTCGTCGTGGCTCAGCCGAACAGACTGCTCAGCAGGTCGCAGAGCGGGTTGAGAAGCTGCGAACGGCAATCCCGCTGTCTATGACAATTCAGTGGAATCTGGATGCGACCAAACGCTTTCTGCGTCGGGTTGCTCAGAATATCTGAATCAGTCTTTTTCGGACTGCTGCGCCTGATCGGCTCGCGTGCGCACTGTGCGGCGGTCCAGTTGCAGCAGCTTGGCTGCCTTTTCAAAGCTGGCAGTCTGGCGATAGGCGAAGCGGCAGTAATGCTGCAGCACTTCATCTGCGGTCAGCGACAGATCTGCCATGCCGCGGAATACCGGCAGCAGCTCTGCCGGCAGGCCACTGTCCTGCTGGCTGCGGTATTGTCCTGCTGGTACGTAGCTGCCGCAGATCAGGATATTGCGCACACACTGTTCAAGTTCGCGGATGTTGCCTGGCCAGTGGTAATCGGGCGGCAGGTGCTGACTGATCCACGTCAGGACTTCGGCGGCCAGTTCATCCTGTTCCTCAGCACAGATGCGGCTGGCGATCTGTCGGACCAGATCCTGCAGCATGTCCGGGTTGTCAGATGTCTGGGCAGCCAGGGACGGTGTTTCGATGATATCTGCGCAAAGTCGATAATAAAGATCTTCGCGGAATCGCCCGTTTTCAATTTCTCGTCGCAGGTCTCGATTGGTGGCTGCGATAATCTTGCCTTCGAAGCTTCGAGTCTTTGTTTCGCCCAGTCGCTGAAACTGTCGATTCTGCAGGACTCGCAGCAACTTCACCTGCGTGGCCGGATCCAGTTCGCCAATTTCGTCCAGCAGGACGGCGCCCCATGCGCCGCAGGCTTCCAGCCAGCCTTCGCGAGCGACAGCGGCGTCTGTGTAGGCCCCTTTGGCATGCCCGAACAGCTCGGATTCAACCAGCCCTGTGGAAAAGGCTGAGATATTGATGGCGAACCAGACATCTTCTGGCTGCACAGCGAAGCGGCGACTTTCCGGGTCGAAGGGGATGCGTCGCGACAGTCCGACGGCCTGAGCCACGAGGTCCTTGCCGCTGCCGCTGGGGCCAGTGATCAGGGTTGTTGAGTTTTGCGAAGACTTCTGCAGCGAACGTCGATAGCGCCGCATGTCGTGAGTAAAAATGGACTGCCAGATGCGGGCACGCAGCCGAGCAGCCGGGGCCGATCGGCCGATTACACAGTCGAAGATATTGAAGAAGGCACGCAGGATCTGGTGAAACAGTTCAAACAGCTCAAGCTTTTGATCGGCGGACGGCAGCTGCAGTCCGGGAATTCCCATACGCCGGTCAAACTCGCTGGAAAAATGATTCCAGACTCGTCGGTCGGCTGCGGGTTTTTCCTGTCCGGAGGCGCGACATTTCAGGCGTTCGTCAAAGACTTCGTAGAACAGTACGTAGACCGTGAGTTCGTCGTACAGTCGAACGGTTTCTGAATCGCGGCGGCGACTTTCTGAAAGTTCACGACGCATTCGTTCTGCTGCCTGGCGGGCACGCTCAAGGATCCGAATCAGGTTGGGGCGACGCTGGGCCACCTGCGTCGGAGTCAGGCTCCAGTAACTGTCCGGTTCAGGCTCAAAGGCAGACCCCAGAACCTGTTGTTCGCGTTGCAGCCGGTCCGGCAGGAAGGGGTTGGCGTAGTTCAGGTCTGATACGGCCTGGGCGAGCTGGAGGTCTGCCTCGGAAATTTGTCCCACTGCGAGTGCTCCTGGACCGACTGAAATTTATGCAGTTATTCAGGCTGGGCCGGCTGCAGTCTGGCGATTGCCGCTGCCGCGACGGCCAGTTCATCACAGCGCTCGTTTTCCGGATGTCCGGCGTGTCCTTTGACCAGTGTAAACCGCACTTCGTGTCTTGCCAGCAGCAGATCCAGCTGTTGCCAGTGCTGCTCGTTGGCAATTGGGACCCACTTGCGACCGTCTTTGCGTCGCCACCCGTTTCGCTTCCATCCGGGCAGCCATTCGGAAGAGCCTTTGGCGACGTACGAGCTGTCAGTGACAACTTCTACTTTTGATTTGGTTTTGAGCTTACCAAGGCCCTCGATGACGGCCTGCAGTTCCATCCGATTGTTGGTGGTGAGAGATTCACCGCCACTGAATTCTGATTCTTTTCCGGACGCCGGATGCCGCAGGATGCAGCCCCAGCCACCAGGCCCAGGGTTACCACTGCATGCACCATCCGTGAACAACTGCACGAACGGAAGCTGAACCGTCCCCTGGGACACAGGCAGGCTTTCCCGATCAAAGGGTCAAAACAAACCGCAGACTTATTTTTCGCGATAGACAATTCGTCCGCGTTTCAGATCGTATGGAGATACTTCAACGACGACGCGGTCACCTGGAACAATACGGATAAAGTGCTTTCGCATCTTCCCGGCCACATGAGCCATCACCTGATGCCCATTCTCAAGCTCAACGCGAAACTGAGTATTCGCGAGGGCTTCAATCACGCTGCCTTCAACCTGAATCGCTTCTTCCTTCGACATTCCGTGAGCTTCTTTCGGCCATGGACAGAACTGTGGGACCCTGAATTCTTGCGACGCCAACCCCGCATAGTGACGAAAATCATGGGGAAACTCAAGTTCGATCCCGTTTTCCGAATAGCAGAAATTGCCCGCAATACGCGCGAAACCATCGAAAAGACCCGGTTTCCAGCCGGGAATGGACGTCCAAAGGGGCCATTTTCCGGCCACGGACGCCTCCTTGCTGGCGGGAAGCAACGCAGGTCGACGCCGTGGTCGGAAAAAGTATGAGGCAGGTTTACTGCGTTTTTCGAGTGTAAACGTTGAGCAGCTGGACTGTCTGTCGGTCCGACTGACGCTGCTCCCATACCAGGACAGTCCGGGATCCGTTGGCGGCAGATGCAAGGACCGGAAATCCGGCTTCACGAGCGACCAGTTCCGGAGTTGTGGCTTGCGGCCGCTGCAGCATCAGGTTGCGAGTTTTTCCGGATGTCCATGCCAGGCACGGACCGTCTCCGGAAGCTGCGATCCAGGGCTGATCCCCTGGGCCCAGCAGCTGCTCAGGCTCACCGACAATACCACGAAACACATTCCCCTCACGGCGCCAGACTGCCGTTGGTACCTTGCCTGCAGCACCCGCCACCATGCCTCCGTCCATCGGGCAGGCGTTGAGCTTCCAGTGTGACTGGCTTACCGGCACTGCGGCGGCAAATGTGCGGCCACCGTCAGCTGAGCTCAGCAGATACATGTCCCGATTGCCACCCAGCGAGTTCCGGAAAAGTATGTGCACCTTTTTTCCGTCCAGTGCCACTGACGGATGACAGCACTCACAGACACTTTTCTCTGGATTTGTGTAAAGCACTCGGTTGGGGCCCCATGTCAGCCCACCGTCGTCAGAGCGAGCTGCACAGATTTCAGTTCGCTTGTTCCTGAGGTCAAGCCAGACGGTCCAGACAGCTTCCAGTGGCTGGCCTGGATCGGGCTGACCACCGGCCATTGCATGCAGGCCTTCGCGAGCTGACGCTTCGACGTCATTCACTCGGTACGGACCTTTCCAGTTTTGCCCCTGATCCTGGGAGCTCCAGGCGAGTATATCGCCATCGCGTCCCTTGCCCTGTGGTCCGCCGATGGCTGTGATCACCAGGTGTTTTTTGAGGGCGACGATACGCGGGCCACGTCGCATGCCGAGTGACAGATTCGGTACCGAAAATGCCAGGCGAGGCTTCGTGAACTCGGTGCTGTTGTCCAGTGACTGACAATACCAGATTTCGTTGCCAGTGCCGAAAATTACATGCACTCGCCCGGCAGGGTCGATGGCGCACTGTGGCTGAAGCGGGGCTCCGGCGCCATTCCCGGAGGCAATCATCTGCGATTCGGCAGACAGTGCGGCATCAGCGAGGCAGGTGGCGAGCAGCAAGAGCATTGTGCGGAAGTGTGTTGGCATGACCTGGCCTTTGGTTTGGCTGTTTTGGTGATTTGGGGCGAATGAGTTGTCTTTGCTGGAAGTTCCGTATCGTCGGATTAGAACTTCTGTAGCAAATGTAATCAACTTACGATGCTCGGAGAAAGCCGGACGATCAGTTCAGCGATGGGGTCCGGCGAAGGCATCCTGCGTCTGAGCCGGCCAATTGTTGCGGAAAACTTTTGGGTGGGAGTTTTTTCATGAGCAGGATGTTCCGCGTTCAACAGGCCGGATTGGCAGCATTCGCGATAGCGATTGCGGTGAGTGGCAATCTGTTTGGCCAGCAGTACAGTGATGTCTTCAAGCGTTCCTATGCCGCTGCTGCCGGGTCTGAAGCGATTATTGGTGATTACGAGCCGCTGGATGTCACCGCTGCTGATGGAGTTCAGCTGCCGGAATCTGCCGCTGAGGGCAGCTCCGATCAGCGTCTGGATGAACTGGAAAAGATGGTTCGGGAGCTGCGTGACAAGGCCAATAAAAAAACGCTGCCTTCCGTGACGATCAATGGTGTTTTTCAGGCGGATGTCGGATGGGTTCAGCAGGATCTGGCAAGTCGTCAGAAGTACGGGGACATACAGGATGGTGCTGATTTTCGTCGTGCACGACTGTCAGCCAAAGGCAGCGTGACGGAAACCACCAACTATTTCTTTCAGATGGACTTTGGTTTTTTTGGTCGTCCGACGTTTACGGATGTGTGGGTTGAACAGACACAGGTGCCGTTGCTGGGGAATGTGCGGATCGGTCAGTGGAAGCAGCCGTTTGGTCTCGAGGTTGTCAGCAGTTTCCGTTACACGACCTTTATGGAACGCAGTTCTCTGTTTCAGGCGTTCACTCCTTTTCGCCACATGGGGATTGGTTTTTATGATCACACGGATGAGCTGGATGCAACGTGGGCTGCATCGGTGTTCCGATCGGGGCAGGATCAGTTTGGTGGAACTCTGACGGACGACGGTGGCTGGGGCACGGCTGAACGAGTCACTATGCTGCCGATGTGGGAGGACGACGGCCAGCGTTATCTGCATCTTGGTGCAGGCCACTTTTTCAATGCTCCGTCCGATGAAACCGTCAATTTTCGCACCATACCGGAATTCTACATTGGTGCGAACGGCCCTGGGGCTGTGGGGACCAGCGGGCAGGCCGTTCCTGGCGGGGCAAATGGTACTCCCTTTTTCCTCGCGACCGGTAACCTGAATCTTTCCTCTTACAATGTTGTGGGTTCTGAACTGCTGTGGGTTGATGGCCCTGTCAGTTTGCAGTCTGAGGCTATGGTGACCATGTGTGACTTTCAGGGGCAGTCGTGTGCCCTGCCCGGCATGTATGCTCAGGCAGGCTGGTTTCTGACGGGCGAGCATCGTCCTTATGACCGGAAGCTGGGTACGATCGACCGCGTCATTCCGAAGGAAAATTTCGGGTACAATGCCGCTGGTGGTGCGGGAGCGTGGGAAGTTGCCGCCAGATTCTCCTGGCTGGATCTCAGCGACAACGGGATTCACGGAGGTCAGCTGACGGACTGGACCGCCGGCGTCAACTGGTACTGGAATCCCAATACAAAACTGGTGTTCAACTACGTGCACGCTGTTGCCAGTGTGCCTGGCAGCGATCAGAGTCAGACAGACATGTTTGGCCTGCGAGCACAGCTGGATTTTTGAGCCGGTTTTACCAGGTCACCTGCAGCTGGCACCGCACCAGCTGGCCTTCGAACTGCTGATACGAACGAGTGTTGGCAGCACTGAGGGCCGTTGTGTTGGTGCGATCAGTCAGTGTGTACATGGTGACAAGTTCAAGGCTTTTCGAAAACTGCCATTCCACTCCCAGTTCCCATTCTTCGATTTGTACGTGGGGGGCGTTGCGCTCAGTCTTGTAGCCGCCGTCAAAATAATTCCAGCGGGCAAATGGCAGTAATTCACCTTTACGCAGTTTTTTTCGTCCCATGATCATGGCGTAACCGCCGTTGAGTGACTGCGTGCTTACTGCAGTCTGAGCAGCATTGAGGGCAGGTCCGTTGCCGATGTTCCATTCCGCCTGAAAACCAATCGGCTCCGGATAAGCAACAAACGTCCAGGCCAGACGCTCATCTTGCAGTCCGGCTTCTCCATTTCCTTCCAGCGTGCCCGCTGGTCGCACCGCGGGGCCAACCCCCAGCGGGCTGATCGGGCTGGCGTGCACTGCATACTGGCCGACATATCCCTGCATTCCGACTTCAGCATGCATATTGTCACCGTATTCAAATGGAATTGTCAGACGTGTTACTACGCAAAGGTTGTCGTTCTGTTCCCGCAGTGAGCCTCCCTGACCGTTGCAGAGTCCCACGCCGAACATGCCGTAGTTTCCGGACCCCTTAAGGCCCTCATCGTTGACGTACTTGAAAAATTCCTGGACTTCTACCGGAGTCCAGTAGAAGAAGATTCCGAGGTCGCGCTCGTTGCGGAAACTGCTGTTCATCGCATCATTTCGGTCAAGCGGCAGTCGGTTGGAACTGGACTGCAAATTCTCCCAGCCGTACGGAACCTTGGATTGCCCAATGCGAAACCGCAGCTCTTTTTGGTCATCCAGATGCACGTCTGCGTACATGTCGCGAATCTGCGCGTACTGGTTACTGTCTGTGCTGCCCGGCACCGCTGCCGCAAAATCAGGCTGGAAATACAGCGAAACATGTTCAGAGACGTCTCCCTGAATGATCATGCGTACCCGTCGCAGCAGGAAGGACTGGCGGTCGCCGATGGAACTGTCACCTGGCGTCTGGGGCGCACCCGGCCCATCGCTGTCGAGAACGTCGTTGATGCGCATTTGCGCATAGCCTCGGATGGTGTACTTCTCAAACCACTTCTTCTCCTTTTTGGGCTCCGGTGCCGCCGATTTCACTGGATTTTCTTCAGCACTCTGTTGCAGGAAGGCGGGCAGTCCTGAGTCATCAATTGCCGGTTCCGGCTGCGCTGGTGTATTCTCGATCGGCTCCAGTCGATCTTTCAGCATCCGGTTTTCAGCTTCAACCAGCTGCAAGCGGCGCTCAAGGTCACTTAGAAGGGTGACAAAGCTGTCGCTGGGCTCCACCGGGGATCGAAACCCACTTGCGGTGGTACCAGCAACGGCCACCTCGTCAGCCGCATTCGCAGCACCAAAGCTAAAGGGAATTGAGATTCCCAGGTACAACCAAAGTCGCGTGTGCAAGAAACACCCATCTTCGTGACGTTGCAGGATCGGTACAGTCACAATGGTGCAACTGACATGGATCATGAAGGTAACATGAACCTGTGTTCGGAAATCGTCAAAGTCAACCCAATTGACACAATCGGAATTGTTAAGAATTGCTCCGCCCGTCAAGGTGAATGCAGCCGACTGCTGAAGCGGCAGAATCTGCCGACAATTCGCCGTGCCGGAAACGTTGGCCCGCATGCGAAGCGGTCAGAAGCAAGTAGGCAATTCGGAGAACAGTTCATCCAGCGACTGAAGGTCCGTGGCATCCATGAACTCAGAAAAAAACGATGGATTCTCTCGGTAAGGCAGCCCTGATCATCGGGGACTTTAGCGGCACTGACTGCGGCACCTTTCGAGTATCGCTGTTATCCACCGTTGCAGGATGGTGCTGCGCTGCAATCAGTGTCGCTCCCATTTCTTCAGATTCAAAGCGTCGGTGGCGATTTAAAGTAAGTTCCTGCGGAGCTCTGTCGGATCTGCTGCCACGAGATTAGTCTTCGAATACCCCCAGAGGATCTGTGAACAGTTTGTCCAGTAAAAGCAGGTCTTCAGTCTGTACCTGGGGCTCAGGCAGAATCAAATCCATTTGGGGTTGCGGCGATCGCCCTGCGGGAAGTCCTTGCACCGAGGTCGTTTCGGCCGGAATTGAATGATCGAGGCGACGTCTTGCTGGCAGGCAAATGTTTGTCGTGCTGACCGGCACTGTATTGCTGTGTTCGAGGTCATCGCTGACGGCAGAATGTGGATTTGAGCCGACCGGAATGTCCCTCAGAATACTGGCAGGCTCTGCCACTCCCCGTCGTTCACCCGGCAGGATTGTGCCGGACATGATGTCGTCCCCGGCGGCGGCTGGGTCGAGGTCGCCGTAACCCAGAATGTGGCCCAGCTCGTGACGCAGTACGGTGCCAAGGTCCACGGCGCCCGTCGGAACCGGGCCGCTGCCAACGTGCCAGCCAAAGCCCAGGGCGTCATCGTCCAGCTGAATCAGCCGGCTGCCGGCAAAGCCAAAAGCACCCTCAGCATTCAGATCCGTGATCTGCACAGTGGCGTTCTGCAGGGCCAGAATCTGGCCGGGCGTCAGTCCGGTCGTGATCCAGTCGGCAATCGCTTCACGCCGAGCCTGTTCGACAGTTTCAGGCGTCAGTACCTGCCCTGCCCTGCTGACGGATGAAAGCTTCGCTGTTGATGTTTCTTCCAGGCCGTGTTCGTCGAAGGTCATTCCTTCAAGTCTCTGCGGCGCAGTCGGCGGCAGGCTGGCGACGCTGGCGGCAAGGTCAAAGCCGCAGACCAGCCACGAGCCCGAGTAGCCGGCCGGCGTGCGGAACAGCATGTCGAGCACACCGTCGTTCACCTGAATGTTGCTGATGGTGACGGTGGTGAAGACGTTGGCCGAAAGAATCGCGGACTGGCCGGACCAGGCTCCGCCTTCCACTTCAATGCGTGTCTGGGTGGCCATGCCAACATGACCCACATAGAACCGAGCGGCGTAGGTGCCGTTGGCGATGTTGTAGCGGAATGTGGCCTGAGCTGTGCCTTTGCCCGTGACCCCGTCACGATACAGGTTGATTGTGGAGACCGAATAACCGGTCGTCTGGAGGCTCTGACTGACCGCCGGGTTGACGGCAAATCCGTAACCCAGCCCGGATGTTGTGTATATCGTGTTGGTGGGGACGTGAGTAAATCCGGTTGTGGTGAAATTGGAGCTTCCGCCGAAGTCGATGCGAGCCAGTGCGGTTCCCGATCCACCGAGTGTGGAGGCATTGACGATGCCGGCGTTTGCCGGGGCCGTGGGCGTGTTTGGCGACATGTACTCGATCGGATTACCGACACCAATGGCCCCGGTGGAAACCAGCGTGATGTTCTTCGCGGACAGGTTGACGACAACGGTGGCCGCATCGTTGTTGTCCGTCATGGCTCCGCCACCATTGGCTGTGATTGTCAGCGTGCTGCTGTCCGCAGTCAGTTTTCCGAGTGCTGCACTGCCGCCGGAATTGACGGTGATATTGAGAGCACTGGCGGCGGTGCTGGTGGTTGTCACAGGAGCACTGGCTGCCTGCGTGAAACCTCCGGCACCGGCCGTGAAGGAAATCGTCCCCGGTGCTGTCACACCGGTGTTGCTGCCGAGGCCGATGGTGCCAGCAGCGATGCTGACGTTGCCGACGACATTCACCGGCGCGGTGGCGATCTGAACGTTGCTGGTGGTCAGGCTTAAGCTTCCGGAGATGCCGGCAGCGGCTGTTCCGTTCAGGGTCGTGGTGCCGGTTCCTGCCGTCTGTGTCAGATCACCGAGCAGTCGCACGGTGCCTGTGAACGTGACATTGGCGGCTGAAGCGATGGTCAGCGAGACCGGCGCGGATGTGCCGCCGATGGTGCCGAGAGTCACGTTGCCAGCGGCCGCAGTGATTGTGGCCGAGAAGGCTCCGTTGAGGCTGCTGGCGGTCAGAGTTCCGCCGGTCGTGCTGAAGGACGAATTGTTGCCGAGCGTCAAACCGTCAAACGACACGTTGTCTGCGGACGTTGTGAGATTGCCGGCCACCGTGGTGGTGGCAGACGCTGTCGAAGTGAGTCCGCCATCGAATGTGAAGGCGTCACCGCCATCCCCCAGTGTGACTCCGCCCGTGTTGGCGAAGGTTACTG
>JBJTPZ010000528.1:0-2287 GCA_046075365.1 Planctomycetaceae bacterium
AACAGAATTGGATTCCGAGCCTGCTCCAGTGCACTGAAGATCTTCCTGAAGTACCTGAAGATCGATGCAAAAATTCCGCACTGGACTTCGATTCGTCTTTGGACGGTGCGAAGTGGGGTCGCCATTCTCGAGGAAAACCGACAGCGGCATGACGACTGGGTCTGGATGGCAGATCATTCCTGCCAGATTGGACAGGAAAAGGTGTTTGTGATTCTTGGAATACGATTATCGCAACTGCCGAAAGACGGAACTCCTCTGAAACAGGAGGACATGCAGGTGCTGCTGATCGAGCCGGGCAAGAAATGGGGCCGCGAGGAAGTTGGGCAGTCGTATCTGAAACTGGCAGCCGCAATGGGGCCCCCTGCTGTGCTGATCAGCGATGGAGCGGTTGAGCTTCAGGATGCTGCAAAATGCCTAAAATCACTGAATAAAAACCTGTTGGTGCTGCGTGACGTGAAGCACCTGGCAGCCAATATTCTGGAACGACTTGTGGGTAACGACGAGCACTATCGTGAATTCGCAGTCAAAGTCAGCCAGACACGATGTGCGATTCAGCAGACCGAACTGGGCCACCTGACGCCGCCACCGGGAAAGTCCAAAGGTCGATTCATGAACCTTGCGCCAGTCCTGACGTGGGCGAGTCGTACTCTCTGGCTTCTTGACAACAAGGAGGCGAAAGGACGCGAGGACATATCTGTTGATCGGTTTGAGCAGAAGTTAGGGTGGCTTCGCGAATTTCGTGACGACATCATCAAATGGGGGCAATGTCAGGAGGTGATGTCAGCCGCGTTGACGTTCATGAATGAACGCAGAGTCTGTTGTGGAACTGCTGCCCAGTTATCAGCACACGTCCGACCACTGCAATCCTGCGAGTTGTCCGTACAAATGGCAAAGCAACTTGTGGACCACGTTGCGACATCTGAGTCGCAGTTGACACCAGGCATGCGGGTTCCGTTGAGTACGGAAATTCTGGAGTCACTCTTTGGGCTTTACAAGCAACTTGAGGGTCAGCACAGCAAGGGTGGCTTCACCAGTTTGCTGCCAGCGATTGCCGCATTGTCGCAGGTTGCGACCGAAGACGCAGTTCGCCGCCACTTCACGCAAGTTTCGGTAGAACAAACCAAAGCCTGGATAGCAGCCAACCTTCCGAGGACACTCGCGTCGAGACGCAAGGCCGCGTACGCGGAAGCCGCCGCCGCCATAAAAATGCAGGCGCAACAAAAGCCACCACGACCAAGTTGACCGTTTCATCAGGCCAGGTCGGGGGTGAGGGGGCGATGGCATCCATGCCATAGAGAGTAGAACAGCAACCCCCTGCGTTTCCCTTCGCGGCTTCGCGGCTTCGCGTGAGACAAACCGTCTGAAAAGCACTCCTGCCGTTACACGGGCGAGCACACTTTACCCCTCACCCCCGTCCCCTCTCCCCTTCCAGGGGCGAGGGGTGCTGTTGCTTTTTTCACAACCAAAAAAACACAAAATCCCCCCCTCGCCCCCGTGAAACGGGGGAGAGGGGTCGGGGGTGAGGGGGCCAGCCACCCTCGAATTTCACAACCCACACGTTCAAAAATCACCAGCACAGTGCTCGGGCTGGAAAGCCCGAGCTACAAAGAGAACCAACCACCGCTCACCAGACCGAACACTGACCTTTGCGTTTCCCTTCGCGCCTTCGCGCCTTCGCGGCTTCGCGCCTTCGCGTGAGGCAAACAGTCTGCAAATCACCCGCCCCTGTGCGGAGATCAATCGCAGAAGGACAGAACTCGGGCTGGAAAGCCAGAGCTACAAAGAGAAACAACCACCGCTCACCCCACAAAACACTGCCCATTGCGTTTCCCTTCGCACCTTCGCGGCTTCGCGTGAGGCAAACCGTCTGCAACTCACCCGCCCCTGTGCGGAGATCAATCGCAGAAGGACAGAACTCGGGCTGGAAAGCCCGAGCTACAGAAGATCACCGACAGCCAATCCTCCCCTCGCCCCCGTGAAACGGGGGAGAGGGGTCGGGGGTGAGGGGGTCAGAAACCCCACAAAACCACAACAAACCAACAACCCAACGCCGCCACCAACATTACTGTCCGCCAGTACTCACACCCGCAGACTCCCGTCTGCGGCTCGCCTAACGAACACCGAAAACCGAAAACTGAAAACTGACCACAAAATCCTCCCCTCGCCCCCGTGAAACGGGGGAGAGGGGTCGGGGGTGAGGGGGCCATCCACCCCCACAAAACTACAACAAACCAACAACCCAATGCCGCACCAACGCCACCACCAACATTACTGTCCGCCAGTACCA
>JBJTPZ010000529.1:0-4464 GCA_046075365.1 Planctomycetaceae bacterium
CTTCCGTTGGCTCGCGATCTTCTGGCAAAAGCCTCAGCCTGAATCTGCCTCCGCCATGAAAAGCTTTGTTGCCGACTGACCCGGTTGGGTGGGGGGGGGGCGATTAGATCTTTGAAGCCTCCCTGACGCGCCGGTGAAGCGTGTATTTCGGGTGAGCTGCTTGTTTGCGCCGCACAGATTCGCCGAAACAAATGACAGCTGATGCCGTCTGCGTTGTCCTTCGACAGCGTGGTACAACAACTGAATGCTCATAATCAGCTTCACGTCACTGCGGTATAGCCAGCATTGGGTGTTGCCGTGGTTCTCCGCATGAGCTGCGACGGGAGCGGGTGTTCCTCCGGGGAAAAGGTTGTGATGCAGCCCCCGCACTCCAATGCGAAGCACTGGGAACACGGTGCTGTATCCCCGGTAACCTGGTGCCCCCCGGGCTGCGACTGAGTGGCGGGCAAAGCGACCTGCACCGAAAGAACCCTATGCGGTGGAATCGGTGATCAGGCGCGCCAGATAGATCAGTCCGATCCCCAGAATCAATGCCGATCGGAGATAGTCCCACGGCAGGCTGACCAGTCGTTCAGAGCGGCGTCCGTATGTCTCCCCGAAGTACTGCAGCAGAATTCCGACGAGCGACAGTGAGCAGGCGATTCCCGCTGCGAACAAACCAATAATCAGGTATGTTGCGCCAGGCGATCCGGATGAGAGCCCGGTGAAGTATGCGGCCATTGCCGTCGGGCATGGGAGAAGTCCGACGGCGAGTCCCAAAATCGCGGTGGTCCGATAGCTGGCTCGGGAGGGTATGGCGGCAGACGACGCGAGTTCAACGGAAACAATCGGCAGGACTGCGGCTGTGGATACGATCGGCGATGAAAATCCGCCCAGTTGCACCAACTGCGGCTCTATCGTGCATTCCGCGTGTTTGTGAGAAATCCCGTGAACAAGACCATGCGAATGATCAGAGCATGCTCCATCGTGATGATGGCCGCAACATCGCACCTTGCGGCCCCGAATCGCCTGCACCAGCAGAAATCCTCCCACCGCCACCACCAGTAACGCACTAATCCACTGGAGCACATTGGAAACCTGCTCCTCACGATGATGATGATCACCGGCAATCAGGTGATGAGCAATGTGGACTCCAAAAGCGATGGCGAACAGCGACATCGAATGAGAAAAGGCGGTGGACAGGCCCATGACAATTGGATGCCAGAAGCTGCGTTTTCCGTCCAGCAGGTACACAAACATGGCAGTTTTGCCGTGCCCCGGCTCCAGAGCATGCAGGGCCCCAAGGAAAAAGCTCAGGCCAAGGCTCAGTTCATGCGAATGCGAGTGAAGGTGCATACTGGTCGGATTCCGGCAAACGGATCAAATGTATCCGGTGAAACTGCTCAGAACAGCAGACTTGTTTGAGTCTGCTGCACGCAACCGTAATGCCTCCGACCAGTGGACATCTTGGCGTTCTGCGCGGGACTCTGACTTTACCGTACGACGGGGCTTTTGAAAATGCTGAAATGAAAACAGTCACCAGGGAATTTTTTTTCCGGGCCGTTTATTCCGCTGAGAGAATCTGAATACCCAGTCAGAGCCCGGCTACGCTCGCAGCCTAAAAACAAACACGATACCAAACAGTGTTGTGCAGGCGAGGACGATGGCTCCACCACTGGAAATCGACAGATAATAGGACGCATACAATCCGATCACGCTGCCGCAGGTCGAAAACAGCACAGACAGAAGCAACATGCGATTCAGCTGTTTGGTAAGCAGCGATGCCGTGGCCGCCGGAGTTACCAGCAGGGCTGACGTGAGAACAACTCCAACGGCCTGAATCGCCGTCACGACAGACAGCGCCAGCAAAACCAGCAACAAATATCGCATGCGTTCGGACGACAGTCCGATCACCTGAGCATGCAGCGGATCGACGGTTGTCAGCAGCAGCTCTTTCTGAAATGCCAACAGGCAAAAACCCACGATGGCTCCGGTGATAACGATGCCGGTCAAATCTCCACTGGTTACTGCCAGGACATTTCCGAACAGCATGTGAGAAAAATCGCGATAACTTCGAACCGTGCTGATCAGCACAATTCCCAGCGCGAACATACCGGAGAACAACACTCCAATCGCCGTGTCTTCGTGAAGTTGGTCTCGACGACTTACCCAGCCAATTCCGAGAGCCGTAATAATCGCCGCGATGATGGCTCCGAGAAACAGGTTCCAGCGATTCAGGTAGGCCACGACAAGTCCCGGCAGTGTTGTGTGAGCAATCGCGTCGCCCATAAAGGCCATGCGGCGCAGGACCACGTACACGCCCAGCAATGAACACGTGGCTCCAATGACCGTACTGGCCAGCAACGCCTGTCGCATAAAGCTGTATTGCAGCGGGTCAAGAAGAAAGGTCATGTGTGATCCGGATTGGCGAATTGTTGATTGTTTACCGCCGAGCCGCAAACGCCGGCCTGTTTGCAGGACGGTCTTTTCAGGCCGTCGCTAAAAAGCCTGATTCGACGCCATGAAAAGGGCTTCCTGCATTTCTTCATTCTCGGAACGAAGGACGACACGAGGCCATCGGCCTCCCATTGAGTCAACGCCTGCGGCTGTAGGGTAAACGGGGGGATCAGCCATGGCAGAACTCCTCGGTGATGCAGCCCTGCCGCAAATAGACCTCTCGATCAAATGACTCAGACAATCTTCCCAGATCGTGCGTCGCAGCCAGCACGCTGGAGCCACCGCGAGTTTCTTCGCGCAACACTTCATCGACGATATCACGAGTCACCTCGTCGACGGCATTCAGTGGCTCATCGAGCAGAAACAGACTGGCTCCCTGAACGATTGCTCGAGCCAACAGCGTGCGTTGCTGCTGGCCGACGGAGAGTTCACCGATTTGACGATCGGCGAGATCAGAAATCTTCAGACGATCCAGTCCCTGCTGCACTGCTTCCATGTCCTTGCGACCCGGTCGCTTCAGCCAGCCCAGATGCACGTATCGCCCCGTCATCACCAGATCGGCGACCGTCATAGGAAATCGCCAATCCAGATCCGCGCGTTGAGGCAGATAGGCGGTTCGATGATGGCAGGCTCCAATGCGATTGCCGAAGAGCTTGACCGTTCCGTCGACGGGCTTGAGCAAGCCAGCGATCGTCTTCAGGAGTGTACTTTTCCCCGCGCCATTTGGTCCAACAAGGGCAACTCGCTCTCCAACATCGACAACGAGGGACACGTCCGAGACAGCAGCGATGGCAGAATGCTCATAGCGAACGGTCACATTCTGCAGGTCGACCGCCGAACAGCCCGGTTGTGGATCTTTGTGGCCTCGCCCCCCGTATGGCAACCACGGATCGACATGATGAGAATGCTTAGGGCAAGAACTGCCTGCATGGGCGGGTAATTCACTTTGAAGCTCTGAGGTTTTGAGTGACATTACTTCAGGGACTCCACGATCTTCGTCACATTCGAACGCATCATCTGCAGGTAAGATTCCCCGTCGGAGCCCTGTTCCCCCAGAGCATCAGTAAACAGTGTCGGGACAACGCGAACCCCTGCTTCGCGAGCAACCTGCTCGGTGAGCTGCGGGTTGAGAATATTCTCTGCAAAGATCGCAGGAACCTGTTCGCGACGAATCGTCTCGATAATGGCTGCAATCTGAGCAGCCGAGGGATCCGCCACTTCGCTCGAAACGGTGCCCATCACGCTGGAGACATGAAACCCATAGCGTTTCGCAAAGTAGCCGAACGTATCATGAGTCGTCACGAGTTTGCGGCGAGAATCAGGCAACGTCGCGACCTGACTCTGGATCCACGTATTCAATTCCTGCAGATCGCTGACGATGGCCTCTGCATTCCTCTGATAACCGTCGGCATGCGGAGGGTCAGCCTTTATCAATGCCGCAGAAACGGCTTGCACCATCTCAATCGCGAATTGGGGATCGTGCCAGACATGAGGATCGGTTTCGCTGTGGCCATGATCGTCAGAGAATGTTTGGCCGGGGATCTTCTGAGTGACAACCACACGAGTCGCCTGGGATCCACTGGCCTCGAAGAGCCGATCAAGCCAGACCTCGAAGCCCAGCCCGTTTTCGAAGAGCAACGCTGCATCAGCAACGGCAGCACTGTCTTGCGGCGTGGGTTCATAGGTATGAGCATCCCCGCCGGGGCCGACGAGGGTGGTCAGAAGCACGTGTTCCCCGCCAACGTTGCCGACCCAGTCTCCGAGAATGCTGTAGGTTGCGATGACTGGTATCCTGCCCGTTGAGTCATCCGCAGCCGCGATGCTGCCAGCCGCTGAGCCCATCGTTGCCGGATTGGTTGACTGAGCATCATCACGAGGTGGCTCAGTACGACCGCAGCCGGGCAGAGTCGTGATCAGCAGCAGGAAGAACGTTGTCAACGCTCTGTTGAGTTTCAAAATCATCTTTCGGCCTTCGGGATTCTGTTTTGTCACTTGACGTTAGCCACGTACGATAGTCTAATGCAATCG
>JBJTPZ010000530.1:0-3082 GCA_046075365.1 Planctomycetaceae bacterium
CGGCGGGGGGCCACGGATGAACGCGGGGGAGTTTTTTGCCCCGGATGGATACGGCGTAATTTCTTGCCACGGATGAGTACAGGGTAATTTTTTGCCACGGATGAACACGGATTGCCACGGATAATCGCAAGGAGCTGGGGCAGAACCACTTATGGGAGGCTAACGGGAGGCGGGGGCCCTGGGGGCGGGCGTTGGGGGAACCGATTATGAACGCTGATGGGCGCTGAAATGTAGCTCGGGCTTTCCAGCCCGAGCACCCGGCTGCGCGATTGCTGGTACCCGGTCGCAACGCGGTCAAATGGGGGAGGCGTTTTCGAGCACGAGCACGAGCACGAATACGAGCACGAATACGAATACGAATACGAGCACGACGATGCGAATGGATTATCGTAAGGGCGACGGCGGGATTGAACCACGAATTGACGAGAGGGTGGGGGAAGAATTGCTCATGAACGCTCATGGACGCTGAAATGTAGCTCGGGCTTTCCAGCCCGAGCACCCGGCTGCGCGATTGCTGGTGCTCGATCGCAACGCGGTCAAAGGGGGGGAGGCGTTTTCGAGCACGGGCACGAATACAAGCACACCGGGGGCTGATGCGGCGGGGGCAGTGACGCACATCAGCACATCAATCCGCTGCGCGGATGCCGATCCGGACTGCTGCGGGACTGGCGGCCGCGGCCAGCGCGGCGGATATCTGCTGCAGGGGGTACCAGGCTGAGACCAGGCTGCCAAAATCGTACTCGGCGGCAGACGATTCCAGAAACTGCACTGCTCGCTGCAGATGGACGGGGGCGTAGTTGTGAATTCCGCGGAGCGACAGATTTCGGCGCACGACCTGTTCCAGGGCCAGCGGGACCGGGGCGGCGGGAAACACCGAACCCACCAGCACTGCTGTGGCCCCCAGTCGCAGGCCCGGCCACAACGCTTCAAATGCCGCCGGGGCCCCGGACACCTCAACTGCTGCATCCACTCCCATACCGCCCGTCGCGTCCCGAATCGTGTCGCTGAGCTCGGCCGGAGTGCAGCAGCGAGTCGCGCCGAAACGAAGGGCCAGCTCGCGCCGCTGCTGATGCACTTCACACACGATGACTTCAGCCGCGCCTGACCAGCGGGCCATGGCCGCTGCCGTCAGTCCCAGCAGCCCGGCCCCGGTGATGCAGACCGCCTGACCACGCAGCTCTCCGGCCGCCTCGAGCGCCGCCGCGATCGTGGCTGTCGCACAGCCGGCCGGACAAACCGCACTTAACGACAACGCCGGCGGAATCCGCACGACGGCCGTGCCGCGAGTCAGCAGACAGTGCTCGGCCAGCCCGCCCAGCAGCTCATAACCCGGCCGAAATGCCTCGTGCCCATACTTCACCGCATGACGACACTTCTGCGGCAATCCGCGCTGACAGTAAAAACAGTGACCGCACGATGCGACGATGGCCCAGACGATGCGATCCCCGGGACTCAGCGGCTGCCCGGCCACATCGAACAGCGGTTCGCCCGAACCCAGCTGTTCGATCCGCCCGACAATCTCGTGCCCCAGTACCGTGGGCACAGGAACCGTGCGGCGTCCTTCGATGCTGTGCAGATCGCTGCCGCACAACGTGCAGCCTTCGACCCGCACTAAAAGTTCACCAGCCTGTGGCACCGGTGTCTGCAGAGACTGCAGCTGCACCTGACCGGATTCGCCCGAAAACACCGCCGCCAGGGATTCTGCTGCAGCCACACCTGAGTTCCTCTGCTGGAGTTCTTTGACGCCATTCGGGAAGTTAGCAGATGCCGGATCCGGATGCAGCCCGGGAATCAGGCCAGAGGGATTTTATGGGACTTATGGGTCCTTTAGGACCTATGGGACCTATGAAATCGCCCTGTGGTATCACCGCCCACTGAACACTTCCCCCTATCCCTGCGCGTTGGGGGTGGGTGTCAGCCGGGGGCCGGAAAACCAGCCGAAGGCCAGCAGCAGGCAGAGCACGGACAGCGTGCTGGCGACCCAGCACAGCAGGGTGAAGAATTCCAGAATGTTTGAATTTTTCCTGAGTGTTCCGTTGAGGAGCATGCAGCCCACGTAGCCGAGATAGCCGCTGGAGTCGGCGAGGTACATTAAGAATCCGACATTGCCGCGTTCGCGAGTGATGGCGAGCAGGCGTTCGAAGACTGATGCATGGACGGCGACATAAGGCAGATACAGCCCCAGCCCGATGAGGACCATGAAGCTGAAGGCGGAGATGCGGGCAGGGCCGGCCAGCAGGGCGAAGATGAGCATGCCGAAACCGGCGAGGCAGGTGGCCAGTGAGATGCGGAAGGCCAGCAGGTTGCTGCGGACCAGGACCAGGCTGCCGTTGGCCAGCATGACTCCCAGTGCCACCCAGAATTCAGAGGTGGTGAACTGTGCCGGTGCGGCTTCCTGTCCGAGTCCTTTCCAGAGTTCGGCGGCAAAGTCGGCTCGCACACTGCGGATGATGGTGACCAGCAGGTACATCAGCACGACAGCGAAAAGTCCGGGACCCAGTCGTCGGATCATTGCCCGGCGATCTGCGCGAGTCATCTGCGTTCGTGCGGAACGGGCGGCGATATCGTGCTGCGAGGGAGCGGGTGTGCGGGCCAGGATGCTGACGGCGATGGTCAGCGGCAGCAGAAACAGGGCACCGGCGGCCGCTGGCATCCAGTCTTCCGAGACACCCTGCTGCAGCAGCCAGGCGCCCGTGGATTTGGCGAATCCATCGGCCATGATGAAGCTGGCGCAGAGTCCGGCCAGCAGAGCTTCAGAGACGCGCCGACCTTCCAGAAACCCCATCACCAGCCCGAAGACCATGCCGAGCGGCAGTCCGTTGAGAAACATGGCCAGCAAATTCCAGGGGCGGGGCAGCAGGCCGAAGAGGACCAGGGCCAGCTCGCTGAGCCCGATCAGCAGCAGCAATGCACGGGCTCGACCGGCCGGCCGCATTCCCGAGATGACTCCGATGCCGATGAACTTCGAGATGCTGTAGCCGATCACCTGAGTGGTTACGGCGAGGAATTTGAAGTCATAGCCGAAGAACTGTGAATCGGTGAATTGAGCGGCGGTGAAGGGCTTGCGGAAGGCGTAGGCGCA
>JBJTPZ010000531.1:0-1673 GCA_046075365.1 Planctomycetaceae bacterium
GGCTCCTTTTGTAGCTCGGGCTTTCCAGCCCGAGCGCATCACAGTGCGCTTTTGACTGTCTGAACGGCAGATTTTCAGGGTGGGTGGCCCCTCACCCCACCCCCGACCCCTCTCCCCCGTTTCACGGGGGCGATGGGAGGAGTTAGTGATCAGTGGGCGGGGGACAGTTGGTCTCACGCGAAGCCGCGAAGCCGCGAAGAGAAACACAAGGTCGGTGTTCGGTGTTCGGGCGAGCCGTGGACGGGAGTCCGCGGGTGGCTACTTTTGTAGCTCGGGCTTTCCAGCCCGAGCACATCACAGTGCGATTTTGACTGTCTGAACGGCAGCTTTTCAGGGTGTCTGGCCCCCTCACCCCCGACCCCTCTCCCCCGTTTCACGTGGGCGAGGGGAGGAGTTAGTGGTCAGTGATCGGTCAGAATTGTGACTGTTCCGAGGTTTATGGCTTGAGACTGGCGGCGAGTGAGTCGGCTCCGCCTGTCTGCAGCAGGGTGACGGTCTGGCTGGCGTGGGGAGCCTGCAGCAGTGTTTGCAGGGACTCGCGAGTTTCGCCGGCGATTGTGGTTTTGAGTGGCTGGCAGAGTGTCAGCAGTGCGGGGATGTCGCCGTATTTGACGGCTCCGGGCAGCAAATTGACATCTCGGATCTCGGTGATGCTGCCGAAGCGGAATCCCTGAGTATCGACGGTCAGGCTGGCCAGTTTGTTGTGTGCGAGTGCGGCGGCGCAGATGGCGTGCGGAGCAGCGCCATTCAGTCCCACCAGATGTACTTTTTCCGGCTGCCGTTCGTGGAATACCGCAGACGAAATCAATGTCAGCAAATCGTGGACTCGCTGGCTGAACAGGGGGTGATTGTACCCCAGTGTGTAGCCGGCAAATTCACGATTGTTGTTGACTCGAGGCTGTTCGGCGATGGGTTTGCCATCATCAGTAAAGGCTCCGGTCAGGTACAGGTCCACGGCACCGACGGCATAGCCGGCTGAGATGAGGCTGCGAATGGCAGGCAGCAGAGTAGTTCCGTCGGCTGCGAACAGTCCGCGAGTGCCCTGCCCTTCAGCCCAGAGCACTGCCTGCCGATTCCAGGTGGCGGGCAGCAGCCAGGTGGCTGGCAGTTCTTCACCGTGTGCCGTCAGTTTCAGCAGACCATTGAATCGAGTCCACGAGTCGTTGTCGTGCGTTGACTGGTCTTGTTTTTCGAAGGTGGTGCTGCCGGAGGCGGGCAAAGTTCGGCCGATCATCACTTCGAGTGCTGCACCAATCACCTGCCGAAATTCGGCCATGCCGGCCTGAGTTTTGGGCAGCAGTGCGGAGATTTGCTGGCGGGAGGCAGCATCCAGTTGCTGCAGCATGGCGACTTCGGCATCTGCGGTTTTGGGTGGCGCGGGGTGATCGGTTGTGAAGACGGTGGCTTCATCGCGTGTCAGCGGCACGTACGGGCGTTCCCTGATTTCGCTGATTCCCAGGTGCAGATGCTGATTGAACCACTGGTACATCATCATGCGGCTGGGCAGGTTGTAGTTGTGCGGGAATTTGCGGTATTTGGCCAGCACATTGTCGGGGGCTCCCAGCATTGCGTACAGCTGTCGCAGTTCGGGGTAGCCTTTGGATTCAATATCGACGGTCCAGTCATCTGCTCCGGTCATCGCGACAGGGCGTGGAGCGGCGAGTGCAGCAAAC
>JBJTPZ010000532.1:0-2537 GCA_046075365.1 Planctomycetaceae bacterium
TCGGGACTGTGCCAGGCACTGGACCGCAAGGCCACACTGCCGTTCCCGGCTGCAGCCGAACGACAAGCCCGCAAAGCCGCCTGATCAAACCAGATCAGACAGCCAGCAACTGGCAATATTTGCAATCCCTACTCAGCCCGCCGGACAACCGGCGGGCTTTTTCCTGCGCCCCCCCCCCACTGACCACTGTCCTGCGCATTTCATTTCGCGGCTTCGCGTGAGACAAACTGCCCGCAAAGCCCCCGCCCCATTACCGCCATCTCCAGACGGTCAAAACCCAAGGGACAGAACTCGGGCTGGAAAGCCCGAGCTACGGAAAAGGCACCACACGCGGACTCCCGTCCGCGGCTCAACTGGCTGACCGCTGACCACTGTCGTTAAAAAACTCGCCTCGTACTCGTACTCAAAAAACGTTCACTACCAACTGACCTTTGCGTCTCCCTTCGCGGCTTCGCGGCTTCGCGTGAGACAAACCGCCTGCAAAGCACCAGCCCCTGTGCGGCCATCGCCAGACGGTCAAAACGCAAAAGGACAGATCTCTGGCTGGAAAGCCCGAGCTACAGAAAAGACCCCACCCGCGGACTCCCGTCCGCGGCTCGCCTGACTGACCACGGACCACTGTCGTTAAAAAACTCGCCTCGTACTCGTACTCAGTCCGCCCTGGCGGACGGTACTCGTACTCGTACTCGTACTCGAAAAACGTTCCCTACCAACTGCCCTTTGCGTTTCCCTTCGCGTCTTCGCGTCTTCGCGTCTTCGCGTGAGACCAACTGTCTGCAAGCCCCCGCCCCATTACGGCGATCTCCAGGCGTTCCAGACGCAGCGGACAGATCTCGGGCTGGAAAGCCCGAGCTACGGAAAAGGCCGCACCCGCGGACTCCCGCCCACGGCTCGCCTGTCTGATCACTGATCACTGACTTTTCCCCTGCTTTTTTCCATTTCTCTCTTGGCATGCTCGCACCCCCGCAGTATAACGGTGTTGGAAAAAGTTCCAACAAACGCGATGTGTGTGTGCGAATTGGTTCAGGATGGGTTTGTTATTGTGTCGAAAAGCGGGTTTGTGTGGTGTTTTGAAAAGCGGGTTTGTGCACCTGCGGAAGGGGTTTTGGTCATGTTGGTATTAAAGCGGCGTAAGGGGCAGGAAATTGTGATTGAGGGTCCGTCGGTGGGTTTCGCTGGTGGTGCAATTCGGATTCGCATCGTGCAGACCAGTGACGGCAGCTGCAGTCTGGCCTTTGATGCTCCGGAAACTCATCGGATTCGTCGCGCTGAGTTGCCAGCGGTATCTCAGTCTCAGCTGGCTCAGCAGTCTTCGTACGTCCCCGGTGTGTCTCGTGGTGTTCCTGAATTGCTGCAGGTGCAGGGATGACAGGTGGTATTGGATCGGTGATTCGTCAATTGCGTCAGTCGCGTGGTTTGACACTGCGTCAGCTGGCGGTGCAGCTGGAAATTCATTTCAGTCATTTGTCGAAGATTGAAAACGGCCGTGACCAGCCGGGCCGCGCGGTGCTGATCCGTGTTGCTCAGGTGTTGCAGGTGGATCTGGATGTCTTATTGGGTGAAGCGGGCCGTCAGGAGCGTCCATTTCGGGTACTGGGTCGGATTGCGGCTGGTGTTCCGATGGATGCGATTGAAAACGTAGAGACTTTCGATCTGACTCGCGTCTTTGATCCGCAGGATCATTTTCTGCTGCGTGTGCAGGGGGATTCGATGATTCTGGACGGGATCAATGACGGCGATCTGGCCATCATCCGCCATGCTCAGACGGCTCGCAGCGGCCAGACTGTAGCGGCGGTCGTGGATGACGAGCAGGCGACGTTGAAGCGTTACCGTCAGGAGGGTGACATGGTGGTGCTGATACCAGCGAACGAGCGTTTGCGGCCGATGCGGTATGCAGCAGCTCGGGTCAGGATTTGCGGTGTATTGACGGGTTTGGTGCGGACTCTGGTGCGTTAATCTGCAGTTCGGAAAGCAGCGGGCATGGTGCAGGCGCGAATTGGCATCAATCAGCTGGACATGGGTGGCTGGGTGCGAGTGTATTTGGGGCAGGGCGAGCCCGCAGGTGAGATTGCTCACTTTCTGTCTCATGCCCTGAACGGCTGGTTTCGTGAGCGTCCGCATCTTAGACTGCGACTGATACTCCCGGTGACTCGCAATGGCAACACTGTCGAGCTGCATGCCTGGTACGAGCAGATTTTGTTTTCGGATCAAAGTCCGCTTGCAAAGCCCGTCCCCAGGACTCCGGGCCAGCCAGTAAGCCAGTAAGCCAGTAAGCCAGTGGTCAGTTTGGCGAGCCGCGGACGGGAGTCCGCGGGTGGTATCTTTCCGTAGCTCGGGCTTTCCAGCCCGAGATCTGTCCTTTTGCTGCACTGTGGGCAGTTTGGCTCACGCGAAGCCGCGAAGCCGCGAATGGCAACGCACAGGAATAGTGGTCAGTGGTTAGTAAGCCAGTAAGCCAGTGAGCAGTTCCTCGTTCCTTGTTCCTCTTTCCTCCTTTCCGGATCTCGCGATGTTTCTGACATTTTTTTTCGTGGCTG
>JBJTPZ010000533.1:0-12056 GCA_046075365.1 Planctomycetaceae bacterium
GGTCGTCAATGCGTCAAACCGACTGAAACTGCTGGAGTGGTTTGAGCACACGGCCGGCTACGCTGCCCTCCAGCTGACGGATCTCACAACACACACAGCCATGCTGGCTGTCCAGGGCCCACGGTCAGCCGAAATCATGCAGAATTTCGGCCTGCATGCCGCAGCAGAACTCAAATACTACCGCTGTGCTCTCGGTTCCTGCCCAACCGGTGCCCCGGCAATGATTTCCCGCACCGGGTACACCGGGGAAGACGGCTTTGAACTCACCATCCCGGCTGACGAAGCTGTCTCCGTCTGGGAAAAACTACTAAGTACAGGACAACCACTGGGGCTGATCACCGCCGGACTTGGCTGCCGCGACACACTCAGACTCGAAGCAGGTATGCCACTCTACGGCCACGAACTCTCTGAACAGATTGATCCTCTGTCAGTCGGTCTGAACACTGCCGTACACTTCGATAAACCGGAATTCAGCGGCAAGGCAGCACTGGAGAAAATCCGTACAGACGGTCCGCAAACCCGACGCACAGGGCTGCTGCTGGAGGGAAGAAGAATCGCCCGCGAAAACAGCCCGGTTCTGACCGCAGGCCAAACCATCGGACACGTCACTTCCGGAACATTCTCGCCAACACTTCAGCAGGTCATTGCCATGGCACTCGTACCCTGCGAACTGGATACACCCGGTGTCACAGTTGAAGTGGATATCCGCGGCAGCCTGGTTACCGCAAAAACCACCACGCTGCCGTTCTATCGCCGCTCCGCCTGACCGGCCAGCACACAAGGCCTTAGAACAAACCAGGCCGATCCCGCAGAGACGACTTTTTACCCAGCGACTTCTCGGCCGCACCCAGATGAGCCAAAGCCCGCGCCGTGATTGTACGGCCCCGCGGAGTTCTCTGGATAAAACCCTCCCGCAACAAAAACGGCTCGACCTCGTCCTCCAATGTATCGGCCGGAATATTCATCGTGTGCCCAATCGCCTGCACACCCGCCGGACCACCACCAAACACCGTAATGATCGTCTCAAGATAACGGCGGTCCTGCTCCTCCAGACCCGCTTCATCCACGCCCTTCATGCGCAATGCCGCTTTTGCAACATCCAACGTAATCCGACCATCAGCCCGCGCATCCGCGAAGTCTCGAGTCCAGCGGAGCCAGTTATTGGCCTTTCGCGGCGTACCCCGAGAACGCATCGCAATCTCCTCCGCCGCCGCAGGCTCCATGTGCGTGCGAAGTTTCCCTGAGTTTCTCAGAATGATCGTCGAAAGCTCCTGCTGAGTATAAAAGTCCAGATGCTCCCGATTCACAAATCGGTCACGCAGTGGAGCCGTCAGCATGCCGCTGCGAGTCGTGGCGCCAATCACCGTAAACTGCTGCAGCTTCATGTTGATCGTGCGAGCATTCAGGCCTTCACCCAAAGTAATGTCCACACGGAAATCTTCCATCGCCGGATAGATGAATTCCTCCACTGCCGGCGGCATCCGATGAATCTCATCAATAAACAACACACTGCCGTGACCGGCATTCGTCAGATACGGCAGCAGATCCTTGGGAGCGTTGAGCGACGGACCAGCAGTGATCTGTATATCCGTACCAAGCTCCCTCGGTATCACAGTTGCCAATGTGGTCTTCCCCAGACCCGGCGGACCGTCAAACAGCAGATGCCCCAGAGGCTCCTTACGCTTCTTCGTAGCCTCCAGCAAAATCATCAGACGTTCCACCACATCCCGCTGACCCACAACATCCTGCAGTCGTGATGGTCGCAGCTCATCATCCAGCCGCTCCTGATCGCCACCGCCTTCCGTCGAGCCTCCGGAACCGCGGGACATACCACCGTCCCACGATCCCTGACCCGATGCAGGATCACTGTCGTCGTCCATGCTGCTGATCGTCGTTTTTCTGGCCACTTCCAGTTACCCCGTCTGCGACAACTTTAGTTTCCGAGCTTTTCCCGCAGACGCTTGAGCACAGCCTTGTCCGGACTGGTCTCCTTCTCCTCCACCTCTGCCGCCTTCTGCCACAGCTTCTTCGCGTCATCAGCCTGCTGCATCGCCTGATGCACATCCCCCTGATGCTCAAGAAGTGTCGAATCTTCGTAATCCGGAATTCCATTCGCCTTCTTCAGCGTCTCAAGCGCCTCCTCGTTCCGTCCCAGCTTAAACAACACCCAGCCCAGACTGTCGAGGTACGCTGGATTTTCCGGCTGATTCTGCACCGCCAGCCGAATCATCTTTTCGGCCTGCTCCAGGTTCTTGCCCTGGTCCGCATACAGATACCCAAGGTCATTGTTCACACCCGGATCCTGAGGATCCTCCTGATAGACCTCCTCAAGTACTTTCTCGCCACGAGCCATGTCACCGCCCTGAACCAGAGCATTCGAGAGGCCCATCTTCACAGAACGTATGACTTCCTTCGGAACATTCTCCATCTGCAGCAAAACATCATACTGTTCCGCCGCGTTCTCCCACTGCCCCCGTCGCGAATAAACACCCGCCAACTGCAGTCTCGCATCAATCAGCAGTTCCCCACGCTCCTCACGACGACCCTCCAAAGCCGCCACTGCACCCAGCAATATTCCCTCAGCAACCTCCAGCTTTCCATCCATTGCCTCGATCGCTGCCAGACGCATCAGCAACTGCGGTTCATTCGGCAGTATCTGCAGCGCCTGCCGGATGGCCGTCCTGGCAGCTTTCAAATCCTTCAAGGCACCGTATGCAATTGCAATCCGAAACAGAGCATTCACACGAGCACCGTCAGGCAGTCCCGGCTGAGCCAGCATCTGCTCAAAAATCCGCGCCGCCTGCTGATACTCGCCCGCCACCAGCAAACTGCCAGCATACTTGTCCAGGGTCTCCAGCATCAACTCCTGATCCGGCTCCAGCTCCAGTGTCGCCTTCAGCAACAGTCCCTGCTGTTCTGATAATTCAAACTCTGCAGCAGTCGCCGCACAAAACCACGTTGTCAGCGGCTGCAACTCTGCATCACCCGCTTCAAAAGACTTCACACACGCAGACACCAGAGACTTTCCAAAATCCTCGGCAGTCTCCAGTGACTGCAGCAGCGGAAGCAGCTCTCGGTAGGTGATTCGAGCAGCCGAGGCTTTGTTCAATGCCGTAAGCACCGCAGCCGGATCACGCTCCGCCACCGCCACTCGAATCAAACCGACGTTCGCCTCAGCCTCCCCGCTCGTCTGCAGAATCTCGCGGAATACATCGCCCGCTTCCTTCGCTTTACCCTGATCCAGCAGCAACTGACCAAGAAACAGCTGCACTTCTGACTTCCGCGACGCCGTCTCTGAAAGCTGCTTCAGACGATCCGCCAAAGCATCACTTCGAGAAGAATTCTCGTACAGATCACGCAGCAGAGCCAGCGACTCACGACTGCGTTTGCCCGTCTCAAAGTACCGATCCAGATTCTTCTCACACTCCATCAGCTTGTCCTGCTGATACAGCGCACGCGCCAGCAGCAAATGATGCTCACCCGGCCGATCCTGCTGAGTCCGACTGAGACCTTCAAACGCTCGAATCGCCATCGCCGTTCGACCAGCTTCAAGCAGCACCCGGCCCGTTAACTCATAACCAGTTGCACGATTCCGCAGCAGATTTGCATGATCACGCTGCGAAAGTCCAAAATCTTCCGGCTTGTCCAGTGCATTCAGAATCACTTCATAACTGTCGGCCGCAGCACCAGTATTGCGCAACTGCAACTGAATCGCCGACCGCACCTGATGCACCTGAATAAAATCCAGTGACTTTCGATTCAGTGACTTAGAAGCCACCGCCTGCTCAATCAGCTCCACCGCACGACCCAGCTGACGATTCTGAAAAAATGCAACCGCCAGCTCCAGTCGAGTCTGCCAGTCATCCTGATCCATCTTCATGGCCGTCTCAGCTGCGGCAAGACCATCAGCCGCTCGCCCCAGACGAAACAGCACCATCGCACGCGCACGCAACGGGATCGGGGAATCCGGAGCTGCTGCAGCAGACTTCTCAAAAGCATCCGCCGCCTCTTTCAAATCCCCACGCTTCAACGCTTTGTGCCCGGCCATGTACCATGCCAAAGCATCCTTGTTGGTGGGATCCAAAGACTCGGACTCATCCTTCAGCGTTCGTGGCTCTGGCGGCTGCTCTTCAACAGACGGCTGATCCGCCGGCTCCTGCACTGGCCGCATCACGGCAGAACACGTTGCCGACAAACAGAAACACACCAGCAGGCACACTGCCGCGAATAAAGATCTGCGGCCACTAAACCGGCTGCACAATTCCGGCAGACAACGAAACAACCCAACGCTGGCATGGAACAGGTTCATGATACCCCACCCGCAAAACGAATAATGCAGAAAGACTGGGGCATTATCGATTGCGTTGAGTCTTCTGTCGAGTTCACTTTGCCGTGAACGACCAGACAGCCAGGATTGTCAGCGACGGCTCTTCGGACTCGCTGATTTGCTGGAAGCCGACTTCCCGGAACCCGCAGCACCTTTCGCCGCAGCACTTCCTGACCCGCCGCCAGCCGCTTTTTTGCCGGAACTGGCCGCAGCAGAGGCACCACTTTTGCCCTTCTCACGAGCAGCCGGGGTCGCAGCACGAGCAGCGGGCTTACTCGGAGATACCGCAGCAGCAGCCGGTTTCGCAGCAGCCGGCTTTGCAGCAGCCGGTTTCGCAGCAGCCGACCGCGCCGCTGCAGGCTTCTTCGCAGAAGACTTCTCAGCCTTGTCAGAACGCTCCGGCTTCACCACCTCAACAACCGCCCGGGAAACTTTCTTCCTCGGCGACTGCAGCTCCGTCAGCCGGTCCAGCACATCTGCCATGTCGTACTCGCCGTCCAGCGGATCCGACAAATGACCCGCAAACTGCACATCCGTCGAAAGACACTTCAACAAATGACAAAACTCTGAAACCTCGGATTTCCGCACACCCGCCTTCAGGTACTCAGAAGCATCCCCAACGTCAGCCGTCGCCGGAACCAGACCCAGCCAGCGAGCAGCCGTCAGCATCGACCCGTCAAGATAAACAACATGGTTCCCGAGAATCTCATGCAGCACAAAGTCCCGCACAAACGGACTCAATTCCTGAATCTTCTTCAGAGCCTTAATTGCCTGCTCCAGAGTCATCCGACGGAGCTTCTCAAACTCGAAGGTGTATGTCCCCTCAAAGACATGCCGCAGAATCGCACGGATTCGCATACCCTTCAGGTCGGAATGGGCCAGACCATCGAGCGCCCGCTCGAGTTCCGTCACTGAACTGACCCTGATTTCGTTCAAATCAAAAAACGAAGAAATCAGCAGCTTTAACCCGCTCTCCGCCTGCTCCCAGCGGTTGTCCTCCAGACACACAGCAAACAGCATCGTATCCAGAACCGACGCCTGAAACGAAGGCACAGACTTTCCATAAAGCTTTTGCAGCGCCTGCACAAGACGACGACAGACCTGAGATTTGTCGGCTGCCCTGGTAGCTTTTGCAGTACCCATTTCAGTTTCCTGTCGACCCGAACTTAATCGAAGAACACTCCGGAATGCAGACACCTGTTGCGCCGCTGAACCGGAAATCACTCGTCATTCGCTTCCAATACCTGCTTCTCAACTTCTGCGTCTGACAGCTCCGACTGCTGCGATTCTGCAACCCTGTGACGAGCCGCATCCTGCTCCAGAGCCTCACGGATAATTGCCGACGCCTCAACCGACTTCCGCACACCTTCGTCCAGTTCAAAACGCAGTTCAGGAGTATACCTGCTGCGAATGTACTCACCCACCCGCGACTGCAGATAACCCTTCGCAGAATTCAGCCCGTGCATGGTCAATGCAGCAGTCTTCTCATCACCCATCACCGAAATACGCACCCGCGCCAAACGCAGATCAGGACTGACCTCGGCACCAAGCACAGTCACGTTTCGAATACGCGGGTCCCTCAGCTCGGAAAGTATGGCCGAACTGACCACCTCCCGAACCATCGAGGCCACACGAGCCGTCCTGCGAGCAGACATACCAGGTACCTTCCTCAGTCCAGCCTAAACTTCAGGAATCCAGCGTCCGCTTGATTTCGTCCACACGATAAGCCTCAAGCAGGTCGCCCTCCTTCACGTCGTTGAACCCATCCAGACGAATACCACACTCCATACCCTCGCGGACTTCCTTCGCATCGTCCTTCTCACGCTTCAGCGAACCAATGCGATAGTCGTTCAACACCTTCTGATCCCGAATCAGATGCACCCTGCTGTCACGGGAAATCGTGCCATTCAAAACACGACAGCCAGCAATGGTGCCAAATCGACTGATACTGAAAGTTCGCAGTACAATCGCTCGCCCGGTCGACACCTCAACTCGCTCCGGTCGCAGCAGACCCTGCAGCGCCAGACGAATGTGATCAGTCACCTCGTAGATGATGTTGTACCGCCGAATCTCAACGCCCTCTCGGTCCGCCAGCATCTGAGCACGGTCTTCAGCGACCACATGAAACGCAATCACAATCGCGCCAGCTGCACTCGCCAGATAAACGTCGCTCTCGTTGACACCACCAATTCCGTAATGGATCACCTGCACCCGCACCTCAGGATGCTCGAACTTCCCAATCTCGCTTCGCAAAGCTTCGATTGAGCCCGGAGAATCAGCCTTCAAAATCAATGGCAGATCCTGCACTCCCTCGCCATCGCGAGGCTGATTGAGGATGTCTTCCAGGGTTCGTGGAGTCACTCGCTGCGCCAGTGATTCCCGACGACCTTCATGCATTCGGGATTCAGCGGTCTCACGAGCCTCCTCGATGTCTTTCATCACAAAGAAGTGGTCGCCAGCACCCGGCACGTCGGTCAGGCCAGAAACTTTCACCGGCACCGAAGGACCAGCCTCCGTGATCGCCTCGTCCCTGTCGTTGTACATCGCACGAATTCGACCATACGTCGAACCACACAGCACAACATCACCAACCTTCAGCGTGCCCTTCTGAACAATCAGCCACGCAATCGCACCACGACCCTCGTCGCGGAACGACTCAAGACAAACACCCAAAGCCTCACGCTGCGAATTTGCCTTCAACTCGTGCAATTCAGCAGTCAGGATCAAAGTTTCAAGCAACTTGTCGATCCCAATGCCCTTCGCTCCCGAAGTCCGCACGACTTCATACTCACCACCCCACTCCGCCGCCAGGATCCCGTTCTGTGCCAGCTGCGACAGAATCTTCTGCTCATCAACGCCAGGCAGATCGATCTTGTTCAGCGCCACCACAATCGGGACACCGGCATTCTTGGCGTGACTGATGCATTCGACAGTCTGAGGCATCACGCCGTCGTCGGCCGCCACCACCAGCACCACAATGTCCGTCACGTTCGCACCACGCGAACGCATCTCACCAAATGCGGCGTGACCCGGAGTATCCACGAAGGTCAGCCAGTGACCCTCATAGTTCACCTGGTAGGCAGCAATGTGCTGAGTAATCCCGCCAAACTCCCCAGCCGCCACGTTGGCGTTGCGGATCTTGTCAACCATCGTCGTCTTGCCGTGGTCAACATGCCCCAGAATCGTGATGATCGGAGGACGCCCGGACATCAGCTCAGCAGGATCCTCGTGGTCCAGTGATGCCAGCAGCTCTGCTTCGATGTCTCGAGTCCTCTTGAAGGACAGGTCAACACCCAGCTCCATGGCGACTTCCATCGCCTCTTCTTCACCCAGTGCATCGTTGATCGTGACCATCCGCCCCTGCTTGAGCAGCAGTCCGAGAATCGCGCGAGCCGGACGGCCAATTGCCTCTGACAACGCACGAACCGTCACCGGGAACGTCATCTGAGCCGTCGTTTTCAGCTCAGCAGCTCCCGTGCGCTTCTTGCGCTTCAGCTTCTTCGCCTGTCGCTCTGCCTCACGAGTCTCACGGAGCTCCTTAAGCAGCGACCCGCGAGCCATCCCGGGGCGAGCAGGCCGGGCAGGGGCGGCCTTCGGAGCCTCCTGCTCTTCACGCGCCTCGCGGAGCGCCTTCAACTGGTCAGCCAGCGGACTGCGACGGTCAACCAGATCGGACAATGCCATGTCCGGCTTCTGCGCCTTCTCGTCCTTCGGCTTTGGCTTCTTAATGACCGGCGCGACATAATCCGGAGGTGCCGCGACCATTGGCCTCGCTGCCGGTTTGTCACGGTTCACCTTGATCGGACCGGCCGGACGCGAAGGCTGCGGTGCAGCCGCTGCCGCCTCACGATCCTTCACAGATCCAATTGGACGCATCTCACGCAGCTGCTGCATCCGCGGCCGTCGCGAGGGATCGCCCCCCTGAGCCACAGGACCGGGTCGCACAGGAGCACCCGTCACAGAACCTGCCGGAGCCGCAGCCGGTGCCGGGACAGCAGCCGCAGGGGCAACCGGAACAGACACAGGAACTGGCGCAGGCTCCACAGGAACTGCCGGAGCAGAAATTTCAGGAACTGCTGCGCTGGCCTCGGGAATCGCCGGAGATACCGCGACGGGCTCGGCCGCTTCCACTGTTTCAACTACATCAGACTGCTCCTGCACAACTGATTCCGGCACCGCCTCTGCTGTCGAAACTTCAACAGACGGTTCAGGCTCCGCTGCAGGTGTCGCCGCTTCAGCAGCGTCCACAGCAGCCTCAGCAGCCTCAACGGACACCAGTTCGTCAGGCTCGCCCTCAGACGAAACCCCCGCGTCATACGGCTGCCCGTCAGCTGTCCGCATGGTGCCACGGCCGGATGCACCGATCACACGGACACGACCAGACTGGTTTTGCTGTTCGCGCACCGGAGCAATTTCCGTTGTCGGAATGTCAGCGGCGCCCGGTGTCCCCTTGCGACGCAAATAGGCGACCACCTGATCGCGCTCTTCTTCGCTGATAGTCGCCAAAGCGTTGCGGAGCTTTACGCCCGCTTCTTCGCAAAGATCAATCAGGACCTTGCTGTCGAGCCCCAGATCTCTGGCCAGGGCAAAGATACGAATCTTCAAAACACAAACCCCTTAGGCCGCCACCTGCGGCCAGCTCCCATGCAAAACCGCGGCAGCACAAAGATCGGTGCAACTACGACCGATGCACCCAAATAACAACCGTAAACTTTCAGCCGCCATCCGATCAGAAAACCACCTTCACACACGATGGCCGGTCGCCCGACCAAATTCCGTCTTCACTCAAATTAAGCCTGACCGCAATCAATCCGGTCAGACCAGCGACACATGGGATGTACTATTGAAGATTCAACTCCTGAAACCAGCGAATAAACAATTCAGTTATCCAACATCAGCCGAATCCACCGCGGGAGCCCCTGGCGGCACCGGTGGTGCCGACTCAGACTGAGCCCCCGACAGCTTGCGCTGCTCTGCCTGAAACTTCTCTTCGGCCTCCAGCCGAGCACTCTCTTCGTCAGCATAATCCACAATTCGACTGCAGTCCTCTTCCGAAAGACCGCTGATCTCCATCAACTGATCAGGCTCAATCACAGACAAGTCGTCGAACGAGAAGAATCCTTGTGAGACCAGACTTTCCGCAAGCTCCGGAGTCACTTCCGGAATCACACAGAAGGCCTCAATCGATTTGTCCAGCTTCGCGTCCAGTTCAACCTGAGTCATCACGTTGATGTCCCAGCCCACCAGTTTGCTGGCCAAACGCACATTCTGTCCGAATTTCCCAATCGCCAGCGACAACTGGTCGTCACGCACAAGCACGATCACCTTGCCCAGCATCGGACAAAGAATCACGTCTTCAACTTCCGCAGGCTGCAAAGCATTGGGAACCAGCACCGACAACGAATCGTTCCAGCGGACAATGTCAATTCGCTCGCCCGCCAGCTCTTCCACAATGCCACGAATTCGAGCACCGCGGACACCAACGCAGGCACCAACACAGTCGATGGTGCTGTCCGAACAGGAAACCGCAACCTTCGAACGGTTCCCGGCCTCGCGAGCAATCGAGCGAACCTCAATCACCCGATCGTTGACTTCCGGAATCTCTACCTCAAACAGCCGACGCACGAAGTCCGGATGAGTCCTGCTGAGGATCACACGCACCCGCGAACCAGCCTTCCGCACGTCCAGCACAATCGCTCGCAGACGATCGCCAGTACGGAAGTTCTCTTTGCGAATCTGCTCGCTGCGAGGCAGGATTGCTTCGATTTTGTCCAGCTTGACAATCACCGTGCCACGGTCAACACGAGTCACCTGGCCGGAAATCAGCTGGCTTCGCAGATCCAGATACTCATCGTACAGAGCGTCCCGCTCCGCCTCACGGATCTTCTGGATCATGACCTGCTTGGCAGTCTGAGCCGATATGCGGCCCAGCAGGTCACCCAGCAGGTCAGCCTCCAGCGCACGGCCGTCACAGATCAATGACGGCTCACCCGTCTCTCGATCAATCCGTACCTCAAGTTGCTCTTCCTCGGAAAAATGCTTCCGAGCCGCAGAGAGGATTGCCTGCTCGATACCCTCGAAGACCACATCCGCATCAATGGCCTTGTCGCGGTGAATCGCATCGACAATTCTGAGTATTTCGTTACCGTTCATGAGGCTGACGTTCGCTGCACTGCATCTGTAAAAAAAAAGCGGGATCAATGTCCCACTTTTCGTGCCCGACCGCCCTCGCAGACAATCGACAAAACCTCGTCAGATGGCGGCCAAACGGCCACGAACAGGATCACTCCCGCTCGCACTGCCAACTGAAGAAATGGAGGAAGATCTAAATCTTGTCCATTTCAGGTCCCTTCAGCACGATGCCCAACACAAAACCACAAATTCAAAATCTACCAAACACACGCTTCAACAGAACCCTGCACCATTTCGCGCCGGCAGTTTTCGGCCGACGCATCATCACAGTAGTGGACACCGGGAGCAATGTCAAGCAACCGAGCCACGACAACCCGTTGTCGACACCGACACCAGCATGGTTCCAATCAATAAATCAGGTTTACGGTCAGCACCCACGGTTTCCCCGGAATTTCTCGACAGCCAAACAGCAGAATACTCAGGAATGCGAATCACCACCACCAGCTACACACTCCCGCACTACCTGACGCGCCGCCTTCCATGCATGTCGAATAGTGAACAAACGTGATTCTATCTGCTCGGCCGTAAAGTACCGGCCATGGTCGCTGGGAGGCAGACCCGCCAACGTCAGTGTCAACGGAAGCAGATCAAGAAACTCTTTGTAACGCCTCTGCACGTCCGAAGGATCCGCCATCACCTCACCCCCATGCCAGCACTGCAAAATCAGATCAGCCGCGACGACCCAGATACTGCTTGATGATCGCGTCAGCAGCACCCGTCGGCTTCGTTGAATCCTTCGGCGATGCCCCCGTACTGCCCTTCGAAGGCTCGCCCTCGCGAGCCCCCGTAGAGCTGGGATCAGGCAGCGAAACTTCCAGCTTGCCCGCTTCCCCGCCATCCGCCGCCACAGCAGGCTGCGCCGGAGCCTGTACAGGCATCCCCGGTACCGCACCCATCCCCGGTACCATCATACCCCCGCCCATCGGATAGCCCATCTGAGGCATCATCTGAGGATACATCTGACCATAGCCTGGCATCATCGGAGGCTGATAAGGAAAACCACCGTACATACCGCCAGGATAACCGCCCATTTGAGGCATCATCGGCTGAAACGGATACTGCCCCGGCATCATCTGAGGCATCGACATCACAGTCGTGTCGGCCGCAGGCATCATTGCAGCCACCGGCATCGTCACAGTCTGATCCGCCGGAATCGCAGCAGCAGGAGCAGCCGGCACAGGAGGCGCATCCGTGACAGTGGGAGCAGAAACCTGGGTTTCTTCGTTCGTCAGCACCGCCGTCGACAACATCTTGCTGTCAGCATCAGGAGCCTGCACGTCAGCTCTGACCACCAGCTCAAACTCAAGATTGCCAATCACTATTCTGTCAGAATTCGACAAAACAGTTTCCCGCTGAATTCGCTCGCCGTTCACCAGTGTCCCGTTGGTGCTGCCCAAATCACGCAGCCGCACCGAAAAGTCATCCAGACTAAAAACACAGTGATGACGGCTGACCATTTCGCTGTTCGGCCGCAACTGACAATCCTGCTCACGACCAATCAGAAACTTCCGCCGATTCAAAGGAATTACCTGGCCGG